>CALMVT010000127.1 GCA_937873175.1 uncultured Acetobacteraceae bacterium | reverse complement strand
CTAGTCCGGCAGGCGGAAGCGGACGGACACCGGGCAATGGTCGGAAAGCTGCTCCTTTGCCGCGTCGCCGGTTTCCCGGTAGACCATGACCCTAAGGCTGTCCGGCACCATCCAGCTCCGGGCCGCGCCGCCGGCCAGGATGTGATCGATGAAGCTGCCGCCGCCCCAGCACGGGCTGGCACGCCCTGCCGTCGCGCGGGCCAGCGGGGCCGTTCTCGCCAAGGCAGCCAAAAGCTCGTCCGGGCCATCCATTTGCCGGTTGAAGTCTCCGAGCAGCACGAATGGCACGCCATCCTCCCGCCGTTGAGCGATCCAGCCCTGAAGCGGAGCGATTTGCCGGCGCAGCGTTTCGCAGGTTCGGCTCAGGTTGGTGGCCTGCGCACCGGAAAGCCGGTCACGGTTGCACCCAGACTTCAGGTGCACCGCCAGCAGGCGCAGTCGTCCGCCGGGCAAGTCAAGCGTGATGTCCGCACCACTGCGCAGGCGGTGGGCAGCGCCGGGCAACACGTCGAGTCCGACCAGGTCAGGGTTGCGGCGCACTGGGATGCCGTGGCGAACGGCAAAGCCGACGCGCTGCACCACGTCATCCGCGGTGGTGACGATGGCGTAGCGCTCCGTCGGGAAAACCTGGGCGGCCATGCCGGGTCCGTCCACTTCCTGAAATGCGATCACGTCGAAGTCAAGCGTCAGGGCGTAGCGGCGGAGGGTGTCGATGTCCTCTGGACGCTTCGGCCGTACGTTCTCGGGCAGCGCCGGATCGTCGGCCGGGCGCGCAGTCAGCCATTCGAGGTTCCAGGTTGCGACCCGCAATTCGGCTGCCTGCGCAGCGCCCGTCAGCAGCAGCAGTGCAGCGAGCAGGCGAATCACAACAGCGTCGGCTCGGCCATGCCCTTATCTTCCGCCAAGGCCGATGCTTCGTCTAGCGGAATGATCCCGCACGCCAGCAGGTATTCCGCCACCGCGTCATATCGTTCCGGGTCACGGGTCATGTCCCGCGCGGCGCCTCGCGGCACCCAGATCACCGTCGAGAACCGGGCGCGGGTCAGCAGCACGCGATAGGCGTTGAGCCGGTTCGACACCGCCTCGGCCCGGCCCAGCGTGGTCCAGGCGGCGCCACGCAGGCTCCGCGCCTGCCAGCCCATACGCTCAACCGTGCGGACCAGGTCTGCATCCCAGCAGACCCCGGCATGGTCAAGCTCAAGTCCTTGCACGCAGAACTCGGTCGCCACGACTTCTAGCGCGTCAGCGCTGCGGATGTCCGGCCAGCGGTCCAGGAACCAGCGGGCCACCGCGTCCTCGTCCTGGTGCGGCAACACGCTGCCCACCCCCTCCGCCCGAAGGCGGCGAGCATGGGAGCTGGCGAGCAACCCAGATTGTCGCGTGCCGCGGCCGTGCAGCGCCCGCCGCATCGCGTCCAGCGACCGCGTGAGGCGGAATGGCAGGTCGCCCATGGTCCGGGCAATGTTGTTTGCTTCTTGCGGCTGATTGGACAGCGCCGCCCCGACCCATGCCGCGGCGGAGGGTGCATGGACGCTGCGCACGGGTTGGCTCAGGTGCAGCCGGTCATCGGCCGCCAGGGCCGGACCGGGCAGCAGGCGTTGGCGAGGATCCTCGGCCCGCAAGGCGTCGGACGGCGCGACGGCGCACCATTCTGGACGCTTGGCCAAGGCCCGACCCCATTCGGCGATGCCGCCCTCGCCATCGTGGATTTCCTGCCCGCCGCCGAGCAGGCAGACGATCACCGCGCCGCCCCGGCGCCGGGCCATGATGTCGAGCAGATGGCCGGCCTCCGAGGTGGACAGTGGAACCGGACGGTTGCGGGTCTTGCCGACAGCGTGGGCCGCGGTCCAGCAGCGTTGCGCCTCGTCGATGACCAGCATGCGCTCCGGCGGCGGTCCAGGCTCCCGCACGTGGTGATCGCGAAACCGGGGCAGGGCCTGGATCACCCCTTCCATCCGTCGCTGCGCCGCCCGCCGCGCCATGCCGCGCCCGGCGGCGTCCCGCACCAAGGCTTCCCGCAAGACATGCACCAGCGTCGGGTTGCCGGTCAGGAACGCGGCACCCGGCCGGGCGAAAGCGAGGTCGAGGCCGCACAACGTCTTGCCGGCGCCGGGCTGACCGGTCACGAACACCACGCAGTTCTGCCCGTCCGCCTCTGCGCGCCCGACAGCCTCCGCCACCGAGGCCGCGGTGCGGGCGAGGCCGCCGCGCCCGGCCTGCGCCAGCGTCAGCGCCGTGACATCATGGCGGGCATAAAGCAGGCAGGCCGCCTCCACCAAGGCCGGAACGGGACGGTAAGGCGCCGCGGCCCACAACTCGGGCGGTGGGACGTCCGGCACCGCCGGGAAGCCTTGGGCAACGTCGCGCAGCAGACCCGGCAGCAGCAAGCGGGTCGTCTCGACGATGGGCGCCGCGCCCCATAGCGGCAGCGGCTGGCCACCGCGCGGACGGTCGCCGTTGGGCACGACCAGGATCGGGATGACCGGCATGCGTCGGCAGCCGCAATGAAAATCGGCGAGGTCGAGGGCAGCGTCCTCAACCGCAACCCGGTCAGCGGGCCGGAACCGGGACACATCCAACACGATGCGGAACACCAGGACCGCGCCCGGCGTGACCAGGATCGCATCCACCCGACGGCCCAGCCGCAGCAGGCGGTAGTTCAGCAGGACCGCCCAATCCCGCGCACCGGGAAGTGTGGCCAGGGCGTCCCGCAGCACCCCCGTGCCGCCATACGGCGGACTCGCAACAAATTTTAACGCGCTGCCGCACCAAGCAACTCCGTCCGGCTCCACAAGCGGCCTCTTCGACATGGCGCGAAGATAGCTTAGATGAGTGGAAATTCCGTTGCGCCATGCTACCCGGGTCCCATGATCCCCATCAGCTTCTTCCAGCGTCCATATCCCAGCGCCAACGTCGTCCTGCTGCACGGCAGCCGCCCGGTGCTGATCGATAGCGGCTTCGGCGCCGACGTTCCGGAACTGCTGGGCTGGCTCGAAACGCAAAGCGTCGCGCCGTCCGCGCTGAGCCTGGTCGTCAACACGCATTTCCATTGCGACCACAGCGGCGGCAATCATGCCCTGCAGGCGGAGCACGGTGTCTTCATCGCGGCGCAGGCGGATGAGGCGGCGCTGGTGAACGGTCGCGACCCCGATGCGTGCCGCGCCGACTGGCTGCGGCAGCCAATCGAGCCGTATGAGGTGAACCGGCGGCTGCACGACGGCGACATGGTGAGCGCGGGACGGTGGACTTGGCAGGTGGTGGCGACGCCGGGGCACACGGCCGGGCACATCAGCTTGTATTCGGCGGAACATGAAATCTTGGTGCTGGGGGACGCGCTGCACGACGCCGACGTTGGCTGGCTGAACCCTTACCGGGAGGGCCAGGATTCCCTGGACCGCGCGGCTGACAGCATCGAACGCCTGGCGAGGCTTCCGGCCCGCACCGGCTATTCCGGCCACGGCCCGGTGATCACCGATTTGCCCCAGGCGTTCGATCGCGCCCGCCGCCGCCTGCGCAGTTGGCGGGAGAAGCCGCAGCAGGTCGCCTGGCACGCTTGCAAGCGCATCTTCTCCCACAACCTGATGCTGACCGATGGCCTTGAAGAGTCCGCGATTCCCGGCGCCCTGCTCGATGCGCCGTGGTTCCGTAGCCATGCGACGCTCGCATTCGGCATGACGCCTGACGCCTTCGTGCCGCTCCTGATCTCGGAAATGCTGCGGAGCAAGGCCGCACGCTGGCGGGAGGGCCGCCTCGTCGCCGCAGCGCCACATGAGGTGCCACGGGCCGGCTGGCTGCAAACGCCGGCCTTGCCCGCCGCATGGCCGGGCGTCGCCGTTCTGCCGCGTCAGCCCTTCAAGTCTCCGGCCTGACGGTAGGGCGAGAGTTCAGCCAACGCTTCCATATGGGACTGCACGGCCGGGCGCTCGCTATCCAAGAAGCCAGCCACGGCGCGGCGCAGCCCGGCATGGGCGATCCAATGGGCGGAGTAGGTCGGCCGCGGCATGTAGCCGCGCTGGATCTTGTGCTCCCCTTGCGCCCCAGCCTCCACGCGCTGCAGGCCGTGCTCGATCGCGAACTCAATGGCGCGGTAATAGCACAACTCGAAATGCAGGAACGGCCAGTCGCCGCGGCAGCCCCAGTTGCGGCCATACAGCGCCTCGTCCCCCGCCAGGTTGAGCGCGCCGGCCACCGGAGTGCCGTTGTGCTCGGCCATCATCAGCACCACGCGCTCGCCTAAACGCTCCGACAGCAGCGGGAAGAACTTGCGGGTCAGGTAGGCGCTGCCCCACTTGCGATCGACGGTGGAGGTGTAGAAGCGATAGAACGCATCCCAATGCCGCGGCGTGATCTCGTGCCCGCGCAGCGCCAGGAAGCTCAGCCCGGCCGCGTTGGCGTCCCGACGCTCCCGCTTGATCGCCTTACGCTTGCGGGAACTCAGCGTGCCCAGGAAGTCGTCAAACGTCTTGTAGCCCGCGTTCTCCCAGTGAAACTGCGTGCCCAAGCGTTGCAGCCACCCGGCGCGGCCCAGTGCTTCCCAATCCGCGCGGGTGCAGAACGTCGCGTGCACGGAGGACAGGCCCAACTCGCCGCAGGCTTGCGCCAGCGCATGGCCCAGCGCTTCGGTCTCGATCCCGTCGCGGGCCAACAGGCGCGGGCCGGGCACCGGGCTGAACGGCACGGCAACCTGCAGCTTGGGGTAATAGCTTCCGCCGCCCCGCTCGAATGCGTTGGCCCAGCTATGGTCGAACACGTACTCGCCGTAGCTGTGCGACTTCGCGTACATCGGCACAACGGCCACGATGCGGTCGTGCTCGCGCAGTGCCGCGTGCTGCGGCATCCATCCGGTGCGCGCGTTGGCCGACCCGCTGTCCTCCAACGCGCTCAGGAAGGCATGGCTGACGAAGGGATTGCCGGGTCCGGCGCAGGCATCCCACTCCGCCGCCGGGATTTCGGCGATGTGGGGGTGCAACGTCAGCGTGAGCGTGGGGAGGCTGTCGGGCATCCGGGGGATATGGCGCGGAGGCCGCCCGAACAAAGCCTTCAGCCGATTTCGAATAGGCCCTCAACCTCGACCGCGGCACCGAGCGGCAGGGCAGGGACGCCGATGGTGCTGCGGGCATGGCGCCCGGCTTCGCCGAACACTGCGACGGCCAGGTCCGATGCGCCGTTCATCACCGCGGCGTGCTCCGTAAACTCCGGCGGGGACGCAATGAACCCGCCAAGCCGCACCACCCGCTTGACCCGGCCCAAATCGCCGCCGCACGCCGCGCGCAGGTGGGTCAGCACGTTGGTGAAGCATAGCCGGGCGGCGTGCTGCCCCTGCTCGACGCTGACGTCCGTGCCGACCTTGCCGACCACGGCGACCTTGCCATTCATCGCTGGAAGCTGGCCGGAAACCACCACCAGGTCGCCGGTCACGACGTAGGGCAGGTAATTGGCGACCGGCGCCATGGCGGTTGGCAGGTCGATGCCGAGTTCGGCCAATCGCGCGTCGATATGGTTCATCGCGGAGTCCTATCCACTGGCCACCAGCCGCAGCCCGGGCCGCCGGGCGCGGCGCTGGGCCGGCAGGTCCATGGGCAGCAGCGGCGCCGTCGGCCTGTCATCCGCCGCATCCGGCACCCCTTCGGGAACATCGCAGCGCCCGAGGTAGGCGACGGCCAGGTTGCGGAACACGTAGTCGAGGATGGAGGTCGCATGGCCGACATCCGGGTCGCCCTCCACAAGGCCGGCCGGTCCGAACCGGGTCAAGGTGAAGCTGTCCACGTAGTCCTGCAGCGCCACGCCGTGCTGCAGCCCCAGGCTGACGGCGGCGGCCAGGCTGTCCATCATGCCGCGCAGCGCCGCACCCTCCCGCGGCAGCGTGACGTGGAACTCTCCCAAGCTGCCGTCGGGATACTCGCCGGTGCGGAGATAAACCCGGTGGCCGCCAACCGCGGCCTTTTGCGTGTAGCCCCGGCGGCGGGCGGGCAATTCCCGGCGGTGCGGCGGCTGCGCCGGCGCGGCGCCAGCGACCGGGCGCGGCGGAATGACATGCACGAAGGGCGCGACCGCATCGTGCATCGCCTGGTGCGCCGCCAGTCCCGCCGGAGCCAGCACGGGATCGCCCCCAAGCAGCCGGGCCAGCGCAGCCTCCGCCGTCATGCCCTGGGCCGCAAGCCGGGCCAGCGCCGCACGGGTCAGCGCGCCGCCGGGTCCGATAGGGGAGAAGGCCGGCGCAATGCCGCCGGTTTCGGCGCCCAGCAGCGCGTCGGCCGGACCGGGCGGCAGGATCGCCGTGCAGGGCAGGCCCGCCGAACCGCGC
>CALMVT010000126.1 GCA_937873175.1 uncultured Acetobacteraceae bacterium | reverse complement strand
TGGTGCTGGGCCAGCGCTGCGTGGACGGCAAGTCGAACGAGATCACCGCCGTGCCGGAGCTGCTGGACCAACTCGCGTTGCAGAACAGCATCGTGACGCTGGACGCCATGGGGTGCCAGACCGCCATTGCCGAGAAGATCCTGGCGCGCGGCGGTGATTACCTGCTGACGCTCAAGGGCAACCATCCGCTGGCGCACGCAGCGGTCGTCGATCACTTCGACCAGCACTGCTTCCGCCGTGGCGCACCCAGCCGGGCCGACTGCGACGCCTTTGACGACACGCACGGCCGCGTGGTGCGGCGCCGAGTGTTCGCCAGCACGGACGCCGCGGCCCTTGACGCCCTGAGCGGCTGGCCGGGCTTGCGCACCGTGCTGGCGGTTGAGAGCATCCGCAGCGTCAACAGCGCGCCCACCAAGGTGGAAAGCGAGATCCGCTACCTCCTGTCGAGCTGCCCTGACGACCCGGCCGTTTTGGGCCAGGCGATCCGCTCGCATTGGGCCGTGGAGAACGCGCTCCATTGGGTGCTGGATGTGACGTTCCGCGAGGACGACAGCCGCGTGCGCGACCGCACGGCCGCGCGCAACCTGGCACTGCTGCGCAAGATCGCGCTCAACATCGTCGGCCGCGACACGGCATCGAAGGCCAGCGTGCGCGCCCGGCGGAAAAAGGCCGCTTGGAACGACACCTACATGCTCAAGCTCCTGGTCGGGTAGCCGCAAAGCTTCGTGCAAAGCCGGAACGAGATTTCATGCGTAGCCCCTGAGGTAGGTGTGCCTGTCGTTTCCCGGGCGGTTCCGCAGCCCGTAGCCAACCATGGTGTCACGGCGCACGACGCAGGGAACGCCGAGGGCGGCCATTACCGCGTCCCAGAACGGGGTGGCCCGGGCCAGGTCGGAGACGGTGATGGAGACGTGGTCGAGCATCTCGGGACCCGGGTCGGCCAAAGTTGGACACAGCTTCCCACCCTCACCGAGAGTGGCCAAGATCCCAGATTGTCGCAGAATTGACGCGCTCGCTGGCTGATTGAGCTGTCGCAGAATCTCCCGGCACGCATTTCTCAACGGATTGAGGTTTTGGGTTTGAATGCCGCGGTGGATCAGCTTGCTCGGAACTCAGACCAACCAGACCCTATGAGCCTTCGACTGGCACCCGGACCTTGGGCGCCCTGCCTTGATGTTCTAGAACTACAATGCTGAAAGGAATGGGGGAAACAGATGGGCGTGCTTGATGGCAAAATCGCGATCATAACGGGCGGCACCAGCGGTATCGGTGCGCGCACGGTTGAGCTGTTCGTAGAGGAAGGCGCAACGGTGGTCATCGCTGGCCGCCGTCATGACGCCGGCCAAGCGCTAGCCCGGAGGCTGGGCGAGGCCGCCAGCTTCATACAAACCGACGTCGCGAAGGAAGCCGACGTGAAGGCGTTGATCGACGGCACGCTGGCGCGGTGGGGCCGGCTGGACTGCCTGTTTAACAATGCCGGTCGTGGCATCCCGCACCGCCCGATAGCCGATCTCGACATTGCGGAATATGACGCGCTCATGGCGGTGCTGGTGCGCGGTGTGGTGCTGGGCATGAAATACGCCGCGCCCACAATGCTTCGACAGGGCTCTGGGAGCATCATCAACACCGGCAGCGTTGCTGCCCATCGGTCAGGTTACGGCTCACAGACTTACTCGGCTGCCAAGGCTGCAGTGGTGCACCTGACGCACTGCGTGGCAGCTGAACTCGGCGAGAGTGGCATCCGGGTGAACAGTATCTCGCCCGGCGCTATCGTCACAGGCATCTTCGGTAAGGGCGCCGGTATGGACAGTGACGCCGCCGATCGACATACGGCCGCAGTCGCGGAACACTTTGCGAAGGCGCAGCCGATTCCGCGCGCGGGTCTCCCCGACGACATCGCGCGCGCCGCGCTATATCTCGCCAGCGACGCGTCGAGCTTCGTCAACGGACACGACATTGTCGTGGACGGCGGGCTGATCACCGGCACTCGATTTTCCGCGGGCACAGCATCGCGTCGCGAGCTGGTAGAAGCGTTGCAGGATGAGGCGCGCGGGTAGGCAGCTGATGGTAGAGCGGATGTCAGAGGCGGCGAAACAAGGCCGCTACTCGGGCAGGCTGAGGCCGCCGTCGGCCGCGATGGCAAAGCTTGGGTTCCAGGCAATTTCCCAGACAAAGCCTTCGGGATCAGCGAAGTGCCCGTGATAGCCGCCCCAAAAAGCCTTCTGGGCAGGGCGGGTGATCCGCCCGCCGAGCGTTTCCGCCTGCGCGAGCACGGCGTCCACCTCGTCCCGGCTGCGCGCGTTGTATGCGAGGGTGAAGCCCTGCGAGGGCTCGTTTTGCAGGGGCACGCCGGCATCCGCGGCCAGTTCAGCGCGCGGATAGAGTGACAGTCCCATGCCGCCAAGCTGGAAGAAGACGACGCCTTCAGCCGCGCGTACCTTCCGAGGCCAGCCTAAGCCTTCGTAAAAGGCCGAAGCGCGGGCGAGGTCCGCTACACCCAAGGTGACGAGACTGAGGCGGGGTTGCATGGCACGAGAGGGCGCGGTCGCGGTCTCGGCTGTCAAGGTCCGCTTCGGGTCGATAGTTGCCTTAAAGGCGGGTGCCAAGGGTCAGGTTTTGACCACTACGTCCGCGGTGCCAACGGTCCGCAGCACTTGGGTATCGTGCTGGTGGAAGGCGGAGCAGGGGCGCCTGCTTGCCTTCCAGGCCGGGCGGGTGGCAGCCTGCTGGCAAGCACTGGAGGGGGCGGCATGCCGGCATACCAGCTGAGCGGGCGGGCGGCGTTGGTGACGGGCGCTGCGTCTGGCATCGGCTACGCGACCGCGGCCATGCTCGGGCGGAGCGGCGCCCGCGTGGCGGTCAACTTCCTGCCGGATGACCTGCGCGGGACCGAGGCGGTGGAGCGGCTGCGGGCAGAAGGGATCGACGCCGTCGCGGCACCCGGCCGGGTCGGCGTCCCGGGGGAGGAAGCGGCGATGGTCGAAGCCGCGGCGGCGACCCTGGGTCGGCTGGACCTTCTGGTCAACAACGCAGGCACACCCGGCACGCGGGCGCTGATCCCAGGCGATCGGCTGGACGACATGGACGACGCGCTGTGGGACGCCGTGCTGTCCGTCAACCTGGTGGGCCTGTTCCGCTGCACTCGGGCAGCGGTGCCGCACCTGCGGGCCTCCGGCCGCGGCGCGGTGGTGAACGTGGCCAGCATCGCCGGGCTGACGGCGCGCGGTAGCAGCATGGCCTATGGCGCGAGCAAGGCGGGCGTGGTGGCGCTGACCAAGCATCTGGCGCGCGGCCTCGGCCCAGCCATCCGCGTCAACGCCGTCGCGCCCGGCGCCGTGGACAGCGATTGGCAGGTCGAGTGGACGGAGGAGCAACGGCGGTCCTCCGTCGAGCAGGCGCCGATGGGCCGGCGCTGCACAACGGACGACATCGCGGAGGCCGTCGTGTTCCTGGGCTGCGCGGCAGCGATGGTCACAGGGCAGACACTGGTCGTGGACGGGGGGCTGACGCTGTGAGCGGCGGAGGAAGCAGCGGGGCAACCGCCATCATCATCTCCTGCGCCGTCACGGGCGGGGCAGACAACGCCCACATGAACCCGGCCATCCCCGTGACGCCCGAGCAGATCGCGGCCGAGGCGCTGGCGGCCCGTGCGGCCGGCGCGGCGGTGGTGCACATCCACGTCCGCGACCCCGCGACCGGCAAGCCCAGCCGCAAGCTGGAGCTGTATCGCGAGGTGGTGGCCCGCATCCGCGACAGCGGCAGCGACGTGGTCATCAACCTGACCACCGGTCCTGGCGCCCGGCTGCAGCCCGACAACGCCGGCCGTCCCGGCCCCGGCACGACGCTGGTCGGCCCGGAGGAGCGGGTGGAGCACGTGCTGGCGCTGCGCCCGGACATCTGCAGCCTGGACGTGGCGACCATGAACTTCGGCGCCCACGCCATGGTGAACGTGCCCGACCACCTGGAGACCATGGCGCGGCTGATCCGCGATGCCGGCGTGAAGCCGGAGCTGGAGGTGTTCGACCTCGGCCATGTCGCGCTGGCGCGGCGCATGGTGGAGCAGGGGCACTTCGCCGCGCCGCCCTTTCTGCAGCTGTGCATGGGCGTGCCCTGGGGCGCGCCGGCGACGGCCGAGGCGGTGCTGGCGATGCGGGCGGGGCTGCCGGCGGGAGCGCTGTGGTCGGCCTTCGGCATCTCCCGCCACCAGTTCCCGACCGCGGCGCTGGCGGCGGTGCTGGGCGGGCACGTGCGAGTGGGGCTGGAGGACAACCTTTACCTGTCCCGCGGCGTGCTGGCGCCGGGCAACGCGGCGCTGGTGGAGCGGGCAGCGGCGCTGGTGCGCGGCATCGGCGCGGAGGTCGCGACGCCTGCGCAAGCGCGGGCGCTGCTGGGGGTGGGGCAGGGCTAGGGCTTGCCACCCGTTGACAGCCGGCCGGCGTGGGATCATTAGGCTACACCTCAGCAAGACGACTGCGTGAGACAGTTTCGATGTCTTACATGGGTTGTTGTGGTCATTCTGAGACGTCGGTGGGAGCGGGTCTAGAACCTGCCA
>CALMVT010000125.1 GCA_937873175.1 uncultured Acetobacteraceae bacterium | reverse complement strand
GGCCCGCTTTGCAAGCCCCGGTCGCAATTCCAGTCAGAACGACTTCGGGCTAGGCCCGCGTTGACCGGGGCGCCTGCGCCGTGTTTGCCTGGCGTCCGCATGACCTTTTCCGCCATCGACTCGGCGCTGCTCGGCCCGCTGTTCGCGACCGCGGCGATGCGCGATGTGTTCTCCGATCACGCCCGCCTTGCCGCGATGCTGGAAGCGGAGGCCGCCCTGGCGCGGGTGCAGGCACGCTTCGGCCTGGCGCCGGACGCCTTGGCCCCGGCCATCGCCGCGATCAGCGCCGACAGCCTCGACCCCGCCGCCCTGGGCGAGCAGACCGCGCTGGCCGGCGTCCCCACCATCCCGTTCGTCAAGGCGGTGCAGGCCCGGTTGCCGCAGGACCTGGCGCGGGCGTTCCACAAGGGCGCCACCACGCAGGACATTCTGGACACCGCGCTGTCCCTGCAGCTCCGGGCGGCGTTAGCGTTGGTTTCGGCCGACCTTCAAGCCATCCTGGCCGGGCTGGCCAAGCTCGCGGCGGCGCACCGGGACACGCCCTGCGTGGGGCGCACCTACGGCCAGCACGCGGCGCCGCTGACTTTCGGCTTCAAGGCCGCGGTCTGGATGTCGGGCGTCGCGGACGCGGCGGAGCGCCTGCCCGGGCTGCGCTCCCGGCTGCTGCTGGCGTCGCTTGGCGGGCCGGTCGGGACCCTCGCCGGCCTCGGCGCGCACGGCCCGGCGGTTGCGGACGGGTTCGCGGAGGCGCTCGGCCTCCATGCCGCGCCGATGGCCTGGCATACGCGGCGCGTGGGCATCGCGGAGGGCGGTGCGTGGCTCGCGACGCTCCTGGGCGCGCTGGCCAAGATGGCAACCGACATCGCAAACCTCGCCTCCACCGAGGTGGGCGAAGTGTCCGAACCCTGGATGCCCGGCCGCGGCGGCTCCTCCGCCATGCCGCACAAGCGCAACCCGGTGTCCTCCACCGTGATCCTGGCCGCCGCCTCCGCCGCCAAGGGCCACGTCACCACGCTGCTGGACGCGATGGCGGGCGCGCATGAGCGCCCGCCGGGCCTGTGGCATGCCGAGTGGCATGCCCTGCCCACGCTGTTCGGCCTCGCCTCGGGCGCGCTGCGGGAAGCGGCGTCGCTGGCGCAAGGCTTGGTCGTCGATGCCGGGCGCATGCGCGCCAACATCGGCCAAACGCGCGGCCTGCTGTTCGCCGACGTGGCGGCGGTCCGGCTGGCTTCCCTGCTGGGCCGGGAAGCGGCGCATGCGCGGGTCGAGCAGGCGGCTGACGAGGTGCGCCGAACCGGCGGCGCGCTGGAAACCGTTCTCGCCCGCGACCCGGCGCTGCACGGCACCGACCTAGCCGCCGCCTTCGACCTCGCCCCGGCAGTCGCGGCGGCCGGGCCTTGGGTGGACCGCGCCCTGGTTCACGCCGCCGCCGTGCAACGGGAGCTTTGACGGAGCATACGCGATGGACTGGTCTGCCAGGCAGTACACGATCTTCGAGGACGAGCGCACCCGGCCGGTGCGCGACCTGCTCGCCGCGATGCCAGGCCAGGCGGCGTCGGCCGCGGTGGACCTGGGCTGCGGACCTGGCAACTCCACGGAACTGCTGCTGCGGCGCTTTCCGGAGGCGGAAGTGACCGGCCTCGACAGTTCGCCCGACATGATCGCGGCGGCGCAGGCGCGGCTGCCGCAACTGCGGTTCCAGGTGGCGGACATCGCGGCGTGGGACGCGGCGAGACCGTTCGATGCGATCCTGGCCAATGCCGTGCTGCAATGGCTGCCGGACCATGCGGGCCTGCTGCCGCGTCTTGCTGCCCAGCTCGCGCCGGGCGGCAGCCTTGCGGTGCAGATGCCGGACAACCTGGACGAGCCGGCGCACCGGCTGATGCGGGAGGTCGCGGCGGACGGGCCTTGGGCCGGAAAGCTCGCGCACGCCGCCGGGGCGCGGGAGGCGATGGGGTCGCCCGATTGGTTTTACGGCGTGCTGCGCCCGCATTGCGCGCGGGTGGATGTGTGGCGGACCACCTACCACCATCCGCTGGCCGGCGGGGCGCAGGCCGTGGTCGAATGGTTCAAGGGCAGCGGTCTGCGTCCGTTCCTCCAGCCGCTCGACGCGGGCGAGCAGGCCGGCTTCCTGGCGGAGTACCACGGCCGGATCGCCCGCGCCTACCCCGCCTTGCCGGACGGCAGCGTCCTGCTGCCGTTCCCGCGGCTTTTCCTGGTGGCGACGCGGTAGCTAACGCGGCGCCATCCTGAGCGCGCCATCAAGGCGGATCACCTCGCCGTTCAGCATCGGGTTCTCGCAGATCGCACGGACCATCGCCGCGAACTCCTCCGGACGGCCCAGCCGGGACGGGAACGGCACCGCGCTGCCCAGGCTCGCCTGCACCTCCGCCGGCAGCCCGGCCATCATCGGCGTCTCGAACAGGCCGGGAGCGATCGTCACCACACGGATGCCGTTGCGCGCCAGCTCCCGCGCGATCGGCAGCGTAAGGCCCGCCACCCCTGCTTTTGACGCCGCATAGGCCGCCTGGCCGATCTGCCCGTCAAAGGCTGCGACCGACGCCGTGTTGACGATCACCCCGCGCTCGCCGTCCGCACCCGGAGCGCTCTTGGCGATGGCGACCGCGGCGAGCCGGATCATGTTGAACGTGCCGACCAGGTTAATCGCGATCACCCGGGCGAACGACGCCAGCGCGTGCGGCCCGTCGCGGCCCAGCACCTTTTCCCCGATCGCGATCCCGGCGCAGTTCGCCAGGCCGTGCAGGCCGCCGAACGCTGCTTCCGCCTCCGCCACCACCGCCTGTGCCGATGCTTCTTCCGTGATGTCAGCCGCGACGAAGCGGGCGGCGGCGCCAAGCTCCTGCGCCAGCGCTTCTCCGGCCGCCCGGTTCACGTCGGCGACCACCACTCGGCCGCCGCCTGCCGCCACCATGCGGGCAGTCGCGGCGCCCAGGCCGGACGCGCCGCCGGTGACAATGAAAACGTGCTCGGCGATCTGCATTGGGGGTGTCCTCCTTCGGAACGGGTTTATTCGGCCGCCACCCGGTCCGGCCTGGAGGCCAGCGACGCGGCAACCAACGCTTCCGCGTCGGCATGAAGCGCGGCACGCGAAGCGTCCCGGGTGTAGAACATGTGCCCGCCGCCATACACGCGGAGCTGCAAGCGGTTTCCGCCCCCAGCCTCCGGCACCTGGTTCATCAGCATCTGGCTGGCGAAATACGGCGTGACGAGGTCGGTCAACCCGTGTGCCACCAGGACGTGCGCCGCCGGGTCGAGCGCCAGGAACTGCCGCAAGGGCGTCAGCGACTCCGGCCGGGCGTTGCCGCGGCCGTAGTCCCATTCGCGCGCCGTGGCCTCGTTCAGCAGCTCGTAGCGGCGCCCGGGTGCGCCGCTCGGCTTCCAGTCCAGCCGCGTCGCGTATAGGTCCAGCATGGCGCCTGTGACGGGTCCGCGCAGGGCGTCCAGGACCGCATCGGGCGAATTATCGTTCGCCGCCGACGGGAACGGGTCGGCCGCCGAGATCGTCGCGTCGTAGGGGCTGGCAACCCGGCCCGGCTCCCGGTCCCGCGTAAAGGCGCCGAGGTCCACCTTGCCCGCCCGTCGCCGCACCAGCGCGGGATCGAGGCCGGTCAGCGCTGCGACCCGCTCGCTGATCCGCCCAACCGCCGCCGCGTCATGCTCCCCGCGCACCAGGTCCAGCAGGTAGTCGGTTTCGGCATAGCTTTCGGCGTCCTTGATCTCCGTCCGGCCCGCGGCGCCCCGTGCGGCGGCGGCCATGGACGGCAGCCGTGCCACCCAACGCATCGGGTCCCACGGCGCATCCCGCCCGTTGAAGTCCAGCACCGGGGACACCAGCACCAGCCCGCTGACCCCCACGCCCTGCTGGTCCAGCAGCGCCTGCGCCAGCTTTGGGCCGCGGAACCCGCCGTAGCTTTCGCCCACAATGAACTTCGGTGATTGCAGCCGCCCGTTGGCCTCCAGCCAGCGGCGCGCAACGTTGGCCAGCGTGTCGATGTCGCCCTCCACCGACAACATGCGCCGCCGCACGTCGTCGCCGCCGAGCACCCGGCTGTAGCCGGTGGTGACGGGATCAATGAACACGAGGTCGGTGAAGTCGAGCCAGGTTTCGGCGTTGTCCACGACGCCTGGGCGCATGCTGGGGCTGATCCCGCCTGCCATCGGCACACGCCACGGCCCGATCGCGCCGAGGTTCAGCCAGGCGGAAGCCGATCCCGGGCCGCCGTTCACCGCGAACGTCACCGGCCGTCTGCCCGGCGCCGTGTTGGCAAGCTGGAACGCGGTCACGACGACCTCGGCCTGCGCGGCGCCTTGCGGGTTCGCGAGGCGGATGGTGCTGACAGTGGCGTTGAACGCCATGCTGCGTCCGGGCAGGGCCAGAGTGTGGGCGGTCGTCTTGTCGGCGCTCGGCTCCGGTGCCGAGGCGCGGGGCGCTTCCGCTTCGCGCTCGGGACCGCCCGGGCCGTGCGGCTGCGCCGATGCCGGCCCAGCCAGCAGGGCAGCGGCGAGCGCCCAGATCGTCGCAAGCTTCATGGTTTTCCTCCGGCCGGGCGCTGGTTCGGCGCGCTGCCCGGCCGTTTAAGCACGCTAATACTCGAACTGGTAGCTCAGCCCGACCGAGTTGCCGCCTTGCCCGGTTCCCACGTCGGTTTGCGCCTTCAGGCCTTTGTAGAGGTCGATCTGCACCGTCGCCTGCGTTTGATTCCCGGTGGTGCCCTGCTTCGCGCCCACGTAAACGCCGGGGCGGACATACCGCCCCGCTTCGATGGAGGGCGCCGTGCTGGACGTGCTGCTGCCGCTACTGCCGCTGTTGCTGCCGCCACCGACCGACAGCCGGTCCAGCCCCAGTCCTTTCCGGATGCTTTCCAACGGGTTGCCGGCGCTGCCGCCCACGCCGGTCAGGCTCGCGACCGTGGCGGCGATCTCGGCAAGCTGGAACGGCCCCAGTTCCTTGGCGCTGCGCTTGAACAGCAGGTAGGCGAGCACCTCGTCCTGCGGCAGCTCCGGCACGCTGGTCAGGCTGATCTTGGGGGCGCTGGCGTAGCCGGTGATGCCGAGCGTCGCGGTGACGCTGCCCGCCGTGCTGTCGGCGGCGAAGTCGAGCGTCGGGTCGATCTTCCCCGTGACCCCGGTGCCGTCGAAGCCCACCTTGCCGCGCGTGAAGGTCAGGGTGGTGCCGGCCACGCTGATGTTGCCGCGGCGCATGTCGAACCCGCCGGACACCTGCGGCGTCGCGCTGGTGCCCTTGACGCGCAGCTCCCCAGCAAGCTCGGCGTCAAGTCCGCGGCCGCGGACAAAGATGGCGCGCGGCGCGTTGATCGTGAGGTCGAGGCCGATTGTGCTGCTGGCGGCGGGCGGCGCTGGCGGCTTTTCGCCGGGCCGCCGCACGTCAAGCACGGCGATGGAGGCCGGCAGGCGCTCGGGGATGCGGATTTCGGCCCGCTTGATGCCGATGCGCCCGGCGGCTTGCAGCGCGCCCGCGGCTTGGCCCTGCACCGTCAGGTCGGCGTCCAGGTCGGCGCTCAGTTGGTCGGACGCGAGCGGCCGGGCGTTGCGCAGCGTGAGCGTGAGATCGACAGGCAGCCCCGGCGCCAGCACGCCGATGCTGCCGGACGCCGCCACCGTGCCCGGCCCGGCCCGGCCGGTGAGGCTCGCGATGCGGACTTTGTCGCCGTCCGCCCGCAGGGTCGCGGCGATGTCGGTGATGCGTACGCCCTGCGCGAAATCCTGCACCTCGCCCTTGGTAAGTTGCACCGTGCCGCCGATGCGGGGCGCCGCCGCGGTGCCGGCCACCGTCGCATCCAACGCCAGCCGACCCCGGGCGCGCCGCCCGGCCGCGGTCAGCACGGGGTCGAGCAGCACGAGGTCCAGCGCCCCGGTCGCCCGCAGGTCCAGCGGTCCGGCCCCCAACGGCGCCTGCCCCGCAACCGCGAGCTGGAGAGACGGCCCGGCCATGAGCCGCGAGTCGATCCGGGCGGCACCCCCGGCTAGTTGCGCCGTGGCCGCGAGGTTGACCGCCGGGATCGCCCGGCCCGGCCCGGAGCGCAGCCGCACCCCGTTGGCGATCAGCTTCACCGTCCCGTTTGGCTGCGCCGTTGTGCCGGTCAGCCGAGCATCCAACGCAACCGTGCCGTCTGCCGCAAGCTCCGGCGAGGCGAGCCGCGCCAAATCCGCCGGGGCGCGCAGCGCGGCCGTCGCGTCCAGCGTGGGCGACACGCGCCCAGTCACCTCCAGCACCGCGTCCCGCACGCCCAGCCGTAGCCGGTCCACCGTCACCTCGTCGGCTAGGCGGACCCGCGCCGGCGCCAGCAGCCGCAGCGTTTCGCCCTTGGCAGCGACCTGGAAGGCGTTGAGCTGCACGGCTCTGGCCGGGGCGTCCACCACGGCCGCGCCGGCGATCTGGGCGTCGGTGCCGCCGACCTGCAGGGCCGCCGTGGTCCGCACGGCGAGCGCCGCTTGCGGGCCGGACACGTCCACCTTGGCGGACCCTTTCACGCCCGCGGCGTCGATGCCTTCTGCCGTGAGCTGGGCATTCACCACCGGATCGGCCGTGGGATCGGCGACGCGGGCGGTGAGGACGGCATGGCCGACGCGGCTGCCGGGCAGGCCGGCATTGCGCAGCTCCGCGTGGAGCCGGGTCTCCTGCGCGTCCAGGTTAGCCTGCGCCGCCACGCTGCCGGACAGCGGCTGGCCGATGAACGGGCGCAGGTCATCCAGCTTGTCCATGCGCAGATCAACTTGACCGAGCGGCAGCTTGGCGCCCGCCGGCAAGGAAAGCATGCCCGCGGCATGCAGGCTGCGCCAATCCGCGCGCTCGATGGTGGCGTGCACCGTGCCGTCCGCTTCACGCCGGGCCGTGACGGCTAAGGCGAGCGGCGCGCCTTCCAGCGTGCCTTCCGCCGTCACCTGCCCGGCGGGCTTGCTCGGCAGGCCCGTCACCGCAGCGGTCAGCGTCACCGGCCCGCGCGGCACGTTCGGGGCGCCGACCTCCCCTTTGATGATGGTATCGAGCGACAACGAGTCCATCGGCCCCCGCGCGTGCCCGTCAGCCTCCAAGGCGCCGGTCAAGGTCGGGGCGAGTGCCACCAGGTCGGACAGGCCAAGGCGATACGTGGCGTCCAGCACGTTTGCCTTCTGGCTGCCCTGGGCCGACAAGCGCAGCGCCTTGCCGTCGATCTCCAGCCGCGACAGCGTGATGTCCGACCCGGCAAGCTGCGCCGACGCCCCCAACGTCGCATCGCCCAGGAGCGCCGGCACCGGCGCCAGCCCGCCGGTGATGGACAGCTTGCCGTCCAAATCCGCCCGGGTTACGCCCCCTGCCACCGCAGCACGCAGGCGCAGCGCCGTGCTGCCATGCAGGTCGATCCCGCCGAGGGCGGCGAGTGGCGTCAGGTCGGCCGCGGACACATCGGCGTTGGCCGAGATGTCGCCCCCCGTTCTTGCGTCGCCCTTAATCGTCAGCAGCGGGTGGGTGAGCGCGAAGGTGACGGGCCGGGCCGGGTCATCCAGCCGCGCATCGGCGTCCAGCACCACGGGCGAAGCTGCCAGCAGCGCGGGCTCCGGGCCTGGCAAGCGCACGCCCTCCGCCGTCGCGTGCAGCCCGACCCGGCCGGCATTGCCTCCAATGTTGGCCACCAGGCTTCGCACCGCGGCACCGGCTGCGTTCAAATTCTCGATCCGCAGTTGCCCCGAGGCGTCCGGCGCGGTGAACGGCCCGTGCACCCGGGCCTGCAACGCGACGCTCTGCCAGGACACGTCCGGACGCGGGGTCATGGCCGGGGCGGACGCGGACAGGTCGAGGTCGGCCGCCGATCCCTCCAAATCCAGCGTGCCCCGCGCCTGCGCTTGCAGCGGGCCGGCGGTCAGCGCCAGGTTCGTCGCGATGGCGCTCCGAGGCCCGTCCAGGCCCGCCTTGATCGACAGCGGGCCGAGGCCCGGCAGCGTCGCGACCGTCGCGATCAGCCCTCCATCCGGCTCGGCGGCGTCAAGCGTTCCCGCGATGCGCGCCGGGTCCAGGCGGACGGTCGCCTTGTAATCGCCGGGCGCGTCCAGCCGATGCAGCGCAAGGTCTGTGCTGGCGTCCTGCAGCGACGCGCCGTCCGCGCTGCCGTCCGCCGAAAGCACCGCCGCGGTTCCGAGCACGCCGGGGCCAAGCTCCGCCCGCGCCACGTGGATACGCTGCACCGTGACCCGCACCGGCAGGCTGAACGGCTGGCTGCCCTCGGTCGCAGGCGTCGGGGCGGCGGTGCTCGCGACGGGCAGGCGGGGCACCTGTACTCGCGCAACTTCCAGCCGCTCGACCAGGGCATTGCGCTGCAGCAGCCGGGTCGGCGACCAATCAAGCGCCACGTCGTCGGCCAGCAGCCAAGCGCCGGCCGCGTCGTGCACTTCCAGGTGCTGCAGCCGCAGCGCGTCCGGAAAGCGGCCCGACAAGCCTTCCAGCACCACGGTGCCGCCGGTCACATGGTTGATCAACTGCTCCGCCGCGACGCGGCCCGGCCCGATGTTCAGGGCCAGCACGACGGCGGCGACCCCCACGACCGGAAGCAGCAGGAGCAGGCCCAACACCCAAAGCGCCGCGCGCAGAACCCGGCGCATCAGAAAGCCTGCCCGATGCCGACGTATAGCTCGAACGTGTCGTCCCGGCTCTGCTTGTTGAGCGGCACGGCCACGTCCAGCCGCACCGGCCCGATCGGCGTGTAGTAGCGAGCGCCCACCCCGGCGCCCGCCCGCAAGCCGCTGCCGAACCCGCTGCTGGAGTTGGACACCTGCCCGGCGTCCACGAACACCGCGGCGCCGAAGCTTTCGCCGAAGCGCTGCCGGTACTCAACCGTGGCGGCCGTGATCGACGTGCCGCCGGTGGGCCGGTTGCTCGCGAACTTCGGCCCGATCGACTGGTAGCGGTAGCCCCGCACCGTGCCGCCCCCTCCGGCGTAGAACCGCTCATCCGGCGGCAGGTCAAAGGTGCTCGCCCCCTGCACGCTGCCGATCAGGCCGCGCAGCGCGATGATGCTGCGGCCCGGGGCGCCCAAGTTGATATAGGTTGAACCTGAGACCTGCAGAATGGTGAACGTCGCTTGCCGGCCAACCAGGACCTGCGTCGGCGCCACGCTTGCTGCCGCCTTGATGCCGTGCGTCGGCTCGAACAGTCCTTCCGGCCCCGTCGAGTCGTAGCGGAGGCCGAGCGGCAGGGCGAGCAGGGTGTAGCTGCGCTCCACCCCTTCCTGGGTGATCTGCGACTGCTGCGCCTGCACGCCGACACTGCCTGTCCAGACCTGCTCGACTTTCCGGCTGAGGGTGACGCCGCCCAGCACCGCCGTGCGGTCATAGGCATCGAGATTTTCCTTGATCGCCTGCACGTTCACCGTCACCGATTGGTCCCGCCGCCACATGTCCGGCTTGGTCAGCGCGGCCGTCACGTTGTAGCCGCTGCCCCGGGTGGCGGTGCCGCCGAGCTGGGTCACCGCGGCGCCCAGGTTCAACTGCTCGGCCTGGCCGAACAGGTTGCGGTGCTGGAATGTGGCGCCGAAGCTGGCGCCGAGGTCGGTCGAGTAGTCGGCCGTCACCGCGATGGCGTGGCGCGGCCGTTCCGTCATGTCAAAGGCCAGCGGCAACTGCCCGGCGGCGTCCACCTGATCGGCCGCTCGGGCGCGGACGGTCGCGAACACGCCAAGCTGCGCCAGGTCCTGCCGCGCTTTCTCGATTTTCGCCGGGTCGAACCGCTCGCCTTGGTGGACCAGCAACCGGCGCCGCACGAAAACCGGGTCCACCCGCGTCAGCCCGCCGATGCTGATCGGCCCGAGATCGACCTGCGGGCCGGCGTCCACCTTGTAGGACACGTCCAACGCCTGCGCCGAGGGGTCGAGCATCGCCACCGGGGGATCGACCTTGGCCAGCGCGTAGCCTTGGCTGCGCAGCGCATCCAGCACGCGCTCCCGCCCCGCCAGCACGTCGGCCGCCACGGCCGGCGCGCCGGGTGCTATGCCCAGCGCCGCCCGCGCCTGCTCCAGCACTTGGCCGTCCAGCGTGACCCGGCGCAAATGGAACACGGGCCCGGGGTCGATCCCGACCGTCACCGGGACCGGCGCGCTTGCGGCTTCCAGCACGGTCGGCAGCGCCGTGTCGTCCAGGCTCCGTCCGGCCACCCTGATCGTGACCCGGGCGGCGTAGTGGCCATAGCTGTTGAGCGCCGTGGACAGGCGACCCTCGTCGTCCCGCGCGCGGCTCACCAGCGCGAACGGGCCGACCGGGGCGCTTTCCCGCAATGACATGAGGTTGGAGCTGTCCTTCAGCGCCTGGTCCAGCGCCGCGTCGCCGGTGGACGCGATGGACATGGTGTAGGGCTGCGGATCGGCCGCGCCCGCGGCGGCACCGTGCAGCACGGCCAGCACGACGGCGAACAGGACGACCCGCTGGAACCAAGGAGTCGTTCCCTTGAACATGCGGCAGCATAATGCTGAAAGCCCGAGAGCGCGCCAGATTCGCCTGCGCATCCTGCTACGCCGCCCGCCGCCGTTCCGCGATTGTCACGGGCGCGTTGTTGTTCCGACACATACGGATTGGTATCTGGGTTCCATGAAGCTTCTTACACCCCGCGCACGCCAAAGGAGCCTGCCCGCCCTGGCGCAGGTTGAAACGGAAACGCCGCGCCAGCGGACCCATCAGCTGCGGTCGGTGCGGCGCGGCGCGGCCATCGCTTTGTGGACGCTTCCCGCCGCCGCGATCCAGGCCGGGATGCTCGTATTACCCGGCCGTGGCAAGATTGTGTTTGCCCGGCTGTATTGGGCCAGCGTGTGCCGCCTGCTCGGCCTGCACGTGCGGGTGATCGGCACGCCGGCGCGGCGCGGCGGGCGGCCGGTGGTGTTCGCGTCCAACCATTCGTCCTGGCTGGACATCTTGGCCCTGGGCGGCGTGCTGGAAGGCTGCTTCATCGCCAAGGAGGAGGTGGGCCGCTGGCCGGTCATCCGCACCGTTGCCCGCCTGGGCCGCACCGTGTTCGTCAGCCGCCGCGCCGCCAACACTGGGCGGGAAAGCAGCGCCATGCGGGACCGGCTGGACGCGGGCGACAACCTGATCCTGTTTCCCGAGGGCACCAGCTCCGACGGTTCCCGGGTGCTGCCGTTCCGCTCGGTGTTCTTCTCGGTTGCCGAGGCGCGCACGGATGGGGAGCCGCCGGTTCCTCCGTCCTTGGCCCGGCGTCCGCTGATCCAACCGGTATCGGTCGTTTACGACCAGTTGGGCGGGCTGCCCATCGGCCGGGCGAGCCGGCCGGTGTTCGCGTGGTACGGCGACATGGACCTCGCCAGCCATTTCTGGCGCTTGGCGCAGCACAGCGGGCTGCGTGCCACCGTGGTGCTGCACGCCCCAGTTGATCCGGCCGCTTATGCGTCCCGGAAGGCGCTGTCGCAGGCGGTATGGCAGACCGTGGCGGAAGGTGCGGCGGCGCTTCGGCAGAACCGGCCGGTGCGGCCCGCCTTGCACCCGGCGGCCGAGGATGCCACGCCGGACCGGCCCGCTTTCGCTTGACAAGCCTCCTGCCCGATCTGCCACACTTCGACCGGCCGGAGTTGGCAGGACCAGAAGGAGCTTTCCGAACGCTGCTGCGCTTGACCCGGACCGGTTGCCCGCCCATTCCTTCCCGACGCTTGGCCGGGCTTCTCCGGCTGACGAAGGGACGTTCCTGGCTGTGACCGCGACCAACGAGACCAAAAGCCCGAAACGGCTGCACGTCATCACCTGGGGCTGCCAGATGAACGTGTATGACAGCGGACGCATGGCGGACGTGCTGGCGCCGTTGGGCTTTGCGCCCACGCCTACGCCGGAGGACGCCGACATGGTGATCCTGAACACTTGCCATATCCGCGACAAGGCGGCTGAAAAGGTGTTCAGCGAGTTGGGCCGGCTTCGCGCGGTCAAGCAGGCACGGGAAGCGGCGGGGCGGCCGACCATTCTGGCGGTTGCCGGCTGCGTGGCGCAGGCGGAAGGGGCGGAGATCGTCGCCCGTGCGCCGTATGTCGATATCGTGCTGGGTCCGCAGACTTATCACCGCCTGCCGGAGATGGTGGCCCGCGCGGCGCGCGCGGGCGGGGGCGTGATCGAGACGGACTTCCCGGCTGAAGCCAAGTTCGATTACCTGCCGGACAGCGCGGCCCTTCCCGGCGTGACCGCGTTCCTGACGGTGCAGGAAGGCTGCGACAAGTTCTGCTCCTTCTGCGTCGTCCCGTACACCCGCGGCGCGGAAGCGAGCCGGCCGGCCGTCGCCGTGATCACGGAAGCGCGTCGCCTCCTGGCCGCGGGCGCTCGCGAGATCACCTTGCTGGGCCAGAACGTCAATGCCTGGCACGGCGAGGCGCCGGGCGGCGGCGCTTGGACCTTTGGCCGGCTGATCCGAGCTTTGGCCGAGCTGCCGGGCCTGCTGCGGCTGCGCTACACCACGTCGCACCCGCGCGACATGGGCGACGACCTGATCGACGCCCACCGGGACGTGCCGCAACTGATGCCGTTCCTGCACCTGCCGGTGCAGTCAGGCTCCGACCGCATGCTCGCCGCGATGAACCGGCGTCATACCGCCGCCGACTACCTGCGGCTGGTCGAGCGTTTGCGGGCGGTGCGGCCCGATCTTGCATTGTCGTCGGACTTCATCGTGGGGCACCCCGGGGAAACCGACACGGACTTCTTGGCGACGTTGGACCTCGTGCGCCGGGTCGGCTTCGCGCAGGCGTTCAGCTTCCAGTACTCCCCCCGCCCCGGAACGCCTGCGGCCGGCGCCCCGCTGCATGTGGCCGAGCCCGTGAAGCATGCGCGCCTGCAAACACTTCTGGCCCTGTTGCGGGACCAGCAGGCAGCGTTCAACGCGCAAAGCCGCGGCCTGGTCATGCCTGTGCTGTTCACCGGGCCGGGCCGGCGTCCCGGGCAGCTCTCGGGACGGACACCTTTCCTGCAGCCGGTGCACGTGCATGGCCCAATGTCGCTGGTTGGGAAGGTTGCCCCGGTGACGATTGTGGATGGACGCCCCAACTCTCTGGCTGGAACCCTGAACCTGGAGCAAATCTGCGCTTGAACATCCTCGCCGGGACTTCGGCTTCGACTTCTCCCAATGCGGTATCGCCCGAAAAGGCGGTGACGCTGCAATTCAACGACAACGCGTTGCTGCCGCTGCTGTTCGGCGACCATGACCGCCACCTGGTCCGATTGGAGCAGGGCTTGGGCGTGCGCATGTCCTCCCGGGGCAACCGCGTCGCGATCAGCGGGGAGCCGGCCCGCGTGCAGGCGGCGGAAGCCGCGCTGACCGGATTGTATAAACGCCTCGAACGCGGCAAGGGGGTATCCCGCGCCGACGTGGAGGCGGCGATCCGCATGTCCGAAACCGACCCCGATCCCCGGCTGCCGTTGTCCGACCTACCGGCGATCCAGACCCGCCGCGGCACCGTCGGCCCGCGCTCGCCGGGCCAGGCGACGTACATGGAGATGCTCAGCCGTTTCGAGATGGTGTTCGGCATCGGCCCGGCCGGCACCGGCAAGACCTACCTTGCCGTGGCCCAGGCGGTCGCGATGCTGCAAGCGAACCGCGTGGACCGCATCATATTGTCCCGCCCGGCGGTGGAGGCCGGGGAGCGCCTGGGCTTCCTGCCCGGCGACCTCAAGGAAAAGGTCGATCCCTACCTGCGCCCGCTTTACGACGCGCTGCACGACATGATGCCGGGCGACCAGGTGATCCGGCGCATGGGCACCGGGGAGATCGAGGTGGCGCCCCTCGCCTTCATGCGCGGGCGCACCTTGGCGCACGCCTTCGTGATCTTGGACGAGGCGCAGAACACGACGCCTGTGCAGATGAAGATGTTCCTGACCCGCATGGGCGAGGGCACGCGCATGGTGATCACCGGCGACCTGAGCCAGATCGACTTGCCGCCGGGTCAGCGCAGCGGGCTGCGCGACGCGCTTGACACGCTGGACGGCCTGCCCGGCATCGGCATCACCCGGTTCGGGGTGCGCGACGTGGTGCGTCACCCGCTCGTTGCCGCCATTGTCGGCGCATATGAACAGCGGGCGCAGGCCCAGCGCGATGCGGGGATGCCCGAGGCCGGGCAGAACCGCGGCCCCCGCGGTCGACCACGAACCGAGCCGCCAGCCGACTTCCAGGATGCCAATGGACCCTGACAGCAGACGCGGCCCCGCTTCGGCGGGGCTTAGTGACGATCCCGCCATCATCGTGGCCGACCCAGGATGGCGGCGGTTCGCGCCGCGCGCCGAGCTGATCGCCGGCCGCGCCGCGCGGGCCGCCGGGGGCGCCGGAACGGTGGTCCTCGCGTCCGACCTGGCGGTAAAGCGGCTGAACACCCGGCACCGCGGCCGGAACAAGCCGACCAACGTGCTGACCTTTGCAACCGGGGACGTGATCCTGGCGCTGGGCACCGTGCGGCGGGAAGCGCGGGCGGCCGGGCGTCGGGCATCGCATCACCTGGCCCACCTCGTCGTGCACGGCGCCCTGCACCTGCGCGGCTACGATCACGCCCTGCCCGGCGAGGCCCGGCGCATGGAGATGGCGGAAACGCGGCTGCTGCGCCGCATGGGCGTGCCCGACCCGTGGCGCACGGCGCGGCGCCGGCCATGAGCGCGTCGCAACGCAGCTTCCTAAACCGGGTGCAGCAGTTGCTGCGCGGGCGCTATCCCGAGCACAACGTACGGGAAAGCATCGCCGAGCTGGTCCAGCAATCCGCTGACGACAGCCAGACCGACGGCGCCATTCCCGAACTCGACCGCCAGGAACGGGCGCTGATCGCCAACGTGTTGCGCCTCCGCGGCAAGTCGGCCGACGATGTGATGGTGCCCCGGGCCGATATCGTCGCCATGCCGGTCGATGTCACGTTGGAACAGGCGCTGGACCAGATCCGCCGGGAAGGCCACTCGCGCCTGCCGGTGTTTCGCGAGCAGTTGGACGACATCGTGGGCATGGTACACATCAAGGATGTGTTCGCCTATGTCGGCCGCCCCGATGCGTTCAACCTTGAGGCCCTGCTGCGCTTGCCGCTGATGGTGGCGCCGCAGGTCCCGGTGCTGGACCTGCTGCTGCAGATGCGTCAGGCGCGGATGCACCTGGCGCTGGTGGTGGACGAGTATGGCGGCATCGACGGCCTGCTCACCATCGAGGACCTGGTGGAGGAGATCGTGGGCGACATCGCTGACGAGCACGACGAGGTCGAAGGTCCGATGATCGTCGAGCGCCCGGACGGCGCGCTGGACCTTGATGCCCGGCTGCCGATCGAGGACTTCGAAACGCGGTTCGGCCAAACGCTCACGGAGGACGAGCGACAGGCCGACATCGACACCGTTGGCGGTTTGGTGTTCACCCTGGCCGGCCGGGTGCCGGCGCGCGGCGAGGTGATCAGCCACGCCTCCGGGCTGGAGTTCCGCATCCTGGACGCCGACGCCCGCCGCATTCGGCGGCTCAGGGCACGGCGGCCCGTGCAGCAGGCGGCGGAGTGAACGGCGCGGCGTTTCGTGACACTTGCATGAAGCGCGGCTTTTGGCCACATGTACTGCCATCCGGACGCTAGCAGTCCCCATTTCGAGGTAAACCGATGTTCATCGAAACCGAAGGCACCCCGAACCCGGCCACGCTCAAGTTCCTGCCCGGGCGGGACGTGATGGGCGACGGCACCGCCGATTTTGCCGGGCCGGACACGGCCGGCCGCAGCCCACTTGCCACCGCGCTGTTCGCCCTGCCGGGCGTGGCGCGCGTGTTCCTCGGCAGCGACTTCATCACCGTGACCAAGTCCGACATCGCCGAGTGGCAGGCGCTGCGGCCGCAGGTTCTCGGCGTGATCATGGAGCATTTCGTTGCCGGCCGCCGGGTGATAGAGGGTCTTGGCGCCGTGGTGGATGAAGACGTATCGCCTGAGGATCAGGAGATCGTCGATCAGATCAAGGAACTGCTCGACAGCCGCGTCCGCCCGGCTGTCGCCAGCGACGGCGGCGACATCGTGTTCCGTGGCTATCGCGAGGGCGTGGTGCGCCTGCACATGCAGGGCGCCTGCAGCGGGTGCCCGTCCTCCAGTGCCACCCTGAAGCACGGCATCGAGAACATGCTGCGGCATTACGTGCCGGAGGTGACATCGGTTGAGCAGGTTGAGGCCTGACGCGCTCACGACACGGCCATCTCGTTCAGGACGGGTCTGCAACCGCGGGGAGGCCGTCTTGCCGTGACTGTCCGGGTCGGCAACGCCTCGGCCTTGCGCCGTGACAGCCTGACCGGGCTGCACCTGTCGCGATTTAAGGCTTGCAAGGCCCGTGCCCGGTCCTGACAGCGGGATGGTGCTCGCGTTGGACGCTGCGTTGTCTGGTTGCTCGGTTGGCGTCGTCGGGTTGGATGGCGTGGTGGCGGAGCGCCGGGCGGCCGGTGCCCGGGGCCGGGTTGCGGCACTTCCCGCCATGGCGGAAGAAGCGATGGCCCAAGCGGGTGTTCCGCCCAGTCAGTTGGCGATGGTCGCCGTGACGGTTGGGCCGGGTAGCTTCACCGGCATCCGCACCGCTTTGTCGCTGGCGCATGGCATCGCGCTTGCTGCGCGCGTTTCCCTGGTAGGCGTCACCGTTGGCGAAGCCCTGGCCGCTCCGGATTGCGGGCGCCAGCAATGGGTGGCGGTGGATACGCGCCGCGATCGCGTGTTCCTGGAACGTAACGGCGATGTCGTGACGGTGGCGCTGGATGCGTTGCCAGACCCAGGGCGCCCGGTGTCGGTAGCCGGGGATGCGGCCATCGCCGTGGCGTCCCGGCTCGCGGCGAGCGGTGCGGACGTGCTCCTGCTTCCCGCCCGAATGCCCACGCCGGCCGGCGTGGCGGCAGCCGCCCGGCGCCGGGTCAGCGCGGGACTAGACCCGCGACCGGTGCAGCCCCTGTATGTGGACCCGCCGGAAGCCCGCCCGGCGAAGCCGGTGTGACATATCCGCTGGTCGTGGCGACCCCGGCCCACGCGGCAGCCATGGCGTTGCTGCACAACTGTGCCTTTGCTGTCCGAGAACGCTGGGGCGCCGATGCGATCGGGCTGCAGCTTGCCCTTCCCGGCGCATTTGGCTGGATCGCGCCGGCTGGCGGCATGATCCTGGCGCGGGTCACAGCCGACGAGGCAGAAATACTGACTCTGGCCGTGGACCCCGCGGTTCAGCGGCAGGGCGTTGGACGGGCGCTGCTTGGTCAGACTCTGGCCACAGCACGGCAGCGTGGCGCTGACGTCATCTACTTGGAGGTCGCGTCCGGCAATGACTCGGCGCGCTCGCTTTATGTGGCCGCCGGCTTTGTCACCATCGGTTGCCGCCAGGGGTATTATCCGGACGGAGGCGACGCGCTGGTGCTGCGGCGGCCCTTGTAGCCCGTTGCCGCCGGGGTTGACTGCCTCGGCCACCCTACGCCCGGGGTGGATGGGCTGGCCCGCGGCGCAGCAGCAGGTCAGTCGTTCCGTCAGAGTTATCTTTTTGACTTATCACAACATGCCCCTGCTCAGTCGCAGTCCGCGGGACGTTGCGGCGTGGTTCCTCCCCGTTCAGGTGAACCATTAACATTTGTCCAGGTGCTAGTCGGTCAAGTGCGAGGCGGGTGCGGACATAGGTCATCGGGCAAACCTCGCGGGTGATGTCCAGATGCTGGTATGCCGGTTGCACCGGGAGCACTTCGTCAAGCTTGATTGACCCCATGTTTATTTTACAAGTCCTCTATTGCGAAGTGACGAGGTAAAACCGTATATGGTTTACTACTTATGTAACGAAAGGGTACCTATGGTTGAGGCGACGGCTAACTCGGACGTTCTTGGGCTGACAGCCCAGATCGTCTCAGCTCATGTTTCCAACAACTCGGTAGCGCCCGACGCACTACCGAACCTGATCCAAGAGGTCTACCGCACGCTGGCTGGAGTCGGAAAAGAACCGGCTGTGCCGGATAAGCAGCAACCGGCTGTGCCTGTTAAGAAGTCGGTATTTCCAGACCATATTATCTGCCTTGAGGATGGAAAGAAGCTGAAGATGCTGAAGCGCCATCTGAAAACTTCTTACAATATGACCCCGGAGCAGTACCGGGAGAAGTGGCAATTGCCGCCGGACTATCCAATGGTGGCGCCGAACTATGCCCGGCATCGCTCCTCTCTCGCGAAGAAAATTGGCCTGGGCACCAAACCTCGTGCGCGTTAGGGTGTGATCTGTACGGTTTGGCTCAAGCAACACAGTCTCGCGATTGGTCAAGATCGACAGCTTTTCTGCACGGACGGTTTCGTCCGTGCAGTTGATGCTTGAACAGGATAGGTTTGGCGCGCTCATGTGGTTTGTGAAAAGATCTCGTCGCTGACGGGACGTCGAGATTCGACAGACGGCGCCCATATCGGCTACGCCGGAAATCGTGATAGGCATGGCGGAATCGGCTGCTTGTGTTCCGGGGCCGGGCCGGCGACGGCCTTTCTTCCGGCGAGTGGCGCTGTGCACAGAACGGTCCGCCTCGTTGAGGAGCACGGCAGTGCAGCCATCCAAAGGCAGCGCGCGTTGCGACCATGACGGCTGGTGGAGGGCCAAGCCGCGGACGCGGTTCGCAGTGACGGAAACGCCACAGTGAATGGCCCTTGGCACGACGCCGCCGCAAAGGTCGGTTGGCGGGGGGCCAAGTTCTCAAGCATGGTTGCCTGATGGCGCCGGCCTCATGACAGACCTTCGGCCCTTGCAGGTTCCGGCCGCTGCCCGAAGCTTCGGAGAACTGCGTGCGGGCAATCTTGGCGTCCGCATCGCGGCAACGCGGAGCGAGGTGGATGCCGCCCTGGCCTTGCGGTACCGCGTCTTTTTCGAGGAAATGGGCGCGATCCCGGATCAAGCCGCCCGGCAAACCCGGCGCGACCAGGATGCCTACGACGCCGTGGCGGAACATCTGCTGGTGATTGACCACCAGATCGGGTCGGGACCGGAAGCGGTTGTCGGCACCTACCGGCTGATCCAGCAAGCCGGCGCTGACAGCGTTGGCGGTTTTTACTCGGCGTCCGAATACGACATCGGGCCGATCATCAGCTTCCCCGGGCAGATCCTGGAACTCGGACGCTCCTGCGTCGATGCCCGGTATCGCGGCCGGGCGGTGATGCAACTGCTGTGGCGCGGCATCACCGCTTATGTGTTCCACAACCAGATTGCGCTGCTGTTCGGCTGCGCCAGCCTGCCCGGCACCGACCCGGACGCGCTGGCAATCGAGCTAACCTACCTGTATGGCCACCACCTCGCGCCTCCGGCCCTGTGCCCCAGGGCACGGCGGGAGCGGTACATCGACATGCGCAGGCTCGACCCCGCCCTCATCGATCCCCGCCGCGCCAGCCAGATGCTGCCGCCGCTGATCAAGGGCTACCTGCGGGCCGGCGCGTTCGTCGGCGACGGCGCCGTGGTCGATCCGGAGTTCAACACGACGGACGTGGCTATCCTCGTGAAAACCGACATGATCACCGACAAGTACTATCGGCATTACGAGCGCCAAAGCCGTGACCTGCCGGACTGAAGCGTGGTCTACACTCCGGCGTCCGCAATCCGATCTGGACCGGCTTCCATGGACGTGATCATGACCGCGCCCCGTTTGGCGCCGGCAGCGGCCCGCCTGATCGAAGCCGCGGGTGGGCGCTTGCACTACATGGCTCCATTCCCATCGGCGGCGGAGGTGGCGGCGTTCGCAGCAAAGGTCCAGCCGGTTGCCATCCTGTCCCGCCAGGGGCCGGTCACGGCGGCGGCGATGGACGCGGCGCCCGGCCTGCGCATCGTCGCCCGGCACGGCGTGGGCGTGGATGACGTAGACATTGCCGAGGCGCAGCGCCGCGGCGTCCTCGTCACCCGTGCCCCAGGGTCCAACACGCAGGCGGTGGCCGAGCACGCCATAGCGCTGCTGCTGGCCTTGGCCAAGGACCTGCCGCTGCTGTCGGCGGAGGTGGCGGGCGGCGCTTGGCGCAAGGCAGAAACCAAGGTGCGGGACGTGGCCGGGCTACGCCTGGGCCTGGTCGGCTGCGGCGCCATCGGCCAAGCCGTCGCGCGTCTGGCCACCGCGTTCGGCATGTCGGTTGCGGCCTATGACCCGGGCTTGCCAGAGGAGGCGGCCATCGAAGCCGCGGCGAGCCTGCATGCCCTGCTCGCGCGGTCCGACGTGCTGTCCCTGCACCTGCCGTTGCTTCCGGCGACGCGGCGCCTGATCGGAGCGGCGGAGCTGGCCGCCCTGCCGCCCGGCGCATTCGTGCTCAACACCGCCCGGGGCGGCCTGATCGACGAGGCCGCGCTGCTGGCAACGTTGGAAGCCGGGCACCTGGCCGGCGCCGGGCTGGACGTGTTTGAGGACGAGCCGCCGCCCGCCGACCACCCGCTGCGCCGCCACCCGCGCGTGATCTGCACCCCGCACGTTGCGGGCGTGACCGACAACAGCTTGGTGAACATGGGCGTGATGGCGGCCGAGTGCATCGTCGCCGTGCTGCGCGGCGACCCGGTGCCGCCCGAGCGCCTGGTCCGGGCGTGATCGGCATGGGCTTGACCAAGCCGTGGCTGCGCTTCCGCGCAGCGACAAGCGTCTCCCTGTCCGTCGCCTCCACCCGCCTTGCGCGGCCGTGGCTGCTCCTGCGTGCGGCGGCCGGCTGGCGGGCCGATTTGGCAGCGGCGGGCTTGGGCGCGCTTTCCGCCGCCGCGCTGCCGCCGCTGCACGTGATCCCCGTGCTGTTGCTGACGGTGCCGGGCCTGCTGTGCCTGATCGACGAGTCGCGCGGGCCATGGACGGCAGCGCGGCGCGGCTTCTGGTTCGGCCTCGGCCACCACGTCTTTGGGCTGTATTGGATCACCGAAGCCATTCTGCTGGAATCAGCGCGATACTGGTGGCTGGTCCCCTTCGCGGTGCCGGCTTTGTCTGCGTTGCTGGCCGTGTTCATCGGGGCGCCCTGCGCCCTGGCCCGCTTGGCGCTGTCGGGCTGGCGCCGGGCGCTGATGCTGGCGTCGGCTTGGACGCTGTTCGATTTCGCGCGGCAGTATGTCGGCACCGGGTTCCCTTGGAACCCATGGGGCAGCGTGTGGGCGATCCCCGGCAGCCTGGGCGACGTGATGATCCAGCCCGCGGCGTGGGTCGGCACACCGGGCCTGACGCTGGCAACCCTGCTGTTGGCGGCGTCCCCGGTTCTGGGCCGGCGCGGCCTGGCCGGCGCGGCGGTCGTGCTGGCAGGTTGGGCCGGGCTGGGCTGGGTGCGGCTGCAGGGGCCGGAGCCGCCGGGTTCGGGCCTGGTGGCTGTGCTCGTGCAAGGCAACGTGGTGCAGGGCCAGAAGTGGGACCGCGCGACGGCGTTGGCGACGTTTGAGCGCCACCTGGACCTGACGCGGCAGGCCGTCGCCGGGCTGGGCGGCGCTTCGTCTGTGGTGATCTGGCCTGAAACCGCCAGCGTGTTCCTGCTGCAGTCCGACGCCGCCGCGCGTCAGGCCATCGCACGTGCCGCGGCGCCGGCGCGGGGCGCCATCGTGGGCAGCCTGACGTTCACCGCCGGGCAGCCGTCGGCTGATCCCCGCAACCTGCCGCGCAACAGCCTGGTCGCCATGGCGGCCGATGGCGCAATCGCGGGCGTCTACGACAAATGGCATCTTGTCCCGTTTGGCGAGTACGCGCCGTCCTGGGTGCCGCTCTCGATCCAGGTGGTGCCAGGCCAGTTCGCCTTTGGCCGCGGCCCGGCGACGCTGCACATGCCGAGCCTGCCGCCGTTCGGCGCAATGATTTGCTATGAGGCCATTTTCCCGGCCCAGGTCGTCGATCAGTTGGACCGGCCGGACTGGCTGGTGAACATCACGAACGATGCCTGGTTCGGCAACTCGACCGGGCCGCGACAACACCTCGCGGCGGCCCGGATGCGCGCGGTCGAGGAAGGGTTGCCGCTGATGCGCGCGGCGAACACCGGCATCTCGGTCGGATTCGATAGCCAAGGCCGGGAATTGGGCCGGCTGCCGATGGGGGTGGCGGACACCTTGGCTTTGCCGCTGCCCGGCCGGCGTCCTCCAACGTCGTTCTCGCGCTGGGGCTTGGTGCTTCCCGGCTTGCTGGCGTCAGCAGGCGCGGGAATCGCTCTCGGCTTGACACGCAGGCGTAAGGGCAAGCCGACTAGATTCTGAGGGCGGTCTCAATTTGGCGGCGGAAAGAGGGATCATTCGAGAGCATTGACAATTAGCGGTTGCATTGTTAAATCTTAAACTAGAATTTCATGTATAACACCGTCGTTGGAGACGAGTATGGGACTGGATGCCTTCGCGGGGAGCAATGACAAGGAAAGCCGTCCGAGTCCCATCGACATCCATGTGGGCGGGCGCATCCGCCTGCGTCGCACCTTGATGGGCATGTCGCAGGAGCGGCTTGGGGAGGCGTTGGGCCTGACGTTCCAGCAGGTGCAGAAGTATGAGCGCGGCGTGAACCGGGTGGGCGCGTCCCGCTTGTTCGACCTGTCGCGCGTGCTGGACGTGTCCATCAGCTTCTTTTTTGACGACATGCCGGAGCCGATTGCCGGTTTGCACGGCACTCATCACACTACCCGCGTCGCGGGCGGCTTTGCGGAGGCGCAAGACGGATTCGGCGCTGACGAGGCCCTGAACCGGCGGGAAACCTTGGAATTGGTGCGGGCCTATTACCGCATCACGGAGCCATCGGTCCGCAAGCGCGTTTTTGAACTTATCAAGTCGATGGGCCCCGCGGAAGCATAGTTTCGCGCGCCTCTGTCAAGGCGGCGTCACGGGTCCTGCAGTTGCGGATTGTTGAAGCTCGGATTGCGGTGGCGGTGCAGCGCCGCAGCCACGGCCACCGCGAGGTCACGCTTCTCGGCTTCGCCCAACTCGGTGCCTATCTCCATCCTGCCGCCGCGATCGCGCAGCCATAGCGCTGGGACGCGGCCAGCCCGCTCCTCCAGCTCGGCCCGCAGCCAGGCCGATTGCAGGCGGCGCTCCATCCTGCGTCCGGCCGTGTCCGTCCGCACCACCCGAAATCCGTCCTCTGACAGCAGCAGCATCTCGCTTGCCCGGGATGCCCGCGCGTTGCGGCGCAGCAGCACGATGGCCAGGGCGATCTCAGCGCCGTTGAACCCGATAACCGGCCAGGCGCCGAGATAGAAGAACCCCAACGAGACCAAAGTGCTCAGCAGGCAGATGAAGCCCACGAGCCATCGCAGCCCGGCGCGCGTCAGGCTGCGGTGCGGGATGATCACCGCCTCGAACGCGGTGCCCGGGCATGGGGACATAGCGGATTGCATCCCTCTGATCTGGCTCCGGACGTGATCTTGTCAGCCCGGTGCCTGCACGCGATACCGGCATTATGGCCCAAGACCCAGACCCGACCCACTCAAAACCTCGCACAGCCCTGACCCGCGTGGCCGCGACCGCGGGACGCACCCGGAAAACTCCGACCATGAGCCTCGCCGCCGTGCGTGGCTTCATTGAGGCGCTGTCAAAGGCGTACCCGGCGGGATCAAGCGAACTGGACTTCACCGACCCTTACACCTTGCTGGTCGCCGTGGTTCTGTCCGCGCAAACAACGGATGCCGCGGTGAACCGGGCTGGGCGCACCCTGTTCGCCGCGGCGCCCACGCCGGCCGCGATGGTGGCACTGGGCGCGGAGGCGGTCGGCGTGCACATCCGCAGCATCGGCCTTTGGCAAGGCAAAGCAAAGAACGTGGTCGAGCTTTCGCGCCTGCTGATCGAGCGCCACGGCGGCGCCGTGCCCAATGACCGCGGGGCACTCGAAGCCTTGCCCGGCGTCGGGCGCAAGACCGCCAACGTGGTGCTGAACGTGGCGTTCGGGCACGACACCATGGCGGTCGATACCCACGTCTTCCGCCTGGGCAACCGCACCGGCATCGCGCCGGGCAAAACGGTGAGGGAAGTTGAGGACGGCCTGGTGAGGCGCATCCCCAAGGACCTGCTCCGCCCGGCGCACTACCAGTTGATCCTGCACGGTCGCTATGCCTGCAAGGCGCGCCGGCCGGAATGCTGGCGCTGCGTTGCGAAGGAGTGGTGCCGCTTTCCCGCCAAGGAGGCCGGGCCAGCGAGCAGCGCGGGGTAGTGCCCTTGCGCCCGACTCGGCCACCGCCTTAATCGAAGCCCATGCTGCACATCGCCAAGCTCGCGGTCGGGATCCGCGACATCGCCCACCTGCGCCAGGTCCAGGCTACCCGTGCCACCGAGCTGCCGCCGTTGCGCCACCGCACCCGCATGTTCCCGCGCCGGGCGCCGGAGATTACCGAGGGGGGCAGCATCTACTGGGTGATCGCCGGCGCCATGCTGGTGCGGCAGCGCGTGCTGGATGTGATCGAGGATCGTTGGGAGGACGAGACGCGCTGCGCCGGGCTGGTGCTCGACCCGGTGCTGGTTCCAGTTGAGGGCCGCCCGACCAAGGCGTTCCAAGGGTGGCGATACCTGGCGGACACGGATGCCCCGGCGGATATCAGCGCCGCGGACCCGGCCCGCGGGGCGGACGGCTTGCCGGAGGAGCTGCGACGGCAGTTGCGGGCGCTTTGCCTGCTCTAACGATTCGCCTCGATCAGGGTCAGCAGCGCCGACAGCACGGACGCTGGGGACGGTGGGCAGCCTTCCACGATCAGGTCAACCGGCAGCGCGATGCCGATGCCGCCTTGCACCGCGTAGCTTCCGGCGAACACGCCGCCGTCGATGGCGCAGGCGCCGACCGCCACGACCCACCGGGGTTCCGGCATGGCCGTCCAGACGCCTTCCATCGCGGTCCGCATGGCGGCCGTCAGCGGCCCCGTCACCAGCAGCACATCGGCCTGGCGCGGGTTGCCGACAAAGGCCAGGCCATGGCGCTCCAGGTCGTAGGCGACGCCCCCAAGTGCGTCGATCTCCGTCGCGCAGCCGCCGCAGCCGGCGGCGGCGACGTGCAGGATGGCCAAGCTCCGGCCCAGCCGGGCCTGCGCGGCGCTGTCCAACTGCGCCGCGAGCGCCCCGGCGATCTCCGTGTCCGGCGCGGCCGTTGTGTCTGCGGCGGCGGGCCGGCGGATCAGGGCGCGAGCGAGGGCTTGCAGCATCGCTAAAGTTCCAGGCCGGACGCCGCGGGGCTGAACGATCGCATGATCAGCGGCAAGTCGCCCAGGGCGGCGCCAGCGCATGCCGCTTCAATCAACGGCCAATGCAGCCACCGAGGGTCGCGGACGAAACTCGTCGCGATGTTCCCGGCATCCAGGCGGAGCCAATGCCAAACGTCGCCGTGGGGTCCCTCGGCGACGCCCAGGCCCTCGCCGCTCGCAAAGGGCACGCCGCCGTTGACGGGGCCGGGGGGCAGGTCGGCTAACCATCGGCGCAGCATCACGTTGCTGTCCCGAATTTCATCGAGGCGCAGGCGCAGGCGGGCCTCCACGTCGCCGTCCCACGGCGCAGACGGCACGGTGGGCGGGGGACCGTAAGGCGGGTAGCCCGGCACCCGCCGTGCGTCGTCCTTGCGGCCGGCCGCCCGCCCCAACACGCCACCTGGGGCGAATGATGCCAGGATTTCCGGGCCTGCCACGCCGCCAGCCGCTGTCGAGACGGCCATGCCGTCCAGGCTGCGCCGCGTGTCCGGCTCGTCTTTGGCAATCCGGTCCAGGGCGTCCAGCACGGCGGCGTGCCCGCCCGGCGCGAGGTCCACCGCGGTTCCGCCGGGCAGGACGCAGTCCATCAGTAAGCGGTGCCCGAACGCGGCCTGGTTGGCCCGCAGCACCGTTTCCCGCAACGCCCCGCACCGCGCGCCGGGCAAACCCGGCAGGGCTGCACCGAGGTCGCCAAGGTGGCTGGCGATCCGCTCCAGCTCCGCCATGACGCCGCGGAGCGCGTGGCCGCGGGGCGGCGGATCGACGTCGAGCGCGGCCTCACCCGCGCGGGCGAACGCGACGGCGTGCGCCACCGTGCTGTCGGCGGCGATCCGCGCGGCGAGCGGCGCCGCGCTGCGCAGCGGCTTGCCGCGCATCAGCGCCAGGACGCCCCGATGGGCGTAGCCCAGCCGCGCCTCCATCCGCACAACCATCTCCCCCGCGACGGTGACGCGCAGGTGCACGGGGTCGGCAGCGCCGCTGCCGATCGGACCGATGGAAACCTGGTGTTGGCCGGGCTGCACGACGCCGGGACCTTGCGGCTCCGGGGGGGCGCTGTTGGGCACGGGACGGCGTGAAAGCGGGCGCAGGATCGGCCAGCGCCCGTGATCCAGCAGCGGGTGCTGGTCGGTGCCATGCGCGGCGACATGACCCCAAAGATCGTGGATCATGCGCTCAAACAGCGCCGCCGCAGGGCGGCCCGGCGAAAGCGCGTCGTATAGCACGCCTTCAACCGGGACCGAGGCTATCATCGGCGTGCTGCCCATGAACAAGGCGTGCACGTGGGCCGTGTCCGCCCACAATCCCAGAAGGGCCGGCTCGGGATCGCTGCGCAGCGCGTCCGCCACCGCGCGCCAGGCTTCGCAGCTGAGCAGGTAGCGAGGCCAGGGCCGCATGGGCTGCGGGTCTCCGGCGGTGATCAGCGCCTCGATCGTCAAGGCGACGCCGCCACGGCCCGGAACCAGGCCGCCACCCCCGCCGGCATGACCGCCCCCAAGCCCAGCAGCGCCGCCACCGGCAGCCAGACCCAGGCGAACGCCGTGCCGCTTGGCCCGGTCGCCGGGCCGGAACGACGCTCACGCAGGCGCACGGCCAGCGCGCCGGCCAACAACAGGAGGCCCAGGCCGAACACCAGGGCCAACCCAGGCAGCACGCGCACCGCCTCGGCGAGGATCAACGCCTCGCTTCCGAACAGCGCGAAGGGCGGCAGCCCGGCGAGCGCAACCAGCAGGACGGCAAGCGGCGCCGCCGGAAGGGAACGCCGAAGCGCCGCGTGGGCCAGGCTGTGCGCGGTCAGGTGCAGCAGGCCGGCGAAGGTTGCCGCCGGGCCGCCCAGCCCAAACGCGACGGCGGCGATCCCGTTATGGCCGAGGCTGCTGGCAGCCAGGAGCCGACCTCTGCGCCACACGCCGAACGCCCCGAGCAGCAGCGCGCCCATCCCAAAGGCAAGGAGCGGCGGCCCCGGCGCAACGGCGTCGGCATTGGCCGCCATCACCCCCCGCAAGCGCAGCACCACGGAGAACGCGACGACCGGCAGCAGAACGCCCGACGCGCTTCCCGTTCCTGCCTGGCGCGGCGCCAACACGGCCACCGCGCCGTAGCCGGCGAGCAGCAGCAGGAACGCCAGGCTCAGCACGTGGCCCTGGCAGCCCGGCGCGGCAGCAGGGAGACCGGTCCACCGCAAGCCAGGCCAGCCGACATCAGGCGGTGACGCTGCGGCGTGCAGCAGAACAACGCCGAAAAGCGCCAACAGCACCCCGGCAGCGGTGGGCAGCAGAGCCGGGCCGGGCCGCCACCCCGCTGTCAGCATGGCAGCCGCGGCAAACGCCGTCCAAGCCAGGCCGATGTCGTCCGACAGGAGCGCGAGTTGAACGAGGCCCAGCAGCAGAAGCAGGATGGCCGGGCGGCGTGGCGCGGCGTGACGCTCGGCCCAGGCGGTGATCAGCCCGACAAGTCCCGCGAGGACGGCAAGATGGGCCGCAAGCCCGTCGGTCAACAGCGCGTCGCCAGGCTCTGCCGTGGTCCAGGGCAGGAACGCGGCGCAGCCCAGGGCCGCAGCGGCTGCCACGGCGCTGCCCGCCCGGGCGGCACGATGAGACGGCACCACAGCCAACGCGGCGGCGGCCAAGAGCGGAACCGACACGGTTCCCGCGACAGCAATCGGCCAGGTCATACGGGCCGCGTCCTAGCCGGCGCCAGATGCACGGCAGCAAGGCTGACGACGCCCAAGCTCGCGAGCGCCAAAGCGAGGATCGCGGGAATGCCGGCCGCGCAGAACGCGGCCAGGGCCACCCCGTTCTCAAGCGACAGCAGGCCCACCGTCCGCAAAACGCGGCCACGCCGGGCGGCAATCGTCAGCAGTCCCAGCAAGGTCATCGCGAGCGCAGGCGCCAGCTCCTCCGGCGCGACCGCAGCCGCCAGCGCCGCCAACCCGGCGCCCAGCGCCACAGGCAACCAGCCGCCCGCGGCGGGGCGCATGCCGCGAAACGCCGGGCGCAGCAGCAACGGCATGCCCACACCTTTAGCCCCAAACGTGACGAGGGCCGCCGCCGCCAGCGGCGGTGAGGCTTGCAGCCAAGCCTGCCAGCCCACGGCGAGCGCCAGCACGGTTGCCTGCGCGGCGTAGGCGTACAACACGACGCCAGGCCGCCGCGCTGCCAACACGGCCAGGGACAGCGACAGCGCCACGCCGGCCAGCCAGGGCGCGACTTCGGAAGCTGGCTGAACGGTCATGCCAGGCCCTGGCTTGCGAACAGGAACACGGCCGCCAGGAACGCCAGCGCCGCCGCGACGCCCAATGCGGCCGGCACGCGGGCCATGGCCGGCTCGGCGGCGGTCGTGTCCAACACCGCCACCGCAACCCCCAGCAGACCCACCTTGGCGACCCAGGCCACCACGCCGACGCCCCAAGCGAGCGGCCCAGCCCCGGCCGGCGCCAGGCCGAACGGCAGGACCAGCGCCGCAACTAGGCTGATCCACACCAGCATGCGCACCTGCTCGGACAGGACGACCAGCGCGAGGGCAGGCCCGGAATATTCAAGCGCCGCCGCGTCCTGCATGGAGGCGAGCGGCGGGCCACCCTGCCCGCGCCGCGCCGTGGCGAACCCGACGATGGCCAGCGCCGCCGCGGCGGGAAGCCAGGCAATTGCCAGCCCTTGCGGCACTTCAAGCAGCGCTGCGCAAATGGCTTGGAGGTTGCTGGTGCCCGTCAGGGTCGTCAGCAGCAGGATCACCAGCACCATCGTGGGCGCCGCCCACACCGCGGCCAGCGTGGTGCGGCTGGCGCCCATGCCGCCCAGCGCCGTGCCGGTCTCATAACCCGCAAGGGCCAGCACGCATCGGTCAAACGCGAGCAGCCCAGCCAGCACAAGGAGGTCGGAAGCCGGCGCCGTCGCCATGCCCAGCGCGAACGACGGCACCAGCAGGGCGGCAACAACAACGGCCGAAAGGCGGGCGAACGGCGCGCCCTCGAACAGCCAGGATGCCGGCCCCGGCAGCACCGGCCGCTTGCGCCACAAGCGCACAAGATTTCGCCAAGGCTGCGCCAAAGGAGGCCCGACCCGGCCCAGCAAGCGCGCACGAACCCGCGACTGCACCCCCGCCAGCAAGGGCGCCCCAACCAGCATCAGCGCCGCGTGCAGCAGCAGGCTTGCGACGCCGCTCACCACGCGCCCCACAGCAGCAGCCCGACCACAACCAGGAGCAGGCCGACGAGTCCGCCGGCACCCGGGCGGCAAAACCGGTCAGCGGCCTTGCCGGCCCACTGCTTCGCAACCTGAAATCGTGCCTGGCGCGGCGTGCCGGGACAACCAAGGCTTTGCAGCAGCGCCTGGCTGGCCGAGGCGGCGCTGTACTGGGTGGCCGGGTCGCCGAAAGGCAGCCAAGGCGGCGGCTCGTCAAGGCCGCCATCCCAGGCCGGGACCCGCTGGCCTTCCTGCCCTGCCCTGCTTCGGGCGAGCCAGGCCAGCAGCAGGCCGCATAATGCCAGCAGCGCCGCAATTCCCGGCGCGGCGTAGCCAGGCCCGTCCACCTGCGCCGGGATCACCAGCAGACGCCTGGCCCCATCGACATCCATCAGCCGCGCCACCACGGGGCGGATCAGCAACAGGACGAAGGACGGCCATACCCCCAGCAACGCGCACAGCCCGGCCAGCCCCGCAACGGCCAGCCGGACCCGGTGCGAAGGCTCCGCCGCCGCCGCCGTCCGAGGCGTACGCGGCCGGCCCAGGAAGCCGATGCCGATCAGCCGGACCGCCGCCGCCGCCGCCAGCGCGGTGCCCAATGCCACTGCCGCCAGCACGGCCGCAATGCCTGCCTGCTGCCAGATGCCGCAGGTCTGGGGAAGCGCCAGCAGGGACTGCAGCATCATCCAGCGCCCGGCAAACCCGGCCGTCAGCGGCAGGCTTGCCAGGCTGGCGGCACCCGCCATGGCGCCCAGGGTAACGCCGGGCATGCTCCGGATTAGCCCGCCCAGCCGGGACAGCGCCCGCGTTCCCGCCCCCCGCATCGCTGCGGCGGCGCACAGCGTCAGCAGCAAGTCAGCCAAGGCGTAGCTGACCACGTGCAGCAGCGTGCCCCCGAGCGCCAGTGCGGCCAAAGCCGGCGCGTCGGCGTCGCGCGCCGCCAGCGCCGCGCCAAGTCCGGCCACGGTTAGCCCCGCCGCGCCCATCCGGCTCGCGCCCAGGATGACCAGCAGATCGTCCTCGGCGTGGGCCCGCAAGCCGCCCAGCACCGCCCCCCCGGCGCCCAGGATCAGCAAGGGTGCCCCCCACCAGCCGGGAGCCGCGGGACCGCAAAGGTCGAGCAGCACGCGGATAAGCACGTAAAGCGAAGCTATCGCCACCCCGCCGGGCAGCGGCGCGCCGATCGGCTCCGTTTGCAAGGAGGCCCGGGCGGGCCACGCCAGTTGCGACGCCGCGCCCAGCAACGCCAGGAGCAGGATGGCCGTTGCCTGCGCACCCTCCGGCGACACGGTGCGCATCGCGGCGAAACGCAGGTTCGGCGGTGCGCCCGGCGGCGTCAGCAGCGCCACCATCGCTACCAGGCACAAAACGCCGCAGGCTGCCTGCTCGATGCCCGGCCGGTTCGCCGGGTCTGCGCCTCGGCTCGCCACCGCGGCAAGGCCGAAGCACAGCACCAGGGTGAATCCGTCCGCCGCGAACGGCGTCAGGACCGTGGCCCAGATGGCGACGGGCAGCCGCGGCGGTCCGCCGTCCAGCGCCGCGGTCGCGCCCACGGCGCACAGCACTAGCGCGAACAAGGCCGACAGCGCGTCGCATGTCCAATACAGGCCGCCGGTTGGCCCGAGCGGCACGGCAATGGGATCGGTCCACCCGCCGGCAAGGCCCAGCGCCGAAAGGACCAGGCCAGCCACGCAGCCGGCCCAGCTTGCCGTAGCGATCACACGGACAGCGGGCGCGATAGGTCGAGGACGGCCAAACGCCTACGCGCCACCTGGCATGAGATGACGGGTCCGGCTAACAGGCGTCAGCCGCGGAGCAGCGGCGCGAGGGTGTCGGGCGAAGTCGGTCATGCTTCCTCCGGCCCGTGGCATCCGGGACTGCGGTGACGATAAAGCGAGCCGTCCTGGGATGGCAACGCTTCCTGTATATCTGGCGTTGACCGGGGCCGTCCTGCGCTGGAAGCTGGGGAGCAGCAATCACCCATTTTGCAAGGACTGGCCCATGCGACTCCGTACCGTTCTTCTGGCCGGCGCCGCGTTGCTGTGGGCGTCATCCGCCGGGGCCAAGACCCTTGTTTACTGCTCGGAAGGCTCGCCGGAGAACTTCGGCCCGATGCTGAACACCACGGGGACGACGTTCGACGCGAACCACCCGGTCTATGGCCGCTTGATCGAGTTCAAGCCCGGCGAGACCAGCATCGAGCCGGGCCTGGCCGAGCGCTGGGATGTGTCGCTCGATGGCAAAACCTACACCATGCACCTCCGCCCGGGCGTGAAGTGGCACAGCAGCGCCCAGTTCAAGCCGACGCGCGACTTCAACGCCGATGACGTGCTGTTCACCTTTAATCGCATGGGCCAGGAGGACCACCCATTTCACAAGGTGTCAGGCGGTTCCTACGATTATTACGGCGACATGGGCTTTCCGAAGCTGATTGCGAAGCTTGAGAAAGTCGATCCCCTCACCGTCCGCTTCACCCTGAGTGAGCCTTCGGCACCGTTCCTGTCGGATCTCGCCATGGAGTTTGCTTCCATCCAATCCGCCGAGTACGCCGACACGCTGATGAAGGCGGGCAAGCCCGAGCAGATTGACCAAGCGCCCATCGGCACCGGCCCGTTCAGCTTCGTCACCTATCAGCGCGACGCCACGATCCGCTACCGCCGGTTCGATGGCTTCTGGGGGCCGAAAGTGAAGCTCGACGCGCTGGTGTTCTCCATCAACAAGGACCCGGCGGTGCGGCTGGCGAAGCTGCGGGCCAACGAGTGCCAGGTTTCCGCCTACCCGGCGCCCGCGGACCTGCCGGGCATCCGGTCCGATGCGTCCTTGGCGCTCATGGATCAGCCGGGCCTCAACATCGGCTACCTCGCCTTCAACAACCAGAAGAAGCCGTTCGACGACAAGCGGGTGCGGCAGGCGCTGAACATGGCGATCGACCGGAAGGCGATCATCGACGCGGTTTACCTCGGCGCCGGGCAGCCGGCCAAAAACCTGATCCCGCCCACCATGTGGTCGTATAACGACGCCGTGCAGCCCTGGCCGTTCGACCCCAACGCCGCCAAGAAGCTGCTGGCCGACGCCGGCTTTCCTGAGGGGTTCGAAACCGACCTGTGGGCCATGCCGGTGCAGCGTCCCTACAACCCTGACGCCCGGCGCATTGCCGAGTTGATGCAATCCGACCTTGCGAAGATCGGCGTCAAGGCGCGGGTCGTCAGCTACGAGTGGGGGGAGTACCGTAAGCGCCTTCAGGCCGGCGACCACATGGCGGCGATGTTCGGCTGGACCGGCGACAACGGCGATCCCGACAACTTCTTCGTGCCCCTCGCCGGCTGCGCCGCGGCCCGGCCCGGCGGCGGCAGCGCCTCCAAGTGGTGCAACCAGGAGTTTGAAAGCCTGGTCAATAAGGCTGTGATGCTGAGCGACAAGGCGGAACGCACCAAGCTTTATGAACAAGCGCAGGTGGTCATGCGGGAGGAGGCGCCCTTCTTCCTGATCGCGCACTCCATCGCTTACCAGCCGATGCGGAAGAACGTCACCGGCTACGTCATGAGCCCGTTCGGCCGGCACGTCTTTGATCAAGTGGACCTGCAGTAGCGTTGTTCCGCCTCCTGGCCCGGCGGCTGGCGCTGATCGTCCCGACCTTTATCGGCGTCACGCTGTTGGGTTTCCTGCTGATCCATTCGATTCCCGGCGACCCCGTCGAGGTCCGCGTCGGCGAGCGCGGCATTTCCCCGGAGCGCCTCGCCTACTTTCGGCATGAGCTCGGCCTTGACCAGCCGCTGTGGAAGCAGTTCCTCGACTACCAGGGCCAACTCCTGCAAGGCGACCTCGGCCGCTCCGTCGTGACGCAGGAAAGCGTGTGGACGGAGTTCAAGACCTTTTTTCCCGCGACGCTCGAACTCGCCGCCTGCGCCCTGCTGTTCGCGGTCGCGCTCGGCCTGCCGCTGGGCGTGATGGCGGCGGTGCGGCGCGGGTCGGCGCTGGATTACGGGCTGATCGGGCTGTCTGTCACCGGGGCGTCCATGCCGATCTTCTGGTGGGGGCTGATGGCGGTGCTGATCTTCTCGGTCGCCCTCGGCTGGACGCCGGTGTCGGGCCGCATCGACGACCTTTACTACGTGGAGCCGTGGTCCGGCTTCCTGCTGATCGATTCCTGGTGGAGCGACGACGCCGGGGCGTTCCGCTCCGCTTTGCGCCACCTGATTCTGCCGGCCATCGTGCTCGGCACCATTCCGCTCGCCACCATCGCCCGCATGACCCGGTCCGCCATGCTGGAAGTGCTGGGCGAGGACTACGTGCGGACCGCCCGGGCCAAGGGCCTGGCGCCGGGCCGCGTCGTCGTGGTGCACGCGCTGCGCAACGCGCTGATTCCCGTCGTCACCGTGCTCGGCCTGCAGGTGGGCGCGCTGCTGGGCGGCGCGATCCTGACCGAGACGGTGTTCGCCTGGCCCGGCGTCGGCCATTGGCTGGTCGAGAGCGTGCAGCGCCGCGACTACAACGTCTTGCAAGGCGGCACCCTGCTGATCGCCGTGCTGGTGATGCTGGTGAACCTCGGCGTCGATGTGCTGTATGGCGTTCTAAATCCGAGGCTGCGGCATTAGATGCCGCACCCGAGACCACGGCATTGAGCGCCGCATCTGAAGCTCCGGCAGTGAGCGCCACGCTTGCGGCGCCCGGTGCTGGGCTGTTCCGCCGCCTGTTGGAGAACCCGGGCGCGGTAGCCGGGCTTGTGGTCATGGCGGTGCTGATCGTCGTTGCCGTTGCCGCCCCCCTCATCGCGCCGCACGGCCCGGCCGAGCAGTTCCGGGAACACTTCCTGGCGCCCCCGTTCCAGCAGGCCGCCTTTCCGCTCGGCACCGACAGTTTGGGGCGGGACATCCTGACCCGGCTGATCTACGGCGCGCGGCTGTCGCTGCTGATCGGCGCGACCGTAGTGGCGCTGTCGCTTTCGATCGGCACCCTGCTGGGCCTCACCGCCGCGTTTGCCGGTGGGGTGCTGGACATCGCGATCATGCGGCTGATGGACGTGCTGCTGGTGTTCCCAAGCCTGTTGCTGGCGATCGTCGTGGTGGCGATCCTCGGACCCGGCCTGACCAACGCCATGCTGGCGGTCGCGGTGGTGCTGCTGCCGGGCTACGTGCGGCTGGCACGGGCGGCGGCGCTGGGGGAGCTGACGCGCGAGTACGTGGTGGCGACGCGCAGCGCCGGGGCCGGGGTGCTGCGGCTGATGCTGCTGGTCGTGCTGCCCAACTGCCTGGCGCCGCTGATCGTGCAGGCGACGCTCGGCTTTTCCGCCGCCATCCTGGACGCGGCGGCGCTCGGCTTCTTGGGCCTCGGCGCGCAGCCGCCCACACCGGAATGGGGCACCATGCTGGCCGACGCGCTGCAGTTCTACCAGCGCGCCTGGTGGCTGCTCGCCTTTCCCGGCATCGCTATCCTGGTCACGGTGATGGCGTTCAACCTGCTGGGAGACGGCTTGCGCGATGCGCTCGACCCGAAGCTGCGGCGATGACCGCGCTTTTGGAAGTTTGCAACCTGTCCGTCGCGTTCGGGCCGTTCCATGCCGTGGAGGGCGTGGACCTCCTGGTGGCGCCGGGCGAGGTGCTGTGCGTCGTGGGCGAGTCCGGCTCGGGCAAGAGCGTGTCCATGCTCGCCGTGATGGGCCTGCTGCCGCGCACCGGGCGGGTGGCGGCGGACCGGGTGGCGTTCCGCGGCGCGGACGTGCTGCACGCCACCCCGCGCAACCGGCGCCGCCTGATCGGGCGGGAGATGGCGATGGTGTTCCAGGAACCCACGACCTCCTTGAACCCCTGCTACCCCATCGGCTGGCAGATCGCCGAGGCGATGCGCGCCCACCATGCCGCGCCACGCGCCGAGATCCGCGGCCGGGTCGTGGCGCTGCTGGGCCAGGTGGGCGTGCCCGCGCCGGAGCAGCGGATGCGCGCCTTCCCGCACCAGCTCTCCGGCGGTTTGAACCAGCGGGCGATGATCGCCATGGCCATCGCCTGCAACCCGGCGCTGCTGATCGCCGACGAGCCGACCACCGCGCTCGACGTGACGGTGCAGAAGGGCGTGCTGGACCTGCTGGTGGGGTTGCAGCGGGAGCGCGGCATGGGCCTCGTGCTGATCACCCATGACATGGGCGTGGTGGCGGAGACGGCGCAGCGCGTCCAGGTGATGTATGCCGGCCAGGTGATGGAGGAGCAGCCCGCCGCCCCCTTGTTCGCCCACCCGCGCCACCCCTACACCGCCGCCCTGCTGGACGCCCTGCCGGAGCGCGCCGAGGGCAAGCCGCGCCTGCCCACCATCCCCGGCGTCGTGCCCGGCGCCGGCGACCGCCCGGCCGGCTGCCTGTTCGCGCCGCGCTGCCGCTTCCGCACGCCGCATTGCGACGCCGAGCGCCCGGCGCTGCGGAAGGCGTTCGGCGCCCGGGTGCGCTGCCATTACCCGCTGGACGACGCCGGGCAGCCGACAGGTTATCCGGCGTGACAGTCCTGGAGGCGGTTGATGTGGTCCGGCACTACCCCGTGGGGCGCAAGCTGCTGCGCGCGGTGGAGGGGGTGTCGTTCCGGCTTGAGGCCGGGCGCACGCTGGCGGTGGTGGGCGAGTCCGGCTGCGGCAAATCCACCCTCGCCCGCATGGCGGCGCTGATGGAGCCGCCGACCGCGGGCCGGGTCCTGATCGCCGGCCAGCCCGCCGAGGGTCCGGCCTGGCGCACCCTGCAACTGCAGAACCAGATGGTGTTCCAAAACCCCTACGCCTCGCTCAACCCGCGCCGCACCATTGGCGAGGCGCTGATGGAGCCGCTGACCATCAACCGCCGCGGCGCCCGGCGCGAGCGCGCCGCCGCGGCCCGGCAGATGCTCGACCGCGTGGGCCTGCGCCCGGAAGCCTTCGACCGCTACCCGCACCAGTTCTCCGGCGGCCAGCGCCAGCGCGTCGCCATCGCCCGTGCCTTGATGCTGCGCCCGGCCGTGGTGACGGCGGACGAGCCGGTTTCGGCGCTGGACGTTTCGGTGCAGGCGCAGGTGCTCAACCTGATGCGGGATTTGCAGGACGAGCTAGGCATCGCCTACCTGTTCATCAGCCACGACATCTCCGTGGTGCGGCACATGGCGCAGGACGTGCTGGTGATGTACGCCGGGCGGCCGGCGGAACAGGGCGATGCTGACGCGGTGCTGAACCGGCCGCGGCATCCCTACACGCGGCTGCTGCTGGCCTCGACGCCGTTCGTTGACCCGGCGCGGCGGGTGGCCGCGGTGGCGGTCCGGGGGGAGCCGCCTTCGCCGGTTGATCTGCTTCCCGGTTGCGCCTTTGCCAGCCGATGTCCGCATGCAACAGACTACTGCAAAAACGAACGTCCAACGTTGCGTCCAATAGACGAGCGACTAGTGGCTTGTCACTATGCCGAACAGATCGCAGCCTGATCGAGTAAAAATCATGAGAGTCTGGATTGTCTTGACCTGTGCAATTGCGGCGCTCAGCGGATGTGGTGTTGCTGATTGGGCCAATCGGATGGATGCAGAGCGGTTCCAGAAATCTTGCGCAGGCTTCGGCTTCCAGCCGAACACCACCGCATTCTCGAACTGCATGATGCAGCAGGCTGCGCAAGACGAGGAGGCAAACCAGCGCATGCGGGACCGCATGGCATTGGACGAAGCCATCAGCAAGGATAAAAAACGCAAGTAGCTGAGGATGAAGGACCTTGCTGAGCCTCTGACGCGCCTAACCGCTCTGTCATCGCAGCACTGCCGGTAGCGTGACCCGCACGGAGGCAACGGCAGAAATCGGCAAGCATTGCTGCGCTTGTCGCTTTGCTTACGTATCGGTAGATGGGATCATTTAGTACTGTAGCCGCGATGATCCCATGTTCCTCGGCTTGGCCATCATAGCCATGTCTTTCTGAGCAGTGAAGTATCCCAACCGGTTGAAGCTCAAGACGTCGGCGATTATCGAATTTCTCTCCACCGCGGAAATACTGATGCCGATTCTTGAGTAAGCCAATCAGGTCGCCGTCCCGACCGCCATCTCCCCCAGGTAAGCCTGCCGGATATCCTCGTTCCGCCGCAACTCTTCCGCCGTCCCGGACAGCACCACCACCCCGGTTTGCAGCACATACGCCCGGTGCGCGACCTGCAGCGCCATGGCCGCGTTCTGCTCCACCATGAAGATCGTCGTTCCCTGGCGGTTGATCGCCTGGATGATGTCGAACACCTGCTCCACGAACAGCGGCGACAGCCCCATCGACGGCTCGTCCATGCAGATCAGTCGGGGCCGGGCCATCAGGGCGCGGCCGATAGCTACCATCTGTTGCTCCCCGCCCGACAGCGTGCCGGCAAGCTGCGCACGCCGCTCCTTCACCCGGGGGAACAACCCGTATACCCGCTCCAAGTCCTCATCGAACCGGGCGTCGCGCTGCCTCGTGTAGGCGCCCATCTCCAAATTCTCGAACACCGTCATGCGCGGGAACAGGCGTCGGGCTTCCAGCACCGGGGCGATGCCGCGGGCGACGCGGGCGCTGGTGGACAGGCGCTCGATGGGCTTGCCCTCAAACAGCACCGTGCCCGTCGTCGGGCGAACGAGGCCCATGATGGTCTTCATCGTCGTCGATTTGCCGCAGGCGTTGCCGCCCAGCAGCGACACGATCTCGCCCGGCGCGATGCTGTAGTTCACGTCTTTCAGCACATGCAGGTCGCCGTAATGCGTGTTCACGCCGCGGAACTGCAGCAAGGGCGCGGGATCAGGCGACACGATCCGCCTCCATCACCGCGGCCCGGGCGGCGCGGCCGAGGTAGGCGGTCAGCACCTGCTCGTTCCGCCGCACCTCCTCCGGCCGGCCTTCAGCAATCTTCACCCCGTGATCCAGCACCACCACCGTATCGGCCAGCGCCGTCACCACGTCGAGCTTGTGCTCGATGATTAGGATGGTCAGCCCCATCTCGTGCAGCGACTTGATCTGCTCGGCCAGTTCCAGCGTTTCCGCCGGGTTCATCCCCGCGGTCGGCTCGTCCAACAGTAAGATGTGCGGGCGCGACGCCAAGGCGCGCGCGATCTCCACCCGGCGGCGGTTGGCGTAAGACAGCCCGCTCACCACCTGGCCCACCCGCGGCGCCAGCCGGTTGCCGAACATCGCGATCAGGTCCAGCACGGAGGTTTGCGCCGCCTGCTCCTCCGCCCGGTTGCCGGGCGTGTGCAGCACGGAGGCGACGGCTCCGCTGCGCAGCCGCGCGTGCCGCCCGACCATGACGTTCTCCAGCACCGTCAGGTTCGGGAACAGCCGGATGTTCTGGAACGTCCGCGCCACCCCGCGCGCCAGCACCTGATGTGCCGGAAGGCCCACCAACTCCTGGCCACGGAACGTGATCGACCCGGAATAGGCCGGCACCAGCCCGGTGATCACGTTGAACAGCGTTGATTTGCCGGACCCGTTCGGCCCGATCACCGCCACCACGCCGCCCGCGGGCACACTGATGTCGATGTCGTCCAGCGCCACCAGACCGCCGAACCGCACCGAAACGCCGCGGATGTCCAACGCCCCCTCCCCCGGCTCCCAGCGCGGGATGCGGTCGAGGTTCAGAAAGCCGCCGCGCGTCACCTCCGCGTGCTGCGCGGCGAAAGTGAGCGGCGGCGTTTTGCGCGTCGCGGGGATCAGCCCGTTGCGCCGATACAGCATCATGCCGATCAGGATCAGGCCGAAGAACAACTGCGTCCATTGCACCAGGTCGATGCGGAGGAGCGCCGGGCTGCCCACGGCCTCCCCCAAGTCGTGCAGCCATCCCGTGAGCTGCGGCAGGAACCAGGTCTGCATGAGCTGCAGCAGCACGGCGCCGACCACCACGCCCCACACGCTGCCCATGCCGCCCAGCACCACCATGACCAGCAGCATGGAGGACACGTTGAAATTGAACATCTCCGGCGTCGCGGTCTGCAGCTTGGCGACGAAGAACACGCCCGTCATGCCGGCGAACGCCGCGCCGATGGCGAACGCCAGCAGCTTGAAGCGCACCGGGTTCACCCCCATCGCGTTAGCCGCCGTTTCATCCTCGCGGATCGCCATCCAAGCCCGCCCGACCCGGCTGTCGCGCAACCGGACCGACACGAAGATCAGCAGCGCCACCAGGCCCAGACCCACGTAATAGTATGGTACTGAGTCCACGCCGAAACTTTGGCCGAACAGGCGCGGCGCCTGGATGCCATTCAGCCCGGCGGCGCCGTTGGTTACGCCGTCCATGTTGCGCGCCACGATGGGCACGATCTCGCCGAAGCCGAGCGTCACGATGGCCAGGTAGTCGCCGCGCAGCCGCAAGGTGGGCGCGCCGAAACACACGCCGAAGGCCGCGCTGACCAAAGCCGCCGTCGGCAGCGCCAGCCAGAACGACAGGGTGAAGTGCACCAGGTCGGGGCCGCCCTGGTTCATTTTCTCAACAAGGCCGAGAAACGCCAACGGCGCCCAGGCCTCGCTCCAAAGCGGCATCACCTGAAAGCTGCTGAGGATGCCATAATAATAGGCACCGATGGCGAAGAACGCGGCGTAGCCGAGGTCCAGCAGCCCGGCAAACCCCACCACCACGTTCAGCCCGAGCGCCAAGGTCGCATAGGACATCGCGTTGGCGATGCTGTCGATCGTGGCGTCGTCGTCATACACCAGCGGGAACACCAGCAGCCCCAGCCCGAGCGCCAGCAATCCCAGCGCCCGCCGCCGCTCCGGCGTCAGGCCGGCCAGCGGGCGGGACACGTAGGCGAGTGCGGTTGAGACCATTGCAGCCCCTTCAGGACTTGTTGGGAGCCAGGCGGCCCATCAGCCCCGCCGGCCGCACGATCAGCACCAGCACCAGCAGGCCGAAGATGATCACGTCGGCCCAGGCAGTGCCGACGGTCTGCCCGCTCACCGCCTCGATCAGCCCGATCACCACGCCGCCCAGCATGGCGCCGGGCACATTGCCGATGCCGCCCAGCACCGCGGCGGTAAAGGCACGCAGCCCGGCGGCAAAACCGATATCGACCTTCGCCAGGTTGTAATACAGCCCGAAGATCATGCCGCAAGCGCCTGCCAAGGCGGAACTCAGGAAGAAGGTGGTCATCACCACGCGGTCCACCTCGACGCCCATCATCCGCGCCGCTTCCGGGTCCTGCGCCGTGGCGCGCATCGCTTTGCCCATCCGGGTGCGCTGCACGAAGTAGGTCAGCCCGACCATCAGGGCCAAGGCGATGATCCAGATCAGCACCTCCCGCAGCCGCAGCACCGCACCCCCAATGCGCCAGGCAATGGGCGGCAGCGGGTTGGGGAAGTTCTTCGCGTCCGAACCAAGCGCCAGCAGCACGACGTTGAACAGCACGTAGGATACGCCGATGGTCGTGATCATCGGTGCTGGCCCCGCCACACCGCGCAGCGGGCGCAGCAGCAGCCGCTCGATCCCCACCCCGATGCCGCCGCACACCAGCATCGCGACGGCGAACGCCGCCCCCAGCGTGCCGATCAGCGGCAGGCCGGTCAGGACTGTCTCCTGGCCCACCAGGCCAAAGCTTTGCAGCGTCAGCATGGCGACCATCGCGCCGACCATGAACACGTTGAAATGCGCGAAGTTGATCAGCTCGGCAATGCCGTAAACCAGCGTGAAGCCGAGCGCCAGGAGCGAGTACATCGCCCCCAGGCTCAGCCCGTTGATCACCTGCTGCAGCAGCAGGTCAGCGGATGTCACGGGTCAGGCGACCGGCGCGACGCCCACGTACTTGTATTGCGCCGTCGGGTCATCGAGCGGCTGCTCCGTGTTCTTTCGGATCTGGAACACGCTGATGATCTTGTTGCGCAGATCCCCGTATTCGTCGAACTCGATCGGGCCGAGCATGCTGGTCGGTAGCTTGACGCCCTGGATGGCGTCGCGCACCGCGTCCCGCGTCACCGGCTTGCCGGACGCGGCGACCCGTTTCACTGCCTCGATGATGACCTGGGCGCCGGTGTAGCAGGTGATGGTGTAATCGTCCGGATGCTGCTTGAAACGAGCGAAGTAGCGGTCGCTGAACTTGGCGGCAATCGGGTCCTCGATCACGTGCGGGGACGCAACCGTGGCGTACCAGCCCTCAACCGCGGGGAAGCCGGCCCCCTTCAGCAGATCCACCGTCTGCATCCCGTCGCCGCCTGCCTTGATGACATCCGGAATGATTTCGTATGCCTGCTTAGCCAGCTTGACGCCCGCCTGGCTGACCCCGCCGTAGTACAGCCCTTGCGGGCCCAATGACTTGATCTTGGTCAGGATCGGCGCGTAGTCCGCGGCCTTGGGGTCCAGCCGGTCGCGCCCGAGCACCTTCACGCCCCGCTTCTCCGCCTGCGCCTGAAACGAGTCCGCGATGCCGACGCCGTATGCGCCGGAGTCATCGAGCACGAAGACCGATTTCACCTTCAGCGTGTCGGCCATGTAGTTGGCCATGTTGGGCCCTTGATAGGCGTCCGTCGCCACCGTCCGGAAGTAGATCGCCTTGCCCGCAGGCCGGTATTGCTGGGCGAACTTCGGATCGGTCAGATCGGGGTTGGTCGAGGCTGGGGTGATGATCGCGAGGTTACCCTGGCTCAGGATCGGCGCCATCGCCTTGCCCGCACCCGACATCTGCGGGCCGAGCGCCGCCACATACGCCTTGTCCGACACCATGGTGCGCGCGTTGGTCGCCGCCTGCGCCGGGTCGTATTGCCCGGCGGTGGCGGTGGCGTCGTCGAGCTTCACAAGCTGGAACGTGTAGCGCGGCACCGCCTTGGCGGCGTTCGCCTCCTCGAACGCGATCACCGCGCCGTTGCCGATCCGCGCGGCGTTCTCCGCATCGGCTCCGGTAAATGACAGGTTGACGCCGACCTTGATTACCTTGTCGGCAGCCAGCGCGCGTCTTGAGCCGGTCGCGGCGGCAGCGGCGAGAATGGCTGCGGTTTGGATGGCATTACGGCGTGATAGCATGTCAACTCGCTCCCCTGCTGGGACGTGCACCGACCCCGCCGCAACTGGCGGTGTCTATTTAAGAACACGGTATGCAAGGGAAGGGCCAGAACTTTCGTCTGGCCCCGCCGCTTGTGTCACGCCCAGTTCAATCGGGAACGTCGCCGATGGAGGCCGGCTCGGTCTGCAGTTGGCCGTTGCGCTCGTGCCGATAGGCCGACAATGCCGAATAGGCGGCGAGCCGGGCGCGCATAATGGAGCCGAGCGGGCGATGGGCCGGCCGCCAGGCTGTGCGCCGGGCGAAAGGCGAGCACGCCGTCGAAGTAGGTCTGGCGCGCCGGGCTGTAGGCGTCTCGCGGCGGCAAGGTCAGGCGGGCCACCGCAGCGTAGGGACTTTCGTCCTCCGGCCACGTCACGGCGGCGTCCTCGACCGGCATGCGGTCCAGGTCGGTGCAAAGCTGCACCCGCAGCCCAAACTCGGCACCCTGCGTCCGCATGAAACCGACTAATGCGGTGCGGAAGGCGTCGGGATCGTCGCTGGTGTCGAGCGTCTGGTCAATCATGGCGACCAGCTCCCGGCGAGACCGGGAAGAAGCCCAGCTTTGCCACATGGTCGCCGTAGCGCATCGGTGCCTGGCTGAAATAAGCGTCGCTCAGCGGGTTGCGCTTGCTGTGGCCGAAGAAGCCAAGGGTCGCGCTGTCACCGCCCACCGCCTAAACGACGGCATTGGCGGCCCGCGCCGCGGTCGCTGCCGCCTGCTTCATCGCTTCCGGCATGTTGGTGCTTTTCTCGAGGCCCTTGATCGCCGTGAGAAAGCTCGCCGAATTGGCCTGCGGAAACGTCGTGCCGGTGGCAAAAACGAAGTCCTGCGTTCCGCGGCCCTCATGCCCCGGCAGCGCCGGGCCATGGACGCCGAACAGCTTGACCGCCATGCCACGATGCGTCGAAACGCTGTCGGATAAATGCTCGCCCGGCCCCTGCGCGAACCGGACAACGGCAGGGTAGCTGTGCGGCCGGGCGAACAAGCCCTGGGCGAGATGCGGCGGCAGGCCATCCAAGACGCGCAGCTCCCCCTTGAGCAGCCCGGTGCTCTTGGCATGTGACGCCCGAACCGCGTGGTGCTCGCGTTCGGCAACTTTGTCCGTTTCCCGCTGCATGGCGAGGATGATTTGCCCGACGACCTCCTGCTCGCCGGGGGCTGGTGCTTCCAAGCTGTCGGCGTAGCGCACGAAGTTCGCCATGCTCAGTATCCCTGCGCCGTGCGAGCGCGGACCGCCCGGCCGCGCCGGGTCGGCGCGGGCAACGCCGGCACGGCGGCGAATGACTGCTTCAGCCGCTCGCTGGCAAACGCCACCGCCGCCTTGCCCTCCGGCACTACCGCGCCGGTGCCGAAGAACTCATGCGTCACCCCGGGATACAGACGCGTTTCCTCCGGCACGCCGGCGGTGCGAAGGCGGTCGCCCAGCGTTTCGCCGCCCGAACGCAATGGGTCGATCTGCGCCAGGATGATCGTCGTGGACGGCAGCCCCTGGAGGTCGGACACGCCCAGAAGGTTGAGTCGGGTGTCCGCAACGTCCTGCGGCCCGCGGCCATAGTACTTGATGAACCATTCCAGCGCGGCCCGGCTCAGCGGCTTTGCCCGCGCGTTCTCCTGCACGCTCGGCGCCATCAGGTCCGTGCTGGCGACGGGATAGACGAGCAGTTGGTGCACCGGCATCGGCAGCTTCTGGTCCCGGGCCGCCAACGCCACGTTGAAGGCCAGGTTGCCGCCCGCGCTTTCCCCGGCCACCGCGACGTGCCGCTCGTCGCCACCCAAAGGCGCCGCGTGCTGCAGCACGAAGCGGTAGGCTGCAACGGCGTCGTCGTGCGCGGCAGGGAATCGGTCCTCCGGCCCTTTCCGGTACTCCACGGACACCACGACCGCCCCGGCGCCGTTGGCCAAAGCCCGGGCCGAGCTGTCATAGGTGTCAATCGTCGAGATCACCCAGCCGCCGCCGTGGAAATAAAGGATGATCGGCAATGGGCCGGGCGTCGCCATGGCCGGTCGGTATACCCTCGCCGGAAGCAGCCCGGCGGCGCCTTGCACCTGGACATCCTCGACCCGCGCCGGCATGGGCGCCGTGCTCATGCCGCGCTGCTGCTCCACCTTCAGCACCGCGTCGGCAATGGACGGGTTCACCCGCGCCTGCGCCGGCGTCAGATCGTCGATCGGCTTGGCGCCAAGATCGGCCTGTGCGGCGAGCACCGCCGCCATGTCGGCCGTGGGTTGATACGGCGTCTTTCCCTGCGGCGGCGAAGTGCATCCCGAAAGCAGCACGGCCGCAAGGCCGGCGAAACCTATGGAACGGATGTAATGGTGCATGGCAACCCTTGGTGATGGCGATGTTGGCTGTCGGATACGCAACTCAATGGTTTCAGGATGCGGAGATCACCGCTTGTTGATTTAGTACCGGCCCAGTTTGGGACCGCGGGCCATTTCAGGAGGTTTGGCCGCTGGACCTGGCGTTGTCTGCATGGCTCCCCGGGCTACAATGCACCGGCGCGCAAGCATGAAGGGAAGCGGCAGATGGACAAGGGGCTGCGCAAGGGTCTCACGAGCTACGGCGACGCCGGATTCTCCTTGTTCCTGCGCAAAGCGTTCATCAAGGCGATGGGCTACTCCGATGACGCGCTCGACCGTCCCATCGTCGGCATCACCAACACGGGGAGCGACTACAATCCCTGCCACGGCAACGCCGCCGCGCTGATCGAGGCGGCGAAGCGCGGTGTCATGCTGGCCGGCGCCATGCCCATGGTGTTCCCGACCGTCTCGATCCACGAGAGCTTCGCGCACCCGACCTCCATGTTCCTGCGCAACCTGATGGCAATGGACACGGAGGAGATGGTCCGTGCCCAGCCGATGGACGCGGTCATCGTGATTGGCGGCTGCGACAAGACGCTGCCGGCGCAGATCATGGCGGCCGCCAGCGTGGACCTGCCGACAATCGTGGTCCCGGTCGGCCCCATGGTCGTGGGCCACCACAAGGGCGAGGTGCTCGGCGCCTGCACCGATTGCCGCCGTCTGTGGAGCGCCCACCGCGCCGGCACGGTGGATGCGGCGGAGATCGAGGTCGTCGAGGGCCGGCTCGCCCCATCCGTCGGCACCTGCATGGTGATGGGCACGGCGAGCACCATGGCCTGCGTCACCGAGGCATTGGGGTTGGCCCTGCCGACCGCCGCCACCATCCCCGCCCCCCACGCCGAGCGCGTGCGATTCGCCGAGGCCAGCGGGCGGCGGGCGGCCGAGATGGCCGTCGCCGGCGGGCCGCGCCCGAGCGAACTGCTGACCCCGGCGGCGTTCCGCAACGCGCAGGTGGTGCTGCAGGCCATCGGCGGCTCGACCAACGGGCTGATCCACCTGACTGCCATTGCGAACCGCACGCCGCATCGGATCGACATGGACGCCTTCGACGCCCTAGGCCGCGAGGTCCCGGTGCTTGTGGACCTGAAACCGTCCGGCGACCACTACATGGAGCATTTTCATCACGCCGGGGGCATGCCGCGGCTGTTGGCGGAATTGGGCGACCTGATCGATCTTGATGCCCGCACGGTCGGCGGCGGGACCCTGCGCGACGTGGCGACGGCGGCCGAGCAGGTGCCGGGCCAGACCGTGATCCGGCCGAGGCACGACCCGATCAAACCGGTGGGCGCGATGGCGGTGCTGCACGGCAACCTCGCGCCGCGCGGGGCGGTGATCAAGCATTCCGCCGCGACGCCGCGCCTGCTGCAGCACACCGGGCGGGCGGTGGTGTTCGACTCCATCCCCGACATGGCGGCGCGGATCGACGACCCGGCGCTCGATGTCGGGCCGGACGATGTGCTGGTGCTGCGCAACGCCGGGCCGAAGGGCGCACCGGGCATGCCGGAAGCCGGCTACCTGCCGATCCCGAAGCAGCTTGGCCGCCAAGGCGTGAGGGACATGGTGCGCATCTCGGACGCCAGGATGAGCGGCACCGCCTTCGGCACGATTGTGCTGCACGTCACGCCGGAGTCCGCGGTCGGCGGGCCGCTGGCCTTGGTGGAGTCAGGCGACCTCATCCGGCTCGACGTGGCTGGCCGCCGCATCGACCTGCTGGTGAGCGACGAGGAGTTGGCCCGGCGGCAGGCCCTGCTCGCGCCGCCCGTCCGACCCGAATGGGCACAGCGCGGCTACGCCCGCCTTTACCACGACACGGTGCTGCAAGCGGACGAGGGCTGCGACTTCGATTTCATGCGCCGGCCCTCACCCGGCTGAACACCGCTACATCGTCGCGCCGATCACCCAAGGCGCGAACTCAGCCCCGCCCGCATCGAACGACTCGCTCTTGGTGCGCTCCCCGCTCGCCGTGCGGATCATGGTTTCGAAGATGCGCTGGCCGCACTCCTGCACCGTCTCGTCCCCGTCCAGGATCGTGCCGCAGTTGATGTCCATGTCGTCTTCCATGCGCTGGAACATCGGCGTGTTGGTCGCGAGCTTGATGGACGGCGACGGCTTGCAGCCGAACACGCTGCCGCGCCCGGTCGTGAAGCACACGAGGTTTGCGCCGCCCGCCACCTGGCCCGTCGCCGCCACCGGGTCGTAGCCCGGCGTGTCCATGAACACGAAGCCGCGCGCCGTCACCGGCTCGGCGTAGCGCACCACGTCCACCAGGTTGGTGGTGCCGGCCTTGGCCATGGCGCCCAGTGACTTCTCCAGAATAGTGGTAAGGCCGCCAGCCTTGTTGCCGGGGCTGGGGTTCGCGTTCATCTCGGCGCCTTCGCGGGCCGTATACTCCTCCCACCAGCGCATCAGGCCAACCAGCTTCTCGCCCACCTCCTGGCTGACCGCGCGCCGGGTCAACAGGTGCTCGGCGCCGTAGGTTTCCGGCGTTTCCGACAGGATCACGGTCCCGCCGTGGCGCACCAGAAGGTCACTTGCCGCGCCAAGCGCCGGGTTGGCCGACACGCCGGAATACCCGTCGGAGCCGCCGCATTGCAGCGCCACCGTCAATTCGCTGACCGGCACCGGCTCGCGACGCACCTCGTTGCTTTCGGCCAGTACTTCGTGCACGAAGGCAACCGCGGCCTCCACCGTCTTGCGGGTGCCGCCCATGCTCTGGATGTCCATGTTGCGGATGCGCCCGGCCAGGCGCTGCTCTTCCAGCAACCCGGCGATCTGGTTCACCTCGCAACCGAGGCCCAGCACCACGACATGGCTGAAGTTCACGTGCCGCGCATAACCCGCGAGGGTGCGGCGCAACAGGCGCAGCGGCTCCCCGTCAGTCATGCCGCAGCCGGTCTTGTGCGTCAGCGCCACCACGCCATCGACGTTGGGATACGCCGCCAGCGGGTCGTGCCCGGTGAAAGGGTTGCGCTTGAACACGTCCGCCACCAGCCCGGCCACATGTGCGCTGCAATTCACTGAGGTCAGGATGCCGATGTAGTTGCGCGTGGCGACCCGACCGTCCGGGCGGCGGATACCGGAAAACGTCAGCCCCTCGTTTGCCATCGGCGTGGGCCGCGCGTCCTGGCTATAGGCGTAGTCCTTGTCGAAGTCGCCCATGCCGCAGTTGTGCACATGCACGTGGGCACCGGGCGCGATGGGCTGGGTGGCGAAGCCAATGATCTGGCCGTATCGCTGGATCGCCTCGCCTTCCGCCAGCGCGCGCACCGCGACCTTGTGCCCGGCCGGGATACGCTCGGCGGCCGTGACGCCGGGCGCGACCGGCGCCCCCGGCAACAAGGTGCTGCGCGCGATTACCACGGCGTCCTCGGGGTGCAGGCGGATCACAGCTGTCGGCATGATTGCTTTCCTAGCCCTTGCGGACCGCTTGCACCGCGGTGCGGGCGGCACCGAGCAGCAGGCCGCTGTCGTTGGCGATGGTGACCAAGCTGAACCCCATGGCGATCATTCGGGTGGCGTAGGCCGGGGTCAGGCAATGGATGCAGGCGCGCAGCCCGCGCCGCTTGGTTTCCGTGACGATCCGCTCGTAGATGGCCATGATCTGCGGCTCTTCCCGGTCCAGCACCGGCGGCAAGCCCATGGAAAAGCCGAGGTCGCTCGGCCCAATATACACGGCGTCAATGCCCGGCACGTCCAGGATGCCTTCCAGGTTGTCCACGGCTTCCTGGGTCTCGACCATCGGGATGCACAGGATCTCGTCGTTGGCAGTGGACTGGTAGCTGGTGCCCACGCCGTAGATGCCGGCGCGGATCGGCCCGTTGCTGCGCTTGCCGGCGGGTGGGTAGCGGCAATAGGACACGAAGGCCTCGGCCTCTGCCCGGTTGTTCACCATGGGGCAGATCACGCCGTAGGCGCCGGCATCCAGCACCTTGCCGACGATACCCGGCTCGTTCCAAGGCACCCGCACCATCGGCAGCACCGGATGCACCTGCATGGCCTGGAAGCAGGCGACCATCGATAGGTAATCCTGCACGCCATGCTGCAGGTCCACGGTCACGCTGTCCCAGCCGGCTTGCGCCATGACCTCGGCCGAGAACCCGTTGGGGATCGCGAGCCAGCCGTTGACCGCTGCGCGCCCGTCTTTCCAGACCTGCTTCACCTTGTTGGGCATCGGACAATCCTCGCGGCTTATGGTCCCGGCAAGCTAGGCCCCGGACCAAACAGCGTCAATTTGCCAAACGCATGACCGCGTCCAGCAGCACCTGGGCGCCTCCGGCCAGGTGTTCCGGCGCGGTATACTCGGCGGGATGGTGGGTGATGCCGCCGCGGCTCGGCACGAACAGCATGGCGCTGGGGCACAATGGCGCGATCAACACGCTGTCATGCCCGGCTGCGGCCACCATGTCGCGCACCGGCATTTGCCGGGCGGCCGCGACCTCGCGCAGCAGCGCGCCCAGCCCCGGATCGAACCGGACGGGGCCGAAGGACGCATAGGCGTCGACCTCCAACTGCACGCCGCGGCGGGCGGCGATGGCGGTCCAGGCGATGCGGGCCGCCGCCTCCATCGCGTCCACGCGGGCCGGGTCCTCGTGCCGCATGTCGCAGTGCAGCCGGGTCAGGCTGGGCACGGCGCCGCGGGCATTGGGCGCGTTGCCGATCCAAGCGGCCGAGCTACGCCCGCCGGGTTCGCTGGACAGGCCGATCTGCTCGGTGGCCAGGATCATCTCGGCGGCAGCGGCCAGGCTGTCGCGGCGCCCGCCCATGGCGGTGGCGCCGGCGTGGCTAGCCTCCCCGGCGACCGTCAACTGGAAGTAGCGGGCCTCGACGGTGCCGGTCACGATGCCGACAACGGCGCCTGACTGCTCCAGCACCGGGCCTTGCTCGATGTGCGGCTCGATCCAGGCGGCCCAGTCGCGCGGGCCGGGCGTGAGGAAGCCGATCTGGAACGTTTCGGCCAGCGCTTCCCCCACCGTTTCCCCGGCGTCGTCTGCTGTTGTCAAAGCGCGGTCGAGCGACAGGTTTCCCGCGTGCACCCGGCTGCCCATCATGGCGGGTGGGAAGCGGCTGCCTTCCTCGTTGGTCCACACCACAAGCTCCAGCGGCGCCGCGGTCGTCAAGCTGGCGTCATGGAGGGTGCGCAGCGCTTCCAGCCCGGCCAGCACTCCGAACGCACCGTCAAACCGGCCGCCAGTGGGCACGGTGTCCAGGTGGCTGCCAAAGGCGACGGCGGGCCGCTGCGCCTGCCCGGCGCGGCGCAGGAACAGGTTGCCGATGCCGTCGCGCTCCATTTTGAGGCCCAGCGGCTCGCACCAGGACAGCAGCAGGGCGCGCGCTTCGGCGTCCGCGGCGGACAAGGCCGGGCGGTTGCTGCCCCCCTCCGGCGTCGCGCCGACCGTGGCCATGTCGAGAAGCGCCTGCCAGAGCCGGTCCTGGTTCACGGAAAGGGTCACGCATGCCTCCTCTGCAATCAGGCCCAGGGTGACGCGCCTGGCCGCGTTGCGCTAGGCTGGGGGAAAAGGAACCCTCCATGTCACGCCCCGTCGATGCCGTCATCGCCCAAGCCCGCGAGTTCCTCGGCGAGCGCATCACCACCAACGCCGCGCTGCGCGAGCAGCACAGCCACGGCGAGGACAGCCAGCCCCGCTGCCTGCCCGACGCCGTCGCCTTCATGGAGCAGGGCGAGGAAGCGGCGCGCGTCCTGGCGCTCTGCCACCAGCACGGCGTGCCCGTGGTGCCGTTCGGCGCCGGCACCAGCCTGGAAGGCCACGTGACCCCGGTGCGCGGCGGCATCAGCCTCGACCTGTCGCGCATGACCCGCGTTTTGCAGGTGAACCCGGCCGACATGGATTGCCGGGTCGAGGCGGGCGTGACCCGGCAGCAGCTCAACGCCCACCTGCGCGACCAGGGCCTGTTCTTCCCCGTCGATCCCGGCAGCGAGTGCAGCATCGGCGGCATGTGCGCCACCCGCGCCTCCGGCACCGCCGCCGTCCGCTACGGCACCATCCGGGAGAACGTGCTGGGCCTGCAGGTCGCGCTCCCCGACGGCCGCCTGATCGAAACCGGCGGGCGCGTCCGCAAGGCCGCCACGGGATACGACCTGACCCACCTGATGCTGGGGTCGGAGGGCACGCTCGGCGTGATCACTGAGATCCAGCTTCGCTTGCATGGCATCCCCGAGGCGATTAGCGCCGCCATCTGCCAGTTCGACGACCTGGCTGGCGCGGTGGACAGCGTGATCGCCATTCTGCAGGCCGGCATCCCCATCGCGCGGATCGAGCTGCTGGACGACGTGCAGATGGGCGCCTGCATCGCCTACTCGAAGCTGGACGGCTACACCGCGCGCCCGACCCTGCTGCTGGAATTCCACGGCAGCCCGGCGGGCGTCGCCGAGCAGGCGGCGCTGGCGGAGGAGATCACCGCGGGCTTTGGCGCCAGCGGCTTCCAATGGGCAACGGACGCCGCCGAGCGCAACCGGCTATGGAAGGCGCGGCATGATGCCTATTGGGCGGCGCTCGCCCTGCGCCCCGGCTATCGCGGACTGGCGACGGACGCCATCGTGCCGATCTCCCGCATGACGGAGCTGATCGTCGGCGCGAAGGGGGACATCGAGCAATCCGGCCTGATCGCGCCCATTGTCGGCCATGTCGGCGACGGCAACTTCCACACCGTTATCCTGGTGCCGCCGGGCGAGGACGAGCTGGTGCGCGCCTGGGACCTCGACAAGCGGATCGTCGCCCGGGCGCTGGCGCTTGGCGGCTCCTGCAGCGGGGAGCACGGGATCGGCATCGGCAAGCGCGAGTTCCTGGAAGCGGAGCACGGGGCCGAAACGCTGGCGGTCATGCGGCAGATCAAGACGGCGCTCGATCCGCGCGGGATCATGAACCCGGGCAAGGTGTTCCTGAACTGACAGCGCCTGAGAACTGATGGCACCCAAGACTGGGGCCGAGGACCCGGCGTCCGTGGAGAAGCGGCTGAGCGACAAGCCTAGCATCCACCGCACCGCGTCCGTGCGCGCCACCACCTTCGGCCGCTGGTGCGAGGTCGGCGCCCGCACCAAGGTCGCCGAAAGCAGCTTCGGCGACTACTCCTACGTCGTGAACGACAGCGACATCATCCATGCAGTCATCGGCAAGTTCTGCTCAATCGCGGCGCATGTGCGGCTGAACCCGGGCAACCATCCGCTCGACCGGGCGATGCTGAGCCATGTCGGCTACCGCAGCAGCGCCTACGGCCTGGGTTCCGACGATCCCGAGTTGTTCGCGTGGCGCCGAAGCAGCCCGGTGACGCTTGGGCATGACGCCTGGATCGGCCATGGCGCCGTCGTGCTGCCGGGAGTCACAGTCGGCACCGGGGCGGCGGTCGGTGCCGGGGCGATCGTCACGAAGGACGTGCCGGACTTTGCAGTGGTCGCCGGCAACCCTGCCCGGATGCTGCGCACGCGCTTCTCCGACGCGGTGATGGCGGACCTGCTGCGGATTGCCTGGTGGGACTGGCCGCATGAGCGGATCGGCGCGGCGATGGCGGACTTCCGCAAGTTGGGCGCGGAGGAATTTTGCCTCCGGCATGGCTGAGGCCGGGGCGTTGTTTCCGCCGGGAGCCTGGACCAGCGGCCTGTGCCGCTTTGGTGCCGAAGCGCAGTTTCAGGTCCCGTCCGGCATAGTGTCCCGGAAATAAACCTCGACCGGTCCCATCAGCTTCATCGTCATCGGCGCACCCGTCCGGTCCACCGCCTTGCCGACGGCAAGGCGCACCCAGCCCTCGCTTACGCAGTACTCGTCCACGTTGTTCTTTTCCACGCCCTTGAACCGGACGCCCACGCCGCGCTCAAGCAGGGTGGCATTGTAGTAGGGGCTTTTGGGATGCGAGGCCAAGCGATCGGGCGGGGTGTCGGCCACAGAGTCGTCGGTCACAGGGGCTGCTCCTTGGCCCCGGCGGCTGGGTCTGGCACGGCAGACTCGTTTGCGGCCTGTTCCGCCTCGATCTCCTGCCGGGCTCGTTCCCAGAATTCCAGGTCGCCGCCTTCTGGGCGGCCGGCCTGCTCCCACAACCGGTAAGCCCGGGACCGGATCGGTTCCAAGATGTCGTCGCGCGCCATCGTCACACTCCTGCTTTTTGAAGCATATAGCGCCTGGCGCGTGCAGGGGTTCGAGCGCCCCGTGCGGACGCCCATGCCGGCGTTTCAAGAAACGCCGTCCGCGCCGCCGCCCTCCTTAAAACCAAACCGAAGGCGCGATCAACCTTGCCCGGCACGGTAAGCATCCTCGAACCGGACATGCCAAGGCCAGCCGTCGCAAGGCGCGCGGCCTCCCCAGTTGGCCGGGGTGAGACGATGCCGCCGAACGTGCAAGGTTTGGTTGGATGTGCTGCAATGGTAAAAAGCTGACAATGCGGCGACCCGCCTTTGCTGGACCTGCAGCGTCTGTACTGCGAAAGTGAACCCGATGCTCTGCCGCCTTTCCCTGCTGGCGCCCGTCCTGCTCGCCCTTGCCGGCCCGGCCCTGGCGCAGCCCGGTCCTGGAGGCCCCCCCGCAGTCGGCGTTGTGCAGGCGAAAAAACAGCCCGTCACCGAAACCAGCGAGTTCGTCGGACGCATCCAGGCGATCAGCCGTGTGGACCTGGTTGCCCGCGTGACGGCCTTCATGCAGGAGCGCCATTTCACCGAGGGCGCGGAGGTGCACACCGGCGACGTGCTTTACAAGCTGGAGCGTGCCCCGTTCGAGGCGCAGGTCGCCGCCGCGGCCGCGTCCGTCGCGCAGGCCCAGGCCGTGCTGCAGGGCAGCAGCCTGACCCTGGGCCGGGCGGAGGCGCTGCTGAACACGCCGGCGGGCCAGCGCAGCCTGGTGGACGACGCGCGGGCCACGCAGCGGAGCCAAGCGGCGCAACTGTCCAACGCGCAGGCGCAGTTGCGGCTGGCGCAGACCAACCTCGACTATACCGAGATCAAGGCGCCCATCGACGGCAAGATCAGCCGCACCACCGTGACGGAGGGCAACGTTGTCAGCCCGAGCTCCGGCGTGCTCGCGACCATCGTGAGCCAGGACCCGATGTATGTGCTGTTCCCCGTTTCCGTCCGGGCCGCCACCGATCTGCGGGACCGCTACGGGGGCAAGGGGGGCGGGTTCGGCGCGGTGACGATCAAGCTCCGGCTGCCCAACGGCAAGATGTATGGCCAGGCCGGCAAGCTCGACTACGCCGATCCCACGGTGGCGGCCAACACCGATACCCTGACGCTGCGCGGGCGCGTCCCGAACCCGCTGCTGCCGGGATCGAAGCCTGGCGAACCTGGCGACCGAGAACTGTCGGACGGGGAGTTCGTGACGGTGACACTGGAGGGCGTGCAACCGGTTGACCAGATTGTGATCCCGCGCAGCGCCGTCTTGTCGGACCAGCAAGGCAACTACGTCTGGGTCGTGGGCGACGGCAACAAAGTGGAGCAGCGCCGGCTCCAACTGGGCCAGAACACCCCAGGCCTTGCGGTGATCTCGGCCGGGCTGAAGGAAGGGGAAACGGTGGTGGCAGACGGCGTGCAGCGCGTGAGACCCGGCATCACCGTCAACCCCGGCCCGGCCAGCACCGGTCCGACGCTTCCCGCGTCGGCGCCGCGGACGTAGCGCCATGATCTCCGCCGTCTTCGTTGATCGGCCGCGGCTCGCCATCGTCATCGCGATCATCACGGTGATCGCCGGGCTGATCGCGATGACCGTGATCCCCGTCAGCCAGTTCCCCGACGTGGTGCCGCCGCAGGTGCAGGTCACGACCCGCTATCCCGGCGCGTCCGCGGCGGTGGTGGAAGCGACCGTGGCCCAGCCCTTGGAAGCCCAGGTCAACGGGGCCGACCAGATGATCTACATGAAGTCCAACTCCGCGAACGACGGGAGCTATGGGCTGACGGTGTCGTTCGCGCTGGGAACGAACCCGGACATCAACACCGTCAACGTCAACAACCGCGTGCAGGCGGCGCTGTCCCGCCTGCCGGCGGAGGTGCAGCGCCAGGGCGTCACCGTGCAGAAGCGGTCCTCGGCGATTCTGGAGTTCCTGGCGTTCTCCAGCGAGGGGGCGAAGCAGGACCCGCTGTTCATTTCGAACTACGTGACGATCAACGTGCTCGACCGGCTGTCCCGGGTGAGCGGCGTGGGGTCGGCCACGCTGTTCGGCGCGCTCGACTATTCCATGCGCATCTGGTTCGACACCAGCCGGATGGTCAGCCTCAACTTGGCGCCGAGCGACGTGATCCTGGCGATCCAGCAACAGAACGTGCAGGCGCCGGTCGGCCGGGTCGGCGCGCGCCCGACCAGCGACGACACGCAGTTCCAGATCAACCTGCAGACCAAGGGACGCCTCACGACGCCGGAGGAGTTCGGCGACATCCTGTTGCGCGCCAATCCCGACGGCTCCGTGCTGCGGGTGCGCGACGTGGCGCGGGTCGAACTGGGCGCCGCGACGCAGGACAGCGAAAGTCGGCTGAACGGCAACCCGGCGGTCACGCTCGGCGTGTACCTCGCCCCCGGCGCCAACGCGGTGCGGACGGCGGACCGCGTGCAGGCGGCGCTCGACGACCTGGCCAAGCGCTTTCCCGAGGGCCTCAAGTCGCAGGTGTTCTACAACAGCTCGACCTTCGTGTCCGACACGATCAGCGAGGTAAAATCCACGCTGCTGGAAGCGTTCGCGCTGGTGGTGGTCGTGGTGTTCCTGTTCCTGGGCAACCTCCGCGCGACCATCATCCCGACCATCGCCGTGCCGGTCAGCCTGATCGGCACCTTCGCCGTGCTGCTGGCAATCGGCTACTCCGCGAACACCGTGTCGCTGCTGGCGCTGGTGCTGGCCATCGGCATTGTCGTCGATGACGCCATCGTGGTGGTGGAAAACGTCGAGCGCGTCATGGAGGAGGAGCCGGAGCTGTCCTCCAAGGACGCCACGAAGAAGGCCATGGCGCAGATCACCGCGCCGATCATCGCCATCACGCTGGTGCTGCTGTCGGTGTTCGTGCCGATCGCCTTCATCCCGGGCATCTCCGGCACCCTGTTCCGGCAGTTCGCCGTGACCATCAGCGTGTCGGTGCTGATCTCGGCGGTCAACGCGCTCACGCTGTCCCCGGCGCTGTGCGGCGTGTTTTTGCGGCACGGCGGGCCGAAGCGCGGCATCCTCGGCCGGATCGGGCGCGGTATCGACTGGGTGCGGGATGGCTACGCCGCGGTCGTTGCGCGGCTCCTGCGGGTCGGCATCGTCGGCCTGCTGGTCGTGCTGCTGTGCGGCGGCGGCATCTACGCCCTGAGCCTGCGCACGCCGACCGGCTTCCTGCCGGACGAAGACCAGGGCGCGTTTTTCGTCGCAGTGCAGTTGCCCGACGGCGCCAGCGTGACCCGGACCCGCGGCGTGGTGGAGCGGGTGGAAGCGGTGGTCAGGGGCATTCCGCAGATCCAGAACGTGCTGTCGATCGTCGGCTTCTCGTTGCTCGACGGCGGCAACCAGTCCAACGCGGCCTTCATCGTGGTGCGTATGAAGCCGTTCGCCGACCGCAAGGCGGCTTCCGACAAGGCGCAGGCGTTGATCGGCCAGGTGTTCGCCGGCGTGCAGCAGATCCGCTCGGCGACGATCTTCCCCTTCAACCTGCCGCCGATCATCGGGCTGTCGACCAGCGGCGGGTTCGAATACCAGTTGCAGAACCTGGAAGGCCGGGAACCGGCGGAAATGGGCAACGTGCTGAACGGCCTGCTCGCATCGGCGAACCAGGACCCGAAGCTTGCCCGGGTGTTCAGCACCTTCAGCCCGACGACGCCCAGCATCTACCTCGACATCGACCGGGAAAAGGCGCAGGCGCTGGGCTTGTCGGTCAGCGACGTGTTCACGTCGCTGCAGGGCACCTTGGGCGGCATCTACGTCAACGACTTCAACCTGTTCGGCCGGACTTGGCAGGTGAACATCCAGGGCGAGGCCCTGGACCGGACCGATATCCCGGCGGTTTGGCGCATCTACATCCGCAACAAGGTGGGCACCATGGTGCCGCTGCGCTCGATCGCCGACGCGCGGATCGTGCTGGGGCCCCAGACCATCAGCCGCTACAACAACTACCGTTCGATCACCGTGAACGGCACGCCGAAGCCGGGCGTGTCCTCGGGCGACGCGCTGGCGACGATGGAGCAGATCAGCGACAGCACCCTGCCACCCGGCTACAGCTATGAGTGGACCGGGACGGCGTTCCAGGAAAAATCGGCCTCCGGGCAAACCGGCAAGATCCTGGCCCTGGCGATCCTGTTCGCCTACCTGTTCCTCGTGGCGCTTTATGAAAGCTGGGTGATCCCCATACCGGTGCTGCTTTCGGTCAGCGTCGGCATCCTGGGGTCTTTCGCGGGGCTGCAGTTGGCGGGGCTGGCGCTTGACCTGTATGCGCAGATCGGGTTGGTGGTGCTGATCGCCATCGCGGCGAAGAACGGCATCCTGATCGTTGAGTTCGCCAAGGACCAGCGCGAGGAGGGCAAGCCGATTGCTGAGGCGGCGCGGCTCGGTGCCCAGGCCCGGTTCCGCGCCGTGATGATGACGTCGATCGCGCTTGTTCTCGGCCTGTTGCCGCTGGTGATTGCGAACGGCGCGGCGCAGGTCAGCCGCCGCGCCGTGGGCACGCCGGTGTTCGCCGGCATGATCGCCGCCAGCATGTTCGGCATCTTCCTGATCCCGATGCTGTATGTCACCTTCCAAAGAATGCGGGAGTGGACGAAAGCCCGGTTCGGCAGAAAATCCGGCAAGACGCTGGAGCGCGTGCATTAAGCCTCTTGGCCTTTCGCCCGCCATCCGCATTTCATAAAAACAGCCTAAAGCCAGCGAGGAACCGCAAGCATGACAAAATTCGGCATGGCCCAGCCAGTACGGCGCGTGGAAGACCCCCGGCTGCTGATCGGCAACGGACGCTACACCGACGACATCACCCTGGCGAACGAGGCCGTGGGCGTTGTCCTGCGCAGCCCGCACGCGGCGGCGCGCATCCTTTCGATCGACACGACCGCCGCCACCGCTTTGCCCGGCGTGCTCGCGATCTACACCGGGGCGGATCTGAAGGCGGATGGGATCGGCGGGCTGCCCTGCCTTATTCCGTTGAAGAATCGCGACGGCTCCGCCCGCGCCGACGTGCCGCACCCGGTGCTGGCGGATGGCGAGGTGCGCCATGTCGGCGACCCCGTGGCCTTCATCGTTGCGCAAACCCACCAGGCGGCGCGGGACGCGGCCGAGGCGGTCACGGTGGAGTACGACATCCTGCCCAGCATCACCGACCTGGGGGCGACGCTCGACGCCGACGCGCCGGCGGTTTGGCCGCAGGCGGCGGGCAATGTGTGCTTTGACTGGGAAACCGGGGAAAAGGAGCGCACAGAGGCCTTGTTCGCCCAGGCGGCCCATGTCACCCGGCTCACGGTGGTGAACAACCGCGTCATCGTGGCCTCCATGGAGGCCCGCGCGGCTGTGGCCGAGTATGACGCCGCGTCCGAGCGCTGGACGCTTTACACCAACACGCAGGGCGGCTGGCCGCTCAAGTCCATGCTGGGCCAGGCGGTGTTCAACGTGCCGGAGGACCGGTTCCGCATTGTGACCCCCGATGTCGGCGGCGGCTTCGGCATGAAGCTGTTCCTGTATGCCGAGCAGGCGCTCACTTGCTACGCGGCGCGGCGCCTCGGGCGTCCGGTGAAGTGGGCCAGCGAGCGGAGCGAGGCGTTCCTGTCGGACACCCACGGTCGCGACAACATCACGCAGGGCGAGATCGCGCTCGACAAGGACGGCAACTTTCTGGCGCTGCGCACCCGCAACGTGGCGAACATGGGCGCTTACCTGTCCAACTTCGCGCCGTTCATCCCGACGCTTGCGGGCACCAAGGTGCTGGCCAGCGTTTACAAGTTCCAGTCCATCTACGTGAATGTGCTCGGCGTGTTTACCCACACGGTGCCGGTGGATGCTTACCGGGGTGCCGGGCGGCCGGAAAGCAACTACGTCGTGGAACGGCTGATCGACGCGGCTGCTGCCGAGGTCGGGATCGACCGGATCGAGCTGCGCCGTCGCAACATGGTGGCGCCGAGCGCCATGCCGTATGTGACTGCGATGCAGCAGACCTACGACAGCGGCGACTTCCAGCGCGTGCTGGATGCGGCACTGGAGAAGATGGACTGGGCGGGCTTCGAGGGGCGGCGCGCAAGCAGCGCGCGGCGCGGCATGAAGCGCGGCATCGGCATGTCCTACTACCTGGAAGCGACCGGCGGCGCGCCGAGCGAGCGGGCGGAGATCCGCTTCGCCGATGACGGCTTCGTCGATGTGTTCGTCGGCACGCAAAGCACCGGGCAGGGACACGAGACCGCTTATGTTCAGCTTACGGTGGATCAGCTCGGCATCGACGGCGACAAGATCCGGATCAAGCAGGGCGACACCGACACCATCCCGACCGGCGGCGGGACCGGCGGCGCGCGCAGCCTGTACTCCGAAGGCCAGGCCATCCTGGTCACCGCGGCAAGCGTCATCGAGAAGGGCAAGAAGGCGGCGTCCGAGGCGTTGGAAGCATCCGTGTCCGATATCGAGTTCACGGGCGGCCGGTTCAGCGTCGCCGGCACCGACCGCGGTCTGGACATCCTGGAACTCGCAGCCGCGCAGCGCGCCCGGGCGGCCTCTGGCCAGGCCGCAACGACGCTCGATGCCGCGGAGATCGCCAAGATCGACGTTCACACCTTCCCGAACGGTTGCCACATGGCGGAGGTGGAGATTGATCCCGACACCGGGATGGTCGCCATCGTGCGCTACATCGTGTGCGACGACGTGGGCAAGGCGGTGAACCCGATGATCGTGCGCGGCCAGGTGCACGGCGGCGTGGCCCAAGGATTCGGCCAGGCAGTGCTGGAGCAGACGGCTTACGACCCGCAATCCGGCCAGCTGCTGTCGGGCAGCTTCATGGATTATGCCCTGCCCCGCGCGGCCGACCTGCCGGACATCGAGGTTGACCTGATCGAGGTGCCTTGCGCCAGCAATCCGCTGGGGGTCAAGGGCGCCGGGGAGGCCGGCGCGGTCGGCAGCCCGCCCGCGGTGATCAACGCGATCGTGGACGCGCTGTCCGACACCGGGGTGAAGAGCATCGACATGCCCGCCACGCCGGAAAAGGTTTGGAAGGCGATCCACATGAGCCGCGCCGCCTGACGCGGAGCAATGGGGGTGGGATCAGCGATCCCACCCGCTCTGCAGCATTATTCAGCGCCGAGCTGGCGGAACAGGGCATTCACCTCGTCAAGCGGAACGTCCTCGATCCGTGCCGGGGACCAGTTCGGGTTTCGGTCCTTATCGATGACCATGGCACGCACGCCTTCTGCAAAGTCGGGATGGCGGATGGCATGCCCGGCCAGTGCACGTTCGACTGCCAAGCATTGCTCAAGCGTGCGGCTTGCGCCAAGCCGCATCAACTCAAACGCCCACATCACAGCGATCGGTGATCTCGCTCGCAACGCGCCCAAGGCATCCTGTGCGGGTGCGTCCTCCAGTTTCGTCAGGCGGATTAAGATGTCTGCTACGGTCTCGGCACCGAAGCAGGCGACGACCTCCGCATGTTCTGGTCCTGAACCGGATGGCATCAATGCGACCGCGCGATCCAGTGCAGCTATCCCGTCCTCGGCCATCTCCTCGGGGATCGTCGCGATCCGGTCGCGCATAACATAGTGGGTCGCAAGGCCCAAGCTGACAGAATAAGCCCCATGCACCCGGGTGCCGGTCAGTGCCAGAAACATGCCATAGTCGCCCGGCAGCCGCGGCAGAAAAAAGCTCGCGCCGACATCAGGGAAAAAGCCGATTCCGGTCTCCGGCATGGCCAGCACGGCCGCGTCCGTGACCACACGCGCACTGCCGTGGATGGACAGTCCCATGCCGCCACCCATGCAAACGCCATCGATCAGCGCAAC
>CALMVT010000124.1 GCA_937873175.1 uncultured Acetobacteraceae bacterium | reverse complement strand
TCAACCTGTATGCCAAACGTTGGGGCATCGAGGGCGCGTTCCGCGACGCCAAGGACCTGCGCTTCAGCATGGGGATGGGCGCGATGCACGTCAGCACCCCCGACCGGCGCGACCGCTTGTGGCTGATCAACGCCTTCGCCGTCGTGCTGCTGACCCTGCTCGGCACCGCCGGCGTCGCACCCCGCGTCGCCTCGGCATCGCAACCGCACCAAACGTTACGCTTATTTAGCGGATGCACCACTTAGCTCGGCTTTGCCCGTGATCAAGCGGGTGCGGAACTCGCTCAGCACGGTGTGGTCGAAGCCAGGGTCGGTGAGGGCCAAACCCAACGCATACTTCCAGTCGATCCGGCCCCGCGCGGCGTCGGCCGCCTCGCGGTCGGACAGGTTCTCAATGAACTGTAGCACCACGGCCAGCGCAAGCCGGCCCGGCGCCTCGGCAGGCTGACCACGACGTGGAAACAGCGCCATGAACTGGCTGTCCTGATACACGGGGCCAAGCGCGTCGGCGATGCGCAAGCAGAGCGTGCCCCCTGGGGAAAGCGGCACGCGCGACCCGGCGGGTCTCTTCAGGCACGATGGGCGGATCTTGCGGGCGCAGCATGGCGGGAGCTCCCGGGAGGACCAGGCCCGCATCATCGCTCCCTCATCGAAACACGTGCCGTCAAAACGCCGGGAGTGAACCAACCGCCGACTTCGCCACCAGCATCAACGTTGCTTCTCCAAGGCCGTCCACATAAGGCTTTTGGTCGCTGCTGCGCTCTTGGCTTCGACCACACCGGGGCATCTCGCAAGACAAGCTGCCGCTCTACCTCAGCTTCTTTCAGTTCGTGCACAACACACGCCGACGCGGCAAAGCCCTGCTCGGCACTCTCATCGCCGGTCTGGTCGCATGACGGTATGAGCACCACCCCGGAACCCAATAAGAGCTGACCCGAAACGGGGATGGGGCAGCTGCGCTTACCGGCCTGATCCCTGCACCACGGTGCCGGGCAGCGCAGGGGAGTAGTCCTGCGCCGTCCAGCCGCCCCGGTCAGGCGCGCAGCATGTCGTTCAGGTCCTTGAGCATGGCAAGGTGCATCTCGATCACCGCCTTGGCCAGCGTGGCGACATGGGCCGTGTCGGAGGCGAGCAGGCTGGCCGCGTCCTGGCCCTTGCCATTGAGAAAAGCCTGCTGGATGCCCAGCAGTTCCGAATGGCCGTCGATCTGCGCCGCGATGTAGGCTTTGTCGAAATCCGCGCCCGACACGCTTTGCAGGGATTTCAGCGCCGCGGCCCGCTTGTCGTCGAGCGCCACTGCGGCGGGGGTCTGCTGGCTGGTGAGCGCCTGGGCGATGGCGGTTTGCTCGGCCATCTCGAAGCTCGCGAACTGCTTGACCTTGGCGTTGCTGGCTTTTTGCATCGCCAGCTCGCTGGACTGCTTGGCCAGCGTACCGGCCATCAAGGTCATCTTCCTGTAATCGTCGGCGCCGATGGGGGTGGTCGGCGCGGTCGGGCTCGCCGGCTGCGCGAATGCGCCGCGCGACGCGAGCCGGACCGCCCATGGCAGGATGGCGGCCCCGGACAGGCCCGCAAAAAGATGGCGTCGGTTCATGGCATTGCTCCCTGATCGTGCCGGGTCATGGCGGGGCAGGCATGCTGCCGCGCCAGCCGGGCTCTTGCTTCTGCCGCAACGAGTTGTCCAAAAACGTGCTGCGGGAAGCACGATGGCATGGCCGAGAAGGTATGATCAATATGGGGAACGTCAGTACACAGGACGGCAGTTGACATTTCGCTCTGCCCAGCCAGGGTAACGCACGCTGGGCTCTGCTGGTTGAGCAAGAGCGCTTGGGTCGGAAGTCAGAGCAAAGCCGGAATGAGTCGGCATCAAACGGGGGATCATCCATGAGTTCAGGTCGCACGACGTTGCGCATTCTCGCCTTGGGCTGCACTGCGCTCGCCGGGCTGCTTGGCGCGCCGGCGCGGGCTGCGGACGTGACGCAGGACCGGCTGCTCAACGCCGACAAGGAGCAGGGCAACTGGATTCAGCACCACCGCACCTACAACGCGCAGCGCTTTTCGCCGCTGAACCAGATCAATGCCGGCAACGTCAAGGGTTTGAAGGTGGCCTGGACCATGGCGCTGGGCGGCGTGGAAGGCGGCGGCATCTGGACGCATGGCGGTTTGGAAGGCACGCCCATCGTCGAGGACGGCATGATGTATGTCACGGACGGCTGGGGGTCCGTGTACAAGATCGACGCCCATGGCGGCCAAGGCAAGCTGCTGTGGAAGATGGACCCGAAGACCGACCACGACTGGGCCGGTGCCGTCGCCTGCTGCGGCGTGGACAACCGGGGCGTCGCGTTGTGGGGCAACCAGGTGATCTCGCACACGCTGGACGGGCGCTTGGTTGCGACCGACAAGAACACGGGCGAGGTGGCGTGGCAGCGCCAGGTGGGCGACCCCGACAAGGGCGAGGTGATCACCGGCGCGCCCTTGATCGTGAAGGGCTTGGCGATCTCTGGGGTGGCCGGGGCGGAGTATGGCATCCGCGGCTGGATCGCTGCGACCGACCTCAAGACGCAGAAGGAGGTTTGGCGCACCTACACCATTCCTGCCAAGG
>CALMVT010000123.1 GCA_937873175.1 uncultured Acetobacteraceae bacterium | reverse complement strand
ACCCTTGCCCCGTGAACTGGTTCGGGGGTTCGGCGGCGTGCGCCTGCACGGTTTCCGCGCCGACGCGCAGCGTCCTGTTGCGCACCGTGCTGGCGTGCTGCGCCCCGTCGAGCGGCAGCAACTCGGTTAAGAGCGCCGCGACCTTGCCGAACGGCGCCCACGCCGCATACCGGGCCGTCACGTAGGCCAGTTCGGGGGCGACCGCATCGCCCCCGAAGTCGAGCGCAGCGACGCTTTTCGCCCCGCCTTCGCCCCTGCACGGGCAGACGAACAGGCGCCGCACCTGCATTGGAACGTTGCCGAACAAGGAGCGGAACGTCGCCCTGTAGTGTCCCTTGGCGGCCAGTCTGCGCCCGCACGCCTCGCACGCCCGCGGGCACTCACTCAACGCAGCCATCTGCGCCGGGACCATCTCGGCCTGCAACGCCGCCGTGAGCCGCTTCGCCTCCTCCAGCCGCAGCCCGAGATCGGCCAAGCCGACGTCCTCGTCGCGCTCGATGCAGGCCAGCTCCGTTTCAGTGACAACGCCCGGATGCCGCTCCGCAACCAGCTTCACCCGCCATACCAGCTTTGCCACCCAACCCGCCCTCATCCCCGTGAGCCCGCACCTTACCCCGACCGCATCAGCCTTCCACGATCTTGCATGGTCCCCGGGCAGCGTCGGACAGCGCCCCAATCGATCTGGAGGACCCGGACGCCCGGCTGCGCCTGCGTGCCTACGTCTGGGCGGACCAGCCTGCCCGCATCGCGCTGCTGGACGCGGCGGTCGCGCTGGCGCGCCGCCGCGGGCTGCGGGTCGAGCAGGGCGAGGCGGGCGCCTGGGTTGCCGAACGTTTGCGCGGGCGCGTGGAGGGACAGGCAACCGTGCTGTTCCACTCGATTGCCTGGGACTACTTTCCCGACGCTACCAAGGCGCAGATCCGGGATGAGGCCGAGGCCGCGGGGCAGCGCGCCGATGCGGCTGCGCCCTTCACCTGGCTGCGACTGGAACCGTCCGTGGGAAGCGGCCAGCCCGAGCTGCGCTTGACGCTCTGGCCCGGCGGTCACGACCGATGCCTCGCGCGGGCGCACACGCACGGTCCGCCGGTGGCCTGGTTGGGAGGAGACACGACCGGTGAGTGACGGGAAGGATAGGGCCATCCGTGTCCGGAGCCGCGAGACGCTGTCGGAGAACTGGTACAAGCTGGAGAAGGTCACGTTCGACCAGATCGGTCGCGACGGCACGCGCCAGACGTTGGCGCGCGAGGTTTACCACAACGGGCCGGGCGCGGCCGTACTGCCGATCAACCGCGCGCGCGGCACGGTGCTGCTCGTCCGCCAGCTCCGCATCCCGGCCCTCCTCAACGGCGACGGTCCGATGCTGGTGGAAGCCTGCGCCGGCATGGTCGAGCCAGGCTACGGCCCGGCCGAGACGGTGCGCAAGGAAGCCGAGCAGGAGATGGGCTACCGGCTACGCGGCGTGCGCAAGGTCTTGGAGCTTTACATGAGCCCGGGCGCCTCGGCCGAGAAGGTGCATTTGTTCGTCGCCGCGTATGGGCCGGGTGATCGGGTCGGGACGGGCGGCGGCGTGGCCGGCGAGGGGGAGCGGATCGAGCTGCTGGAGCTGGCGTTCACCCGGGCTTGGGAAATGGTCGCGGCAGGGGAGATCAACGAAGCGAAGACGGTGCTGCTGCTGCAGCACGCACGGCTGAATGGGGCGACGCCGTAGGACGGGCTTGGGCCACCAATGGAACAGTGGGGAAAGCGGTTTTTCCTGTACCGCCCAGCCACCAGCCCTCGGTGCCCGCCATGCACCGGGGCCGCGCCACTATCCCCGTACGAGAGGGCACCCGCTTTCGGCCGGGTTGCGGAATGCTTCCTCGCCGGGGATGCGGGCCAAAACCTGCAGGTAGTCCCAAGGATAGCGGCTTTCCCCGGGCGTTTTCGCCTGAGTGAGCAGCAAGTCGAAGGTAAGCTTGTTGTTCGCAGCGATGCGCCCGCCCGGCGCATAGAAACCCTCGACCGGCGTGGCGCGCATGGAGTCCAGCACCGGCCCGGCCTCCGCCGTGCCGACCGCCGCCACGGCGCGGAGGAAGTGGCTGGCGGCCGAGTAGGCGCCCGCCTGAAGGTCGGTCGGCATCCGCCGCCGCTCCGCGAAGAAGCGGCGCGCCCAGGTGCGGGAAGGCTCGTCCATGTCCCAGTACCAGCTCTGCACGAATTGGAGGCCCTGCGCCGCGTCCAGTCCCAACGCATGCACGTCCGTGAGATAGACGATGGGGGCGGCCAGGGCCTGCCCCCGGGTGATCCCGAACTCCCCGGCCTGCTTGACGGCCGTGATGAAATCCGCCCCGGAGTTGGCAAGCACGACCACCTGCGCCCCGCTGGACTGCGCGCCGGCGAGGAAGCTCGCGAAATCCCCGGTGTTCAGGGGGTGGCGCACCCCACCCGCCACGGTGCCGCCGCCTGCGCGCACGGCCGCTGCCATGTCGGTTTCCACCGCGTGGCCGAACGCGTAGTCCACGGTGACGAAGTAGTAGCTCGTCTTGCCAGCGCGCAGCAGCCCGCGTGCGAGGCCGTTGGCGTCGGCAAAGGTGTTCTGCGCCCATTGCACCCCGCGTGCGCCGCAGCCGCGCCCGGCCAGCTCGCTGGTGGTGCTGGAAACGTGCAGGATCAAGCGGTCATACTGCACGGCCAGCGGCTGGGCCGCGAGCGAGATGGCGCTGTTGGACACATCCACCACGCAGTTCACCCGGCCGGCCGCGAACCACTCGCGGATGAGGCCGACGCCCACGTCTGGCTTGTTCTGATGGTCGCCCGTCAGCACCTCCACGCGACGCCGCAACCCTGCAGCTCCCGCGTCTCCCACGGCCATACGGACGGCAAGCGCGCTGCCGGGTCCCGCCAGATCGGCGTATGGACCGGATTGGTCGTTGATCACGCCGATGCGGATCGGCTGGCCCTGCGCCAGCCCGCGGCGTGCGGGGACGAGGCCGGCAAGGGAAGCGCCAAGCACGGCGCGTCGTTTGATGGAGGGCATATCGGCTTCCAAGTCTGATGCCGCCCTACTGAACCGAAGCGCGCATCCTTGCGCAACCTCAGCCCGCCAGCCCCACCGTCAGCCAGCCGCGCGCGTCCAGCCGCGCCCGGTCGCCTGGGCGGAGCAGCACGGTAGTCGTGAGGGAGTCGAGCAGCGCCGGGCCGTCCACCGCCTGATCCGCTGCCAAGCCCTCCAGATGCCAGACCGGCGTATCGGCCCACGCGCCGCCCAGCCAGGCCCGGCGCGTGCCCGAGGACCCGGCGGGCAATGCCTCGCCGGCAGCGCGGCGAGGCAGGGGCGGCAGGCGGCCCGTCACCGCAAGGCGCGCGTTCGCCAGCGCCACGTCCTGGTCCGGCATGGCATAGGTGAACAGCTCCTCGTGCCGGCGGTGGAACCGCGCTTCCGCGGCGGCCCGGGCGTCCGGCGCGGCCAGGGCCAGCCCGTCCAAGGACACCGGAATCTCGAACACCTGCTCGCCGTAACGCATGTCGGCGCTGCGGACGGCCGCGACCGGACCGTCATGCCAGGACAGGCGCGCGCGCCCTTCCGCCTCCATGGCGGCGAAGGCGGCCTGCAGCGCGGCAGGGTCCACCGGGCCGGGCAGGCTGCGCGCGAGGTGGACCGTCAGGTCGGTTTCCAGCATCCCCCAGGCGGACAGCACGCTGGCCTGCGTGGGCACCAGCACCCGGCGGATGCCAAGCTCCGCCGCGACGGCACAGACATGCACCCCGGCCGCCCCTCCGAAGGCAAGCAGCGTGAAGCCGCGCGGGTCCACACCCCGGCGCACGGTCGCCAGCCGCACCCCGTCCGCCATGCGGGCGTTGACCAGGCGATGCACCCCCGCCGCGGCGCCCGTCGCGTCCAGTCCGAGCTGGGAACCCAGCCGTGTCAGCGCCGCCTCCGCCGCACCGCGGTCCAATTGGAAGCCGCCTCCCAGCGAGTCCGCGAGGTAGCCGAGCACCAAGTTGGCATCCGTCACGGTGGCGTCCGTCCCGCCGCGGCCGTAGCACGCCGGGCCGGGCGCGGCGCCGGCGCTGTCCGGCCCCACGCGCAGCAGCCCGCCCGGGCC
>CALMVT010000122.1 GCA_937873175.1 uncultured Acetobacteraceae bacterium | reverse complement strand
GCAAGCCCGCGTGGAACCTCCGTCCAACTCGAACGCTTCGGCATCGGACAGAAGGAACGCAGCCATGAGCGACACAGACAAGAAGCACGAGCAGGCCCTGGATTTGACGGAGCAGGCGCTCGAAGCTCTAGACAAGGGCGATGAGCACCAGGCTGACCGCCTGATCGACAAGGCAAAGAAGCTCGATCCTTCGGCGCCTGAGGAAGTCGTGAAGGATCTCGGGCAGGGCTGACCGCCTTCCTTCCTATGCTCTGCAGCGCGGCAAAGCGCACGGCCGAACGCCAAGCGGCACGCTGTTTGTGATTACCTGCCTTTGCAACCTCGCTGGCCAGTGTTCGCTAGTGTCGGCACTCAAGATGGATCGAGGAGCGTGCCGATGGACATGGTGCTGACGCGGTTGTTCGACACTTACGAGCATGCGACGGAGGCAGTGACCGATCTGGAGGCGAGCGGGGTCCCGCATAACGCCATCAGCTTGATCGCAAACAACGCGGACAACCGGCACGGCGGCGGCACAGCCGTCGTCGAGGAGGCTGAGCCTGCGGATGCGGTGGCGGACAGCGCCGGGACGGGTGCGTCGGTCGGCACCGTCCTCGGCGGCGGCGCCGGGTTGCTGGCGGGCCTAGGCATGCTGGCCATTCCGGGGATCGGTCCGGTCGTCGCGGCCGGTTGGCTGGTGGCCACGGCACTGGGTGCCGGCCTGGGTGCGGCGTCCGGCGGGTTGCTGGGATCGCTGGTCGGCGCCGGCGTGGCGGAAACCGACGCCCACACCTATGCAGAGGGCGTACGCCGCGGCGGTACGCTGGTGACGGTGCGCGCGGAGGGAAGCCAGAGCGCCATGGTTGAGGCCATCTTGGCGAAGCATGCGACCGTTGATATCAGCACCAGGGCCGACGAGTACCGCCGCGGCGGTTGGAGCCGATTTGACGAAAGCGCCCCGGCCTATACCGCCGGCGGCAGCGCCAGCATCGGCTCAACGCCGCCGAACGCTTGATGGGGCGGGGTGGCCTGCCAGAACACGGAAACGGCAACGCCACTTCCGCGCCTGGGGAGCGTTGCCACCTTCTGTGCTGCACCAGAGTACGGGCGTTTGACTGACGATGGATGACCCGCGCAGCGCAGAGATCCTGGACATCATCGCGAAAGAAACCGGTGTGGACCGGGCGCGCCTGAGCCTGGATGCCGTCATCAGCGATCTGGACATCGCCTCGCTCGACCTCGTGCAGGCGATTTTTGCTATCGAGGAACGTTACAAGGTGGACATTCCGGTCGTGTCGGAGCGCACAGGGGCGGAGTTCCAGACGGTCGGCGACATGGTTCAGCACGTGCTCGCGACCTTGGAAGGCGCGCCATCGGACCCGCCCCGTCCGGATGCGAGGTAACGTGCGGCGGCGGGTTGCCGTCACCGGGCTTGGAGCGATCTGCGCCGTGGGTGGCGACGTGCCCGGCACATGGTCCGTGCTGCGGTCGGGGCGGAGCGGCATCGGGCCGATCGCCGGCATCCCGACAAACCGTCTTTCGGCCAGCATTGCTGCGGAAGTTGCCGGGTTCGACGCGGCAGCCCACTTCAACGACCGACGCTTGCCGCTTCTGGACCGCTCGGCGCAGTTCGCCCTTGTAGCGGCGCGGGAAGCAATGCGGCAGGCCGGCTTGGCGCCAAACCCTGCACAGGCGGCACGCCGCGGCGCGATCATGGCGGCGGCCATCGGGCAATCCAGCCTGGATGCGGGTTACCTGGCGCTCTACGGCGAGGGGGCAAGCCGGGTGCATCCGCTCACCGTGCCGCGGGTCATGCCGAACGCCCCGGCGTCGCACCTTTCAATCGAGTTCGGGCTGCGCGGCCCGTGCTACGCCGTCGCCTCCGCCTGCGCGTCGGGCAACCACGCCATCGCGCTGGCGGCTGACACGATCCGCGCCGGCCGGGCAGAGGTGATTCTTTCCGGCGGGGCGGACGCCTCAATCGTCGTGGGCGTGTTCAAGAGTTGGGAAGCCTTGCGCGTGCTCAGCGCCGATACGTGCCGCCCGTTTTCGCGCGACCGCACTGGGCTGGTGCTCGGGGAAGGCGCCGCCGTGCTGGTCTTGGAGGATTGGGATTATGCGCAGCGCCGCGGCGCCACCATCCTCGCCGAGGTCGCCGGCAGCGGGATGAGCGCGGACGCCGCCGACATCACCGCGCCGGACATCGAAGGCGCGGCCGCCGCGATGCAGGCGGCGCTCGACGACGCGGGGCTTCATGCTTCCGAGATCGGCTACGTGAACGCCCACGGCACCGGCACACGGTTGAACGACCGGATTGAGAGCGCGGCGCTGCGCCGGGTGTTCGGCCGCCCGCCGCCGGTGTCCTCGAACAAGAGCATGATCGGGCACTGCCTGTCCGCCGGCGGCGCGTTGGAGGCGGTGGCGACAGTGATGGCGCTGCGGGACGGTGTTTTGCCCCCTACAGCCGGCTTTCGGGAAGCAGATCCGGAATGCGATGTGGACTGCGTGCCCAACGTCGCCCGCGCCGCTCCGATCCAGGCAGCGCTGTCCAACTCCTTCGCGTTCGGCGGGCTGAACGCCGTGCTGGCGTTCCGGGCGGCATGACGGCGCACATCAACCGGATCGGCACCGCCGTTCCGCCGCATGACGTGCATGAGGCGTTCGTGGCCTTTGCCCGCACCCTGCTGGCCGACGACCGTGCGCGCACCGTATTCGAGCGCATGGCGGAGCGCGCCGGGATCGCCCACCGCTATTCCTCGTTCCAGCCCGGCGTGCCCGGCTCGGAAAAGGTCGATGCCGAAGGTTTCTACCGCCGCGGCGCATTTCCCGGCACCGCCGCCCGGATGGCGCGCTACGAGGTGGATGCCGTGACCCTGGCCGCCGACGCCGTCGAGCGGCTTGGGGTCGGGCACGAGCGCATCACTCATCTGGTGGTCGCAAGCTGCACCGGGTTCACCGCGCCGGGGCTGGACCAGTTGATTGCCGACCGCCTTGAACTGGGCGGCGCGCTGGAACGCACGCTGGTCGGCTTCATGGGATGCTACGCCGCCGTGCCCGCGCTACGCGCCGCGCACCATATAGTGCGGTCCGACCGGGACGCCCGGGTGTTGGTGGTCAACCTGGAACTGTGTTCCCTGCATCTGCAGGAAACGGCGGACCTGGAGCGCGTGCTGTCCTTCCTGCTGTTCGGCGACGGAGCCACGGCCGCGCTGGTGACGGCGGAGGCGCAGGGCATTGCGCTGCACGACTTTCACGCCAGCACCATCCCGGACACGCAGGACCTCATCACTTGGCGCATCGGCGACCAAGGGTTTGACATGCACCTGTCCGGCAAGGTGCCGGGGCGGATCGCGACCGCCTTGCGCCATGAGGCCGACCGCAATGACGCCGGCGGCTTCCTGCACGGCGGGAACATCGCAGATACCGCGCATTGGGCGGTCCACGCTGGCGGGCGCACGGTGCTGGACGCGGTGGAGGCTGGGCTGCGCCTGCCATCCGACGCGCTGCGGCATTCCCGGGCCGTGCTGCACGCCGTGGGCAACGTGTCCTCCGCCACGCTGATGTTCGTACTGGCGCGCATCCTGGCGGAGGGCGCCGCGGGACCCGGCATCGCCATGGCCTTCGGCCCCGGCCTGTGCGCCGAAACCTTCCGGTTCAGCCTGCTATGACCGACTTCCGCCAGCGCAGCCCGCAACTGGAGTGGATGGACACGGAGAATGTCAGCGCGGCCGACTTTGCAGCCTGCCTGGCGGACCTTTCGGTGGTGAACAGCGTGACGCTGGCGCGGCCGCCGACCCTCGCCTTCATGCGCCGGGTGGCGTGCGGCATGGCGGCGGGCGAACCGCTGTCGGTGCTGGACGCCGGGTTCGGCGAGGGCGACATGCTGCGCCGCATCCACCGCTGGGGCACCCGGCGCGGCTTGCTCATGGAGCTGTCCGGGGTAGACCTGAACCCGTGGAGCACCGCGGCGGCGGAGGTGGCGACGCCGTCGGCCATGGGCATACGCTATGTGACCGGCGACCTGTTCGACCTGCCCCCAGGCGACACGGACGTGGTGATCAGCTCCTTGTTCACCCACCACCTGACGGATGCGCAGATTGTGGAGTTCCTGGCCTGGATGGAGGCACGGGCGCGGCGCGGCTGGTTCGTCAACGACCTGCACCGCCATCCGGTCGCCTTCCACGGTTTCCGCCTGCTGAGCGCCGCCGCGGGGTGGCACCGGTTCGTGCGGCATGATGGCCCCATCAGCGTAGCGCGCAGCTTCCGCCGGCGGGATTGGGATGTTCTGCTGCGGCGTGCGGGGCTGGCAGGGGTGGCGGTGGTGCGCTGGCACATGCCGTTCCGCTTCTGCGTCAGCCGCCTTCGCTGAGGGGGCCGGGTGGAGGCGCTGATTGCGGGTGGCGGCGTCGCCGGCGCCGCGGCGGCCTGCCTGCTGGGGCCAAGGGTCACCCTGATCGAGCGCGAGGCGGAGGCGCATCACAAGATCTGCGGCGAGTTCATCAGCCATGAGGCCCAATCATATCTGGCGCGGCTGGGCATCGACCCCCTCACCCTCGGCGCGGCCCCCATCAACGCGGTGCGGTTGGTGCACGGCGACCGGGCGGCATGCGCGGCCCTGCGCTTCCGGGGCCTGAGCCTGTCCCGCCGCGCGCTGGATGAGGCGATGCTGGCGCAGGCCGGGCAAGCCGGCGCCGGGTTGCTGCGCGGCCATGCGATCCGCAGCGCGTCGCCGGCCGGACTGGAAGCTGATGGCTTGGGCCGCTTGGCTGCGCCTGCCGTGTTCCTTGCGACCGGCAAGCACGACCTGCGCGGCGCGCGACGCCAGCCCAGTCGGGCGGCGGAGAATTTGGTCGGCTTGAAGATGTACCTGGTCCTCCACCCGGCGCAGCGGGCCGAGCTGGCGGGCCATGTCGAAGTCCTGTTGTTCCGCGGCGGCTATGCCGGGCTGCAGCTCGTCGAGGGCAGCGTCGCCAACCTATGCCTGCTGATTGACCGCGCCCGGTTCAAGGCGGCGGGTGGCACCTGGCCCGGCGTGCGGTGCTACTTGGAGCAGGACTGCCCGCATCTAACCCGCCGCCTAGCTGGCGCGGCCGAGACGTTGGACCGGCCGGTGTCGATCTTCCGGGTGCCGTATGGCCACCTGCACGCGCCGGGCCCTGCGGATTGGCCGGGTCTGTTCCGTCTTGGCGATCAGATGGGGGTGATCCCGTCTTTTTGCGGCGACGGTATCTCGATTGCGCTGCACAGCGCCTTTGCGGCGGTTGCGGCGCATCGGGCGTCGGACGCATGGGCGTATCACGCGCGGATGCGGCGGGACCTCAAGGGGCAGATCGACCGTGCGGGCTGGTTCTACCGCGCCGGACGGGCACGGCCTGGGCTGGCGGTGGTGGCCGCCCGTGCCTGGCCCGGCGCGCTGCGCTGGATCGCCCGGCTGACCCGGGTGCCGCCCTGGGCGATGGCCGATTTGTAATGCGGCTCAGTTTGGCTCGAATTCCAGCCCGTCATACAGAGCGGCCAACGGCAGCTCAATCCCGATTTCCGGCATGGCGAGCACCGCCGCGGGATCAGTCACCAAGGTGCCGATCCAACCCTCGCCGATCCGCTCATAGATGATGGCGATGATGCTTTCCGACGACAGCAGGACGTAGCGCCGGATGGAAAGGGTAACGCGATAATCAGAATTCTTTGTTGTATGGTCGTTAAGCGCAGTGCCCTCCCAGGCAACCTCGAACACCACAACGGGATCGGTGATCCAAGTCGCATCATGGGATGCTGGCTTACGAGCAACGAAGGCATCGGGATAGCGCACACGAACCGCGACAATTACCTTCAGAACTAAGCCGGTAGGCACGGCAGGGCTTGCCACGCAGCCGAATGCCCAACTCAGCAATGAGATTGGTTGCAACCGTCGAACGCGCCGCAGTCCCGCCGTTCCAAGCAACCGGCCCAAACCCGTCAAATGCAAACCGTACGGGCTGGTTTGCTTCCCAGGCCAAGAACTCGTCCAGCGTCATGGGCCTGCGAGGGGCAGCAGTCGTCGTGTCACTCCTGGCCTGGCTTACCTTCTGGTGGACGTCCGCCTTCAAGAAAGGGTCAATCAGCAACCCGCAGCATGATCTTGCCGATATGTGCGCTGCTTTCCATCAGCCGGTGCGCGTCGGCGGCGCGGTCCAGCGGGAACACTTCATGCACCAGCGGGCCGCAGCGCCCGGCGGACAGCACCGGCCAAACCTTTTCCCGCAACGCGGACGCGATGGCCCCCTTCTGCGCGGCGGTGCGGGGGCGCATGGTGCTGCCGGTCACGAGGAGGCGCCGGGTCATGATCGCGGTGAGGTCCAACTCCTCGGCCCTGGCGCCGCCCAGAAAGGCGATCAGCACCAGCCGCCCGTCCGTCGCCAGGCTGCGCAGGTTGCGGGCGAGGTAAGGGCCGCCGACCATGTCCAGCACGACGTTCACCCCGGCGCCCGCCGTGAACTCCTTGATGGACTTGGCGAAGTCCGCCTCTTTGTAGTTGATGGCGGCGTCCGCGCCCAGCCGCACGCAGGCGTCGCACTTCTCGGCGCTGCCGGCGGTCGCATACACCCGGCTGCCGAACTCATGGGCAAGCTGGATGGCCGTGACCCCGATGCCGCTGGTCCCGCCATGCACCAGCGCGCTCTCGCCCGGCGCCAGCCGGCCGTGGCCGAACAGGTTGGCCCAGACCGTGAAGTTATTTTCCGGCAGCGCCCCGGCCCGGATCGCGTCGAAGCCGTCCGGCCAGGGCAGGCATTGCGTGCCGGGCACCGCGCAGTACTCGGCATAGCCGCCGCCATTGGCCAGCGCGCACACCTTGTCCCCAACCTGCCATCCGGCGTCGCCGTTGGCCGCGACGACCTCGCCCGCAACCTCCAATCCGAGCAGCGGACTTGCTCCCGCTGGCGGCGGATAAGCGCCGAGCCGCTGCTGCACGTCCGGACGGTTCACGCCGGCGGCCTGCACGCGGATCAGCACCTCGCCTGGCGCCGGGGTCGGCACCGGACCGGTTGCGATGCGCAACACCTCCGGCCCGCCGGAGGTGTGGTCGATTTGGCGCATCTGGGCGGGCACTGGCATGGCGGGGCGTCCTGCGGTTCAGGCGAAAAATCCGCCCCCGCTTTCGTCATGTCAACGTGGTTGCGCCGTCCCCAGCGACGCGGGATGGTCGTATAAAATATGATATCTGGAGGCCCCGATGACCCTCACCCGCCGCGCCGCCTTGGGGGCCGCATCCGCCGCCCCCGTCGTCCTGCGGCGGGCGCTGGCGCAGCCCGATCCCATCCCGCTCGGTGCGTTGTATCCCCTTTCCGGCGCCCTCGCGCTGCTGGGCGACGAGAGCTTCCGCGGCCTGGAATTGGCGGTTGACGACCGCAACGCCGCCGGCGGTCTGCTGGGCCGCCCGGTGCGCCTGGCGAAAGGCGATGCCTTTGACCCCAGCCAGGCGGTCGGCGAGGTCCGCCGGCTGATGGCCGCCGAGCGCGTGGCCGCGGTGTTCGGCACCTATGCCAGCCCGCTGGTGTTCGCCGCAAGCCAAGCGACCGAGCTGGCGGGCATGCCGTATTTCGAGCTGGGCGCCATCAGCGACCCCGTGACCGAGCGCGGCTTCAAGTACCTGTTCCGCTCCTGCCCGGTCGCCAGCGCGTTCGGCCTCCTCACCGTTGATGCGGTGAACGATGCCCTGGCGCCGCTTTGGGGCGTTGATCCCAAAAGCCTGAAGCTCGCGATCCTGCACGAGGACGCGCTGTACGGCACCACCGTCAGCGGCTTCCAGGCGGCCCGATGCAAGGATCTCGGCCTCAACGTCGTGGAGAACCTGCCCTACGCCGCCGCCACGGTGGACATGTCGAACCTCGTGCAGCGGCTGCGCAGCGCCGGCGCCGATGTCGTCCTGCATACCGGCTACCAGAACGACGTGCTGCTGTTCTTCCGGCAAATGCGGCAGGTCGGCTGGAGGCCGCGCATGATCGTGGGCGCAGGCGGCGGGCATTCCCTGCAGGACACGGCAAACGCGGTGGGCGCGGATTGCGAAGGCATGCTGAACGCGGACTTCACGCAGTTCGCCGTGAACGAGGCCGCGGCGCCGGGCGCGCATGATTTGCAGGCCGCCTACGAAAAGCGATATGGCACCAAGCCGCGCAGCGGCCACAGCCTCGCCAACTACGCAGGGGCCAGGCTGTTCCTGGACGTGATCCAGCGCGCCGGCACCTTGGACAAAGACAAGCTGCGCGCGGCCGTGCTGGCGACCGACCTTCCGCCCGGCGCCACCACGGCCGGCTGGGGCGCCAAGTTCGACGAGAAGGGCCAGAACACCCGCGGCAAGCCCATGCTGATGCAGTGGCAAGGCGGCGTGCAGGTCACGGTGCTGCCGGAAGCGGCGGCGGTCGGCAAGCTCCGGCCGATGTTCGGCGCCTGACGCCCCGCTAGAAATGCACCGCCAGCGGCGCGAGCAGGCCGACCGCGCCCAGCCCCAGGCCGCCCATCCCCAGCACGACGCCCAGCACGGCCAGCATGGCAACGCTGGTGACGATAGAGGATGAGACGACCACGATGGCAACCTGGAACAGCGCGGCGGAATACTCGTAAAGGTGGTACTTCGCCATGGCAAAATCCCGCTCCATTTCCTTGGCCCGGGCGCGCTCCGTCAACTCTTTGCGGCCTTCGCCGGTGCCGGGATCGCTTTCCCACCGGGCGGCGGTGTCCTGCCAAGCCTTTTGCTGGGTTTCCAGCGCCACCCGGGCGCCGGGGTCGACCGTAGCCGCTTTCTCCAACTCGGCCTGCTCGGCCGCAGTCCGCACGGTTGTTTGCCGCACCGTGCGCGCCTGAAAGTACGCCCAAAGATTGGCGGCCTCAACGTTTCGGGTGATCGCGTCGGTTTGCGCGCTTTTCGCGCCGGTTTCCACCAGCGCCAGAAACAACGCCAGCACGGCGATCAGCAGGGCGACCCGCTTGTCATGGGCATGCTGGATGTGTGCGTGTTCGGTCATCAAGGTCTCTTTGTCGGTGGCGGCCGTCATGGCATGGATTGCGCCGCGGGAAAACGGGTGGCCGAGGTGGACGCGCCCCAACCGCGGGCTTAGCGTGTCCGCCATGCCCATCGATGCCGAGGCGCTGCTGCGCTACGAGATCCCCGACGTCCGCCAGCGCCTGACCGCAAGGGACGCCGTGCTGTACGCCTTGTCGGTCGGGCTGGGGCAGGACCCGCTCGACGCGCGGCAGCTTGACTTCGTGGATCACCATCGCGCGCTGCGCGCCCTGCCCTTCATGGCCGTGGTGCTCGGGCATCCCGGGTTCTGGCTGGCCGACCCGCGCACCGGGGTGGACGCAGTGCGTCTGGTGCATGGCGAGCAGGGCGTCACCGTTCACCGTCCTTTCCCGATTGGCGGCGAGATCGTGGGCCGCACCCGCGTGACCGGGCTGGTGGACAAGGGGCCGGGCCGCGGCGCGCTGCTGTATGTCGAGAAGCGGGTCACGGACGCAGCCAACGATGCGCTACTGGCGGTCGCGACCGCCACGGTGTTCCTGCGCGGCGACGGCGGGTTCGGCGGCGCCAAAGGCCCGGTGCGCCCGCCGCACCCGGTGCCCGCCACCGCCCCGGACCACGTGGTGGACCTGCCGACCCGGCCGGAGCAGGCGCTGCTTTACCGGCTGAACGGCGACGACAACCCGCTGCACGCGGACCCCGCCGTGGCCGAAGCCGCCGGGTTCCCCCGGCCGATCCTGCATGGGCTGTGCACCCTGGGCGTCGTGGGCCATGCGCTGCTGCGCACGCTCGGCGGCTACGACCCGGCGCGCTTCCATGTGCTCGACCTGCGCTTTTCCGCGCCGGTGTTCCCCGGGGAAACCATCCGCACCGAGATCTGGGACAACGGCGCGTTCCAGGCCCGCGTGGTCGGGCGCGACGTGCTGGTGGCGAGCCACGGGCGCGCCGTGTTCAAGCCGGAAGCGGCGGCCGCATGATGCTGGAAGGCAAGGTTGCGATCGTCACCGGCGCGGGCGGCGGCATCGGGCGGGAGATCGCGGTTGCGATGGCGCTGGCCGGCGCGTCCGTGGTGGTGAACGACATCGGCGCGTCGCTGTCCGGCCAGGGCCAGTCGGCCTCCCCCGCCGAGCAAACGCAGCAGATCATCGCCCAGCGCGGCGGGCAGGCGGTGATCAGCACCGACAGCGTCTCCTCCTGGGCGTCGGCGCAGCGCATCGTGCAGGCGGCGATGGACGGCTTCGGCCGGGTTGATATTGTGGTGAACAACGCCGGCATCCTGCGCGACGCGATCTTTCACAAGATGGCGCCGGAAGACTGGCTGCAGGTCATCGACGTGCACCTGAACGGCAGCTTCTTCGTGAGCCGCGCCGCGGCCGAACCCTTCCGCGCGCAAGGCAGTGGCGCTTACGTCCACATGACTAGCACGTCGGGCCTGGTGGGCAACTTCGGCCAGGCGAACTACGCTGCGGCGAAGCTCGGCATCGCCGCGCTGTCGAAGTCCATCGCGCTCGACATGCAGCGGTTCGGCGTGCGCTCCAACTGCATTGCCCCTTTCGCCTGGAGCCGCATGACCAGCTCGATCCCGGCGGACACGCCCGAGCAGCAGGCGCGCGTCGCCAAGCTGCAGCAGATGACACCCGACAAGAACGCGCCGCTTGCGGTGTTCCTCGCGTCCGATGCGGCCGCCGGGTTCACCGGCCAGGTATTCGCGACCCGGCACCACGAGATTTTCCTCATGAGCCAGAGCCGCCCGCTCCGCTCCGTGCACCGCGGCGAGGGGTGGACGCCCGCGTTGATCGCCGAGCACGCCGCCCCGGCGCTCCGCGCGAGCCTCGTGCCGCTCGACCGCAGCCAGGACGTGTTCGCCTGGGACCCCGTGTGATTAGGCCCGACATGTTGCCGGGTCCCGCGGCGCGCGACGACTGTGCGGAGATCGGTGGGGAGATGCGCAAGTTCGACGAGGGAGACCGCGCGTGACAGAGTTCGACTTGGCGATCCGCGGTGGCACGGTGGTGACCGCGGTTGAGCAGTTCCGCGCCGACGTGGGCATCCGCGGCGGGCGCATCGAGGCCGTGGGCGCCAACCTCCGCGGCGCCCGCACGCTGGACGCCGGCGGGTTGCTGGTGCTGCCCGGCGGCGTTGATTCGCATTGCCACATCGAGCAGCTCCAACCCGGCGGCGGCGCGGACGAGGAAAGCTGGGAAACCGGCAGCCGCAGCGCCCTGGCCGGCGGGACGACGAGCGTCGTCACCTTCTCCACCCAGTTCAAGGGCCGGCCCATTGGGCCTTCGCTGGCCGAGTACCGGCAGCGGGCCGGGCAGGCGATGGTGGATTATGCCTTTCACCAGATCGTCACCGACCCGACCGACGCCGTATTGGCCGAGCTGCCCGGCATCATCGCGAGCGGCATCCGAAGCCTCAAGGTGTTCCTCACCTATGACCCGCTCTGGCTGGATGACCGGCAATACCTCCGCGTGCTGGCCGCCGCCCGCCGCCACGGCGCGCTGGTGACGGTGCATTGCGAGAACTACGAGGCCATCGGCTGGATGACCGAGGCCCTGCTGGCCGCCGGCCTCACCGCGCCGAAATACCACGCCTGGTCCCGCCCGCCCGTCCTGGAGCGGGAAGCGACGCACCGTGCCATCGCGCTGGCGGAGTTGGTGGACCAGCCGATCCAGATTTTCCACGTATCCTGCCCGGAAGCGGCGGAGGAGATCGCCCGCGCCCGTGCCCGCGGCGTGCGGGTTTGGGGAGAGACGTGCCCGCAATATTTCGTGCTGTCCGCCGCCGACATGGACCGCCCGGGGTTCGAGGGGGCCAAGTTCATGTGCAGCCCGGCCCCGCGTGACGCCAAGGCGACCGCCGGACTGTGGGAGGCGATCCGGCTGGGCACGCTCGATGTGGTGAGCAGCGACCACAGCGGCTGGAGCTTCGACGGCCCGCGCGGCAAGCGGGTGAACGGCACGGACGCGAACTTCCGCGACATCCCGAACGGTGTGCCGGGCCTGGGCAGCCGCCTTGCGATCCTGTGGAGCGAGGGCGTGGCCGCCGGGCGCATCAGCGCCAGCGACTTCGTGCGCTTGACCGCGACGCAGCCCGCGCGCTTGTTCGGCCTGCACCCCAAGAAGGGCAGCGTCATGCCCGGCGCCGATGCGGACTTGGTGCTGTGGGACCCGACGCGGCGCACCACCATCACCAACGCCCTGATGCAGCACACCATTGACTACACGCCTTATGAAGGTCTCGCCGTCACCGGCTGGCCGGTGGCGACGGTGCGCCGGGGCGAGGTGGTGATGCAGGATGGCCAGGTCACGGCCCAGCCCGGCGGCGGCCAGTACCTTCCGGTCGCGCCCTACGACGCCATCGCGCCGCGCGGCGTGTTCGCGAACGGCTTTGATCCTTCTACAGCTTGTTCCTGACGCCGCATCAGCCAATATAATGGGAATGGTCGCAGCACGGAGTCCTGCATGAGCGCGGTGATCGAGTTCAAGCACCGCAAGGACGATACGTTATGGGCCGTGATGGCCTCGGTCGGCCGCACGACCCGGGTGGCGGAAATCTTTCACAGCCGCGAGCGCGCCTTGGCGGACCGGACCTGGCGGGAGCAGCAAATTCGCGCCTATGCCAGCCTGCTGCAATCCTGCCGCCAGCCGGCGCCCTGCTACAGCGTGGCGCCAATCCGCCCGGCGGATCTGCCGCGTGCTTGGAAGCCGCTGCCGGCTTTGGGGTTTTTACGGGGGCAGTTCATTTAGAAGCAGCGGCCTGCTTCACTGACCGCACAGTCGGGAGACGCTCATTATTAGCGTAGAGTTGTAGCTTCTGCTTTCTACGTCGCGGTGCGCGCTGCAATATTTAACCTAGAGCTTTTCCAATTCACTCGGACGCGTAGCCAGAGTTGGCGAGGTAGTTCCG
>CALMVT010000121.1 GCA_937873175.1 uncultured Acetobacteraceae bacterium | reverse complement strand
CCCGCGCCGCGTCTACCCGCGCCACCCCGCCGGGCGTGGCCGGAACCGGCGCCGCGGCCAGCGTACCCGCGGGCGGCAGGCGGGGGTTGCCCAGCCTGGTGCCCCTCGCCTTCGCCGCGGCGAGCGCCGCCCTGGTGCGCTGGCCTATCATCTCGCGCTCGTGTTCGGCAACGGCGGACAGCACGTGGATGGTGAGGCGGTTGACGTCGGGCATGTCGGCCACCACGAACGGCACCGTGCTTTCCATGAGGTTGGCGATGAACGCCACCGAGCGCGCGAGGCGATCGAGCTTGGCGATCAGCAGCGTCGCGCGTCGCGCGCGGCACTCGGCCAGCGCGGCGGCGAGGCCCGAGCGGTCCGCCTTGCGCCCGCTCTCCACGTCGCGGAACTCGGCCACGACGGTCCCGCCCACGGCGCGGGCGTGCTTCTCCACTGCGGCACGCTGGGCGTCGAGGCCGAGCCCGGACTGTCCTTGCTTGTCGGTGCTGACGCGGTAGTAGGCGACGAAGGCTTGGCTCGGCTGCTTGATGGGACTGCACTCCTACCCTGGACTGCAATCCCAAGCGTACCTTGCCTCCCCTGACCTGTCCAGACGCGACAAACGCCCGTTTGTAACGTCGTGGTCGTTTGAAATGGCGAACCGGATCGGTGCACGGGTAATCCCCCCCCATTTTCCGTGGGGTCGAGAAGTAGAGCTACGCAGCCATGGCCAGCCGCTGTTTTGGGGTGAAGCCGCCCAAGGCCATGTTTGGGCGGTCATGATTGTAGGACCACATCCAACGCGTCGCGTAGTCCTGCATGTCCGAACGCGATGCCTTCACGCTGCGGCTCAAGCCGGATGTCCTTCGCTTCGTGCAGCAGGCCGCCAAGGAGGAGAACCGCTCCATTCCCAACTTCGTGGAAACGGTGCTGATTGCCGAAAAGCGCAGGCGAGAAGCGCGAGCCTCGTCCAAATCGGAGACCAGCACCTGAGGTACTCAGCTTTTGGCTCTGGCTGCCTTGGTCAGCGTCGAGTGTATCCAGGCGGAGCGCGTCAGTCCGGCCGCCTGTGCCTCGCGGGTGATCTCGGCCAGCAGCTCCGGGTTGATCCACAGCATGATGGAGACTTTGTTGGCGCGCTTGCCTGCCGTCCAAGGCAGCGCCTTACCCTCGATGAAGGCGTCTTCCGATTGTATGTCGTTAGATTGCCGCCTGCGTATGCGAGCAATGGCCATTTGATCCCCACCACGTAACGGCGGAGCGCGTCAGGCCGACGACGGTGGCCGGCGCCATGCTATGCAGTCCCCGACAGCGGAGAAGGCGCGAGCCGGGCAACGCGGCGCTGCCAGCAAACAAGGAGAAACAGATGGCGGGCGCGGACGAGCTGGCCGAGTTGCGGGGTGAGATCGTGGCGCTGGAGACGGCGCTGGCCGCCGCCTTCGGCGAGATCGCGGCGCTCCGGGCGGCGGTGACCGGGGGCGGTGCCAAGGCGGCCGGCGAGGCCATGGAGGCGATGGCGACGGATCTGGAGGGCTCGGTGCTGCGCGGGATCGTGCTGGCCGAGGCGGCGGGCTAGGCGGGGGCGGCCGCAGGCTTCGAGCGCCGCATGGAGCGCATCGCCCACGCCCTGCGCCACGCGATCGGCTTCCAGGACAGGTAAAAGCGGCGAGGGCTTGCCAGCGCGACGAAGCACGGGATAGATCGCCAGACTGACACGTTTCAACGTTCTAGGTTTGGAGGGTAAGAAACACAAAATGTTTATGGGTTAAAACGCCAAAACATCATGGTGTTACGGCTTTTCGGTCGTGCTGTGTTTCGAGGCTGAAAAGGCTCAACTCCATGCGTTCCAAGACGCGCATGGCCAGCTGCTTGCAAGGCGGGTTGATCCGGGGCGCGGCACCTGTCTCACGCAGCAGCGAGACGTAGCCGTTGACCTCCGGAACCGGCGACATCAGCCGCCCGAGGTAGCCCTCCAGCTCCTCCCTGAGTTCGCGGTCAGCCACTTCACGCGCCCACTTCTGGGTCGGCCAACGGTTCGGCAACCCGACCGCGTTCGGAAGACGGTCCAGATCGGCCCGCACCACGCGCAGGTCGGTCTGCGACTGCATGAACGGCAGGATGGTGAGGTCGGCGACCTTGGACAGCACGCGATCGACGTCGGGCCGGCCCCCGCCGCCGTCGATGAGTGCGACCCCCTGCCCCATTTCGCCCAGCCGGTCGAGGATGGCGCCCAGCGCCTTCGGGTCCCGCCCATCCAGGGTTGCATATCGCCGGGCCTCCGCCGGCAGGATCTCCCGCCGCGGGTCCGTCGAGATGTGGAACGCGTGGATGCCGTGCATGGCCAGGCCATGCGCAATGGCATGGCTGGTCGTGGTCTTGCCCGAACCGCCCTTGTCACCTGCGATGACGATGGTCTTGGCCATCAGCGCATGTCCGCCCGGCGGATCAGGCCGAGAGCTGCATCGGGCTGCTGCAGCGCGCCGCGGATCAGGCCCCGCACCACATCCTGCACCGTGGGCATTGGCCTGCCCGGAACGAGCATCTCTCCCGCCAGCCGCGCCAGGGCAAGGTGGTCGCCTTGGGAAAGCCTGACGTTCAAAGGTATGCCGTCGGCTCCCGCCTTCGACGGCCTGCCGCCCTGCG
>CALMVT010000120.1 GCA_937873175.1 uncultured Acetobacteraceae bacterium | reverse complement strand
GCTTCGAGGGCAAGTCCGACCTGATCAAGGTGATGCGCGAACTCTCGGCCTGATCTGTGGAATGGGTGATCAGCGCCGGCACCAGGAGCCGGTCACCCTCCAACTCCCTGCCAGCACGTCCGTGATCTGGATGCTTTGTGGCTGTGGGTTACTATGGAGTTCGCCCGAGCTGACAGATGGGAGGTGGGAAACGACCGTTCTTCACAGACAAAACGGATATCCAAATGATCCAGCGCATGCAAGGCACCGTCGCGAGTGCGAAAGATCGAGCCCGTGAGGGATGGGACGCACCTGCCCGAGGCGATGCGACTTGGTTCACGCTGTTCAGCAGCGACATCACCCCAACAGGAGGCATGAGCGCCGGCATCATGGAACTCATGCTCAATGGGAGAGGCTTGAAGCTTCACCGTCATGCACAGCCTGAGATCTACTACGTTGCCGAGGGCACCGGCGCTCTCATGATCGACGGTGTCGAAACCATAGTCACGACGGGTTCTGCGGTGTTCATCCCGGGTGAGGCCGAGCATGGCATCCGCAACGTGGCTGAGACGGTTCTGAAGATCTTCTACGTGTTCCCGACCGACCAATTCTCGGAGGTAATCCATCGGTTTCCAGACTTCGCCACGGGCAAGGTAGGAACGGAAACTGACCCACTCCCTGCCTTGTCACTCCCTTTCCGGCCTGTACCAGTTCATCAAACAACCACCAGACAGGGTGGTACAGCCTGCAATGCCCATGATAGCTGGCATTAAAAGCGATCTGCCGAGCTGACCCGTTGGCAGCGGACGTTTGTCGGGGCAGCCTATTTACCGTCCGTTCCGGGCAACGCATCGGAGTTGCCGCATGGACGAGGCCCTGCTCCACCTTTCCGTGCCAACCACCGGGCAAGGGCTGTCCGACGTGACGGACGCTGTCCGCGCCTGGGTCAGGGAACAAGGGATCAGTACGGGATGAGCACGTTGCAAGCGCTTTTGGCCGATGCCCGGGCCGTCAACTTCGATTGCGACGGGACGCTTGTTGACACCCTGCCCCTCTACGCCCGCGCCTGGGCCGCGGGCTTCCGGTCGTCCGGCAAGGCGACGCCAGCCGAATGGTACCTCGCGCGGGCCGGCATGTCCGAATACGTGCTGATGGACGCGTTCGAGACCTATGCGGGCGTGACGCTTAGGCGCGACGAGGTGGTCCAGCTCATGCGCGCCGCCTTTCTCGACGAGCTTCACGCCCGCCGCGAGATCGGGGCGGTGGCCGCAATCGCCCGCGAGAACCATGGGCGGCGCCCGCTGGCTGTCGCCTCAGGCGGGTCGCGGGCCATTGTCACGGCCACGCTCCGGGCCACCGGCCTGCTGCCGCTGTTCGACGTGGTGGTGACCCTCGACGACGTGGGACGCGCCAAGCCGGAACCGGACCTGTTCCTCGAAGCCGCCCGGCGGTTGGGCGTCCCGGCCGGGCAATGCCTGGTATTGGAAAACAGCCGGGAGGATCTGGAAGCGGCGAACCGGGCGGGCATGCGGTCCATCGACGTCGCCGAGATCCTGGCGTCGGCGTAGCGGCCGCCGGGAAGCGTTCAGCCTTTCAGGCAGCACCCCGCCAAGTCCACGCCCAGGAACGCGGCCAGCCTTTCCGACACCACAGCATGCTCGTTGAAGCGGCATGATGACCCAGACCTCCGCAGGCGAGCAAGGATGGAGCGCGTTTGCCCGCCATTCAAGGTTGCGCCAGGGTGCAGGCATGGTCCTGAAGGTCCTCGCCCCTGCCCCGGACGCCTGCGACGAGGTCGGCATGCTGGTCGAGGATGATGAAGCCGGGTGTTCCGTCGGGGAAGATCGCACCCACCACGACAAGGGTGTGCGACCCCATGTTCTCCCGCGCGCCCGGCACTTCGTCGGCTAGGAGCATGAAAGGGTCCGCGGTCCCGAACTCCTCGCCCGTCACCCGGATAGCCATGTAGTGCTGTCCGGCCAGAGGAACGTCGAGTGGTGCCCACTGCGGGCCGATTTGCGCCCCGTGCTCGCGCAGCGCCTCGACCACATCCGCCCGCGCGCAGTCAATGTGGATATGCAACTGGTTCTGTGAGCGCGCGAGCGCCGAGTTAATGGCCAAGCTAAGGGCGTCCCGGGGCAGGGTGCGATGCGCTCGTTCCTCCACGAAGCGGCGGGCATGCCAGGCCGCGGCGAGGTAGTTGGGCGCATTGGGAACGAGAAGGTCCGGGGCCTCGATGCCCGCAAGGCGAGCCGTGGGGATCAGCAGGAATTGCGTCGCGCCGCGGATGTCCTTGAGGATGGCGTAGCCGCGCGCGACACCTTCGCCCAGCACGACCCGCGCACAGGGGGTCGGGTCGGCGTTGCGCTCCTGATTGGGAACGCACTGGTCATGGACGATCTCCCAAAGCGCGTTCGGGTTGGCGGCCTGCACGCAGGCTGCCCCCAGCAGGACGAGTGCGATCGCCATGGCGGCCAGCAGCGTTCGGCAGTTCCGGCGACCGGGCTTGTTGGCTTGAGGTGAGGCGGCATTTCCGTGGCCTCCCTCGTCTTCGCGAACCGGACGATGCCGTCCAACCCGCATGGCTTCCGTGGCATGATCTCCTGCCACAGAACGGTCAGCGCTCGTCATACCCAGGCCATGCTCGGCGGTCCTCCTGCTCCATCTTCGCCCGGACATCGCCCTCCACTCCTGTGCCGGACGGCACCGGCTCATACAGCGCGCCCGCGGTGGGCAGCGCGGGTGGCGCACGCTCGATCTGCGCACGGTGGATCACGTTCGCGCCGATGCGGGCCGCGAGCTCGGGCCAGATCTGGGCGCCGACAAGCCCGCCCGCGGCCCTCCAGCCGACCGGGTACTCCCCTCGGAACGGATGGATGGCGGCCCACACGATGGCGTCCACCGACTCCCATGGGCTTTCAAGCTCGGACATTCGCGTCGCGCGCCCGGTGTAGTTGGCCGCGTGCTCGTAGAACGGCGTGTCCACGCCCCACGGCTCGACCGTGACGATCTTGATCCTGTCCGCCCCCGCCAGCCGCAGTTCCTGGTTCAGGGCCGCGCCCAGCGCCGTGATCGCAGCCTTAGTGGCAGCATAGCTCGCCTCGTAGGCAAGCGGCACATGGGCCTCCACGGAGGAGACATTCACGAGCGTGCCGAAGCCCTGGCGATGAAACTGCCGCAGGGCCGCATGGGTGCCGTAGATGTAGCCCTTGAGGTTCACGTCCACGACGCGGGCGTGGTCCTCGACCGGGACTGCGTCGAAGCGGCCGATGGCGGCCACCGCGGCATTGTTGATCCAGGCGTCGATGCGGCCGAACCGCGCGAGCGCGGCCTTGGCAAGCCGCGCGACCTGGTCGGGCTGGCTCACGTCGGAGGTCACAACGAGCGCTTGGCCCCCGACAGCCTGGGCCTCGCGCGCGACCTGGTCGAGCACCGCCGTGCGTCGGGCGGCGAGCACCACATTGGCGCCATAGGAGGCGAGCTTGAACGCGGCACCCCGGCCCAGGCCGCTGGAGGCGCCCGTGATTACAAAGGTGCGGCCCACGATGCGTGCGCGACCGTCTTGCCCAAGCTGCGAGGGAGCCGAGCAGCCGCCCAGCACTAAGACCAAGAGCAGCGCCGCCATGAGAAGTGGCGTCGGCCCGGTGCGCATAAACGCCTTCTTTGCCGAAGCCGCACCCAGCCCAATCTTAGTCCCCGGCGCAGGCGGCGTCGGCGAAACACCATTGCACGAACTGCCACGGGTTGCGGAATGCCCTGAGCAGTTTGATGCCTGCCTGGCTGTCGCGCAGGGACGTGGGTGACACGCAGGCGCCCTCCGTTTCCACGAGCGCGTGCCACATGAACCCGACGGCGCGCCGGTCCGGGTCAAACCCGCGCGATCCGCGACATCCACCGTTCCGGCGTTATGTCGCTGCTGCCACCGGCGGGATTGGGCTTGTACCCGGCGTCTGATGCTGCCTCGGGTGACGCTGGTTTCCCCTTTCATGATCGGTCCTCATGGTGCGGCCCGTTCGCTCAGCGCCGCCAAGATCATGCGCATGTCCGACGGCGGGGTCGAGACCGTGTGCAGGCACCCTGTTCGCCTGGCACAAGCTGCCGCTGCGGACCAACCTTTTTGGCGCCAGCGCCTTTTGCAACGAGGTGAACTCGGTTCGGCGGCCACGATGCCTCGCCGCCAGGCCGGCCCGCGTCCCCTCAGCGGAACGGCGGCTCGTCGAAGGAGCGCAGCTTGCGCGAGTGCAGCCCGGCGAGCTGACCGCGCAGCAGCTCGAAGGTGGCGATCCCGATGGCGAGGTGTTCGCCCACGGCGCGCTGGTAGAAGGCGCTGGCCGCACCCGGCAGCTTGATCTCGCCATGCAGCGGCTTGTCGGACACGCACAGCAGCGCGCCGTAGGGCACGCGCAGGCGGTAGCCCTGGGTCGCGAGCGTCCCGCTTTCCATGTCCACTGCAATCGCCCGGGACAGGTTGATGCGCCGCCGCTCCTGGGACCAGCGCAGCTCCCAGTTGCGGTCGTCGTAGGTCACGACGGTGCCCGTGCGCAGCCGCCGCTTGAGCGTGTCGCCCCGCTCGCCCGTGACCTGGGCCGCCGCTTCCTGCAAGGCCACCTGCACCTCGGCCAGCGCGGGGACGGGCACCTCGGGCGGCACCAGGTCGTCGAGGATGCGGTCGCGCCGCAAATAGCCGTGCGCCAGCACATAATCGCCGATGGCCTGGCTCTGCCGCAGCCCGCCGCAGTGGCCCACCATGAGCCAGCAATGCGGGCGCAGCACTGCGAGGTGGTCCGTGATGTTCTTCGCGTTCGAAGGGCCGACCCCGATGTTGACGATGGTCAGCCCGTCGGCGGCCCCGATCCGGCCGCCGCACCCGGCCTCTTGCCCATTCCGCAGCAGGTGGTAGGCCGGCATCTGATGCCGTTGCCAGGGCGCCTGCGCGACCAGTTGGGCCGCGGCATCGGGATCGTCGCCCCGCCGCACGACGGCGCCGCCGGGCAGGACGAGGGCACCGTAGGGGCCGTCGGGCTGGGCGAGCTCGGCCAGGCCCAGCTGCACGAACTGGTCCACGTAGCGCTGGTAATTGGTCAGCAGGATCCAGGGCTGCACGGTGCGCCAGTCCGTGCCGGTGTAGTGCACGAGGCGCCGCAGGGAGTAGTCCACCCTTGCCGCGTCGAATAAGGCGAGCGGCCGCGGCTCGCCGTCCCGGAACTCCCAAGTACCGTCCGCGACTTCATCGCCGATCGCGGACAGCATGGGAATGGGGAAGTGCCGCGCGATCTCCGCGGGTGCCACCTCGCCGCCGGCGGCCTCGGTGCCGTCGAGCACGTAGGGATACGGGATCCCCTGGGTGCCGACCTCGACCGAGAGCGTCGCGCCGAACTCCTCCACCAAGGGCCGGAGCTGCTCCAGCAGGTAAGGGGCGAACGCCTCGGGCTGGGTGACCGTGGTCGCGTAGATGCCCGGCGACTGGAACTTGGCCCAGGCTCGCCGGGTGGAGGGCTGCGGGCCGTGCGGCGGCCGGGTCCAGGTGACCCGCAGCTCCGGGTAGCAGAAGGCGGCGCGCTCCTCGTCGGTGGGCGGCGTTCCCGTGCGCACGAACCGATCGAGAGCACGCCGCATCGCGCCGGTCGCGCCGGAATGGCGTTCGATCAGCCTGGTGATGGCTCCGTCGGGGGTC
>CALMVT010000119.1 GCA_937873175.1 uncultured Acetobacteraceae bacterium | reverse complement strand
CAACCGGGGATGGCGGACGTGTCGACAAGCGCGTTGGTCATGCCAATGTTTCCCTCAAGCGCCATTCGGCAGGAGCACCGGCTTGATGCAGCCTTCGAGTTTCGCCGAGAAGATGTGGTATGCGTCAGCGATGTCATCGAGCGGAACACGGTGGGTGATCAGCTTCTTGGGTTCGATCCGTCCTTCGCGGACATGCTCGATCAACTTGGGCAACAGGCGCTTCACCGAAGCCTGGTTGGCCCGGATTGTGATGCCCTTGTTCACGACGTTCCCGATCGGCACCACGTTGCCGGTCGGTCCGTAGACGCCGACGATCGACACGATCCCGCCCTTCTTGACCGAGTTGATCACCAGAGGAGCGGCCTGGTCAATGGCGCCGGTCTTGCGCTCCAGCAGCGCCAGATAGTGCAACGGGTCAAAGACGAAGTCCTCCCGCTCATAGGAGCGGACGTGCCGGGCGATGATCTCCGCCCCGCACGCGATCACCACGCTCTCGACATAGCCGCGGATCAGCACCTCACGATGGCCGTAGGCGGTTGGCACCGAGTAGTCCGTGCCGCGATAGCGCAACAGCGACAGCGAGCTGACCCGGCCAGGGCGCGTCTCGCACGCCTCACAGGGCGAGGCCGGCCGATCATGAAAGCCCGCCAGGTCCCGGGCCAGCCACTCGCTGATCGTCTCGCTCTGACCACGCAGCCGATCGCCAAGGCGGCGCCGGCAATCCGCCAGCAAGTGCTCGTTCAGCGCGGCAAAGCTCGCCGCCTGTGGCACCGGCACCAGATAGTTCCGCCGGGCAAAACCCGACCAAGCCCTCCACCTTCCCTTTGTCATTGCCCTTGCCGGGTCGGCCGAACCGATCGGCAAACAGGTAATGCGACTGCAGCTCGCTGAACACACGCGTCCGTTGCCGGCGCCCATCGCCCAGAATCCGCGCCACCGCCAGCTTGGTGTTGTCATACAGGATGGACGCCGGCACCTGGCCGAAGAAGGCAAACGCGGCCACGTGGCCAGCACAAAACGCTTCCGTCGTCTCCGCCGGATAGGCCTGCACGAAACCCGCGTCACTGTGCAGCAGCTCCATGGCGAAGACGTGGACCGTCCGTTCCACCCCGCCGATCACCGCCAGCGCCGCGCCGAAATCGGCCTGCGCATGACCGGGGTCGTGCCGCAGCGGCACAAACACCTCGCGCTGGTGTTGACGACGCACCAGAACATAGTCCTTCACGATCGTCAGCCCGCCGACATAACCGTGCTCGTCACGCAGACGCTCAAAGATCCGCTTCGCCGTGTGCCGCTGCTTCGCCGGACGGCCCTGGTCCTCGTCCAGGATCTGATCAATGATCCCCACAAAAGGATCCAGCTTGGGCCGCTTCGGGGGCTGGCGTCGCCGATACCCGGGCGGCACCGAGAACGACAGCATCTTCGTCACCGTGCGAGGATCGATGCCAAACCGGCGTGCCGCCTCCCGTCGGCTGATCCCCTCGATCTGAACCGCGTAGCGGACCTTCCCATACAGCTCCACGAGCTTCATCCCCAACCCTCTGCGTTCAACGCAGAGAGCGTCCTACTGCTGGAGTTTTACTCCGGCGCAGCCAGACCGCCCGGCCGTTTCAGTGAGGGATTTTTGCTCCGGCGCTTACATCTGGATCGAAATTCTTGATTTTCGCATTCAACGACCGGGGCGGAGACACGATGGCGCAAGCTTCATCCATGATTGTGCTTGCCGGCCAAAAGGCGCCTCGTCCATGCTCCGGCCATGTTCATGGTGACCGAAGCCGATGCCGCCGCGATCCGCACTGCCTTCCATGAGGAAGGCGAACTGTCGGCCATCATCGAGCTGCGGCAGCGCTTCCCGGGCATCACTGACCATGCAAAGGCGCGGGCCTGTGCCCGAACCATCGCCAGCTGGCAGCCGCCGCCTGCGGCGCCGTGCCCGGTGGTGCCGCTGCGTCCTGGCAAAGGACGTCGGCGCAGCTCACCTGGCTTCTAGGAACCGGCGCGCCGCTTGTTCGAAGCGGCATTTGGGGCGGGCCTATCACCAACCCGGCAGCGTCCAGAACCGGGCCCATGCCTGGGCGTTCGTCGCCCGCTTGCGGTTTGGAGCGAGCGACAGCGTCTTGGAGAGCATGAAATGGCAGCAGCACCGACCACCCTCAAGGAACTCTACACCG
>CALMVT010000118.1 GCA_937873175.1 uncultured Acetobacteraceae bacterium | reverse complement strand
GTCCAGCGCCTCCTCCGCCTGGCCCTTGCGGAACAGGTCGGCAATCTCCCGTGTCCGCTCGCTCTTCTGCCGCACGGTGGCCAGCAGCTCGGGCAGCGCCTCGGGTGGCAGCACCCGGGCCATGATCTCCACCGCGCTGCTCGCCTCGATGGCCTGGCACTGCTCGCGGTCGCCCAGCGCCCGGATGACGCAGCCCGTCTCTTGCCAGAGCTTGAGCAGCTCCAGGAACTGCCGCGGCCCGATCTGCGCCGCCTCGTCCACCACCAGCACCGTGTTGCGGTCCACCTCGATGTCGCCGGATTGGACGCCGGCCAGGAAGGGCTGCATCGCCACCGTCCGCTCGATGCCAGCGTCCTGCAAAGCGTCCGCCTGGCGCCAGGCCTGGCTGAGGCCGATCACCCGCCGCCCGTCCGCCTTCCAGGCTGCGACCACCGGCGGCAGCACGCGGCTGGTCTTGCCCACCCCGGCCGCCCCTTCCAGGAACACGAGGCCGCCCCCGGTGCCGAAGGCGCGCACGGCCGCAAGCTGCGCCGGGCCGACCTCCGGGTCCTTGTGGTAGTCGATGCCGGACGCCACCACCGCGCGCTCGACCGCCGCCTCGGACAGCGCGCCCCCACCGTCCACGGCGGCGGCCTTCGACAGCGCCATCAGCTCGCGCTCGATCCTGACCTGCACGGTGTTGGTGACGCGCGTCCTCATGCGGGCTTGGCCTGGCTCGTCGTCGCGCATGGGCGCGGCCATCTCGCCAACAATCAGGCGGGCCTGCTCGCCGTGCAGCGTGATGCCGCGATGCTCCACCTCGCGCATGACGGCGTTGATGTCTTCCGTGCCGGACAGACCAGTGCCCGACAACCCGGTGCCGATCAGCCCGCGTGCTGCCCACATGCGGAGCACGCCCAGGTTCAGCACCGCCGCGGTGGCGAACTCCTCTTCTATGTGCCGTATTGCGAACCGGGCCGCCTGCTCGATGCGCTGCTCGCGGGTCGGCGCGGGCGCGGCCTCGCCCGTGATCGCGGTCGTGTGCTGCCAGCCGATGCGCTCGGCCTGTTCGCGCCACAGCTCGCGGTCGCCCTTGCCGTCGAACTTCTCCAGCCGGGCGTGCTGGGCCGTGGTGCCGAGCAGGGCCAGCTTGCGCTCGGCCGGCAGCGCGTCCCAGTCCAGGCCGTGCTGCTCCGCGTAGACCTTGGCCTTGCGCACGGTGGCCTTGTGGCCTTTGGAGAAGGCGTCCCGGGCGAACTCGGGGATGCAGGCGATGACAGCTGCCAGCTCGCCTTTGTTGTAGGCGACCTCGATGCCGAGCGCGCGCAGCTCGTCGGCGAGGCGGGCCTGGAAGAAGCCGTCGAACTCGTGCATCCGGTCGTGCATCGCCGCCGTGTCGAGCGAGCCGATGTGGCCGTCCGCGGTCACGACCAGGTTGAACATGGCGTTGTGGATGTGGGTCTGCGGGTCGCCCGGCACCGGCACGTCCATGACGTAGGTTTGTCCGTCCGGCCCGTCCTGCACCGCAAGCGTCGGCCGCGCCGTGAAGTGCATGAACGAGGCCCAGCCCACCTCGCCCGGCTCCATCCCATCCTGCCCGCCCCGTCCCCGGCGTGCCCAGCCGATCTCGCCGGCGACATAGCGCATGGCGTCGTCGTTGGCCCGCCATACCGCCTGGATCAGCGCCGCCTTCTCCGCGTCGTCGCGGGCGAACTCGATGGCGAGCGTGACCGACTTGTCCGGCGAGGCCGTCAGGTCGTAGGCCGAGACGCTGCGTTTGTTCGCGGTCCAGGCCTCCCCCGTGTCGCCGCGCTTGGCCTCGAACAGGCGTTCCAGCGCGTCGTCGCCGGGCGCCAGCGCCGGGTTGATGCCCAGAGCCTGCGCCACCGCCGGCGCCATGTCGGGTCGCCAGGACGCGCGGGGGTCGCGACCGATGTAGTAGGTGGCCAGCTTGCGGCCGGCATCGTCCAAAGCCGTGCCCTCGGACAGGTAGGCGCGGATCAGCTTGCCCTTGGAGGCGGCGCTGATCTTGCGGAAGGAGATCATGCCGCGCCTCCCCCGTGGCCGTTTCGGGGCGTGGTGGCCGCCGGTTCGTCCGCAGGCGGGAACGCATCGGCCATCGCCTTCACGATCAACAAGGGAAGCGTTGTCACCGCCCTGCTCACGGTGTCGCTCACGTCCTTGAGCAGGTAGTTCTGCTGGTCGAGGCGGACGATCATCTCGGCCAGCAGCTCGTCCAGGCCGGGGCCGCCCTTCTTGGGCTTCTGCTCCGGGGTCAGCAGCTCGATCAGCCTGGCCTGCTGCTCGGCGACCACGCGGACGCGCTCATCCAGGCTGCGCTGGCCCTGCCCAATCTCAAGTTGATTTTGCTCTACCCTCGATACTGCTTGCGTGAGTTCTGCGAGCATTGCCGCGCCTCCTTGTTGAAGGCGTCAGTATGGGGCGGGCGGACGCGAGTCCGATTTCCTGCCTTGAGCACCGAGGAGCGGTGCAATTGTGTATACGCACTTTGCCCTGATCTCTCCCTGCTCTCTCCCGGACCACTTGTTGATCTCTCCCGGATCTCTCCCGGTGCTCTTTGCGGCAGATTATTTTCTTGAAGGGCGCACGCACTCGCGTCCACGAGGCCCAGGATGCTGGGATGAAGAAGACAAGCGACGCCTCGATCAGCGAGGTTTTGGATGTGGTTGAACGCGATCCGATCCATGGGCCGCTGTTCTGGTGGTTCTACGACAACCACGCCGACCTGCTGCGGCGTGCGGCTGGACGGCGGATCAATTGGACGGAGCTTTGCCCCAAGCTTACGCAGCTTGGGCTCACGGACCAGACCGGCAAACCCATGTCGAAGCTGACGGCACGTCGAACGTGGGCGCGTGTCTGCCGCATGAAAGAACAGATGCGGATCGAGCGCGACAAACGCCGGCCTGCACGTGCTCGTGAATCCGGGCGCGGGCCGAACGCGGACCGTCCGCCGCCGATCGTGGCGGCACCCGCGCCCAGGCCGCCCGTCCCGCATTGCTCGCCGCCACCGCTGCCGATGATGCCGGTGCAAGGGACGGCGGACCAGCGCCCCCATTCAGAACTGAGCCAGGAGGAGCGCAGGGCGCGAACGAACGCGAACGTCCTGCGCCTGCGCCGGAAATTTGCGGAGACCAGCGGGCGAAACCCCGATGAGATCGAGTGAGGAACAAGCCAACGGCCGGCCGGGCGGAACCGTGCGGGACCACGCCGTCAAGTGAGGTCGCTCGGCGGCGCTTAAGCAGGCTTGCGCTGCCCGGAACACAGATGCGATCCGGGCCGCGCAGACCTCCAGAGGTTTGCTTGGGACCAACCTGGGCCGTGAGGAAGGGGCGGGGGTTGCCCGTCAGATCCCTTCCTTTATCTCCTGCGCGACCACGTTGAACTTCGCAAGCCAGTTCGGGCCGAAGCTGGTGACGAGCGCCACGTCGGTCGCGTCCCGCCCAGTCGCCATCAACACGCGGCCGATGCGCTGGCGATTATGCCGGGCATCGAAAGTGTACCAGCGCGGACCTTCCGGACCGTCCAGGAACGCCTCGAACCATCCCGAGAAGTCCATCGGCGCGTTCGCCGGCGGGACGCCGATGTCGCCTATGTAGCCCGTGCAGTAGCGCGCCGGGATGTTCATGCAGCGGCACAGCGTCAGCGCCAGGTGCGCGAAGTCGCGGCATACGCCCCGGCGCTCGTCGTAGGCGTTGCGGGCGGTCTTGTCGGGCCGGGCATGCTCGTAGCCGAAGGTGATGCGGTCGTTGGTGAAATCGCAGATCGCCTGCACCCGCGCCCACCCCGGCTCGATCCCGCCGAACAAGGGCCAGGCGGTGTCGTGCAGCAGGTCGGTGTCGGCGTAGCGGCTGCCCAGGAGATAGACCAGGACGGCGGAGGGCAGCTTGTCCACCGGGATTTGCTTGGCCTCCAGCACCACCAGGTCGGGCTGGCCGCTGTCTTGTACCTCGAACAGGGTGGAGATGGTCAGCGGTCCCTGCGGTGCGATGATGCGGTGACACACGTTGCCGAAGCCGTCCACGTAGCGCCGCGCCTCGATCGCCGGGTCGAACTCGATGACGTGCGGCGTCAGCAAGTCCTTCTCACGCGAAGGGTGGATGCTGAGCATCAGCACCATCGGCACGGGCTGCGGGCAGTCGTAGCCGATGGTGAAGCCCTGTCGGATGCGAATCATGGGTGCCTTCTGGGC
>CALMVT010000117.1 GCA_937873175.1 uncultured Acetobacteraceae bacterium | reverse complement strand
GAGCAGCACCACGGGCGCGGCCAACACAGGGAGCGCGTTCTATGTCGTCTCGCACTGATCCCCGGGCTGCGGTCCTGGCCGTCGCCGTGGCGTTTGCCTGCGGGACGGCGCACGCTGCGGTCCAGTGCCCGCCCAAGTCCGATGGGCGGTCCCTGGCGCGCTCCGATGGCGGCAGCCTTTACCAAGGGGACCCGGCGAACAACGTTCTCCTGGCCCCCACTCAGTCGAACCCCGGCGGCCGGAGGGTCAACATCTGGAATACGCCTGATCCCTCCGGCATCGTCCTCGTGTGCCGCTACGAAGGGTCGCGGACGCCCCTGGTGTTCAATCTCACGCCCGACATCCGCTCGTGCCAACAAGGCGCAGGGAGCTTCTCGTGCAAGTAGCGCCGACGCCGGGGATCCGGGACATGCTCAGGATTTGCACGGTGCAAATCGGCGCCCTGGCGACTGCCCTTTTCCTACTGCCCCCTGCCACTCCGGCCCGTGCGCAGCCGTTGCCTCCTGAGAACCAGCGCACGGTTGAGTGGTATGCGACGCACCCAGCCGAGCGCGCGCAGGTGCGGCGGATTTGCCTGAATGACCCCGGGCATTTGGCAACGTCACCAGACTGCATCAATGCCAAGCGGGGTGATCTTGAGGCGGCAGTTGGATCAGCACGACGTAGCGACACGGGCATAGACATGAGTGACCCAGACACTCCGCAATATTGGACACGAAGGCCAGGGGATCGGACGCTTAAGCTTGCTTACTGTCGCCGCCTAACCCCCGCAGAGGCTGCCCGGGCTACCTGTCGTCCTGCCCAGCAATCCTTGCTTATGGAGCAACAACGCGGTGTAGGCCGTTAATTTTGGATAGGCCGCAGGCAGATGCGTGAGCTACAAATCTTTCAATACATTTTCGATGAATTAGAGACCCCGTTTCTTCGATCAATTGAGACAATCGTATCAGCTCTGATTACCTATGCTGCTGCCCCAATCCAGACTGCATTGGTTCTTTACATAGCTCTCACTGGCATTCTGATTATGCGTGGTCAGACAAGTGAGCCTGTTAGTGGCCTAATAGGTCGTATGGTGAAGCTCTCTGTTGTTACCTGGTTTGCAACAAATGGCAGTGTATATGCAACTTGGGTCCAGGATTTTTTTCTGAACGTATTGCCAAATGACATCACCCGGGCTGTGGCAAATTCTGGGAATGGCGGTGTAGTTATTGATGCAAATTCTTTCGACGCTGTTTGGAGACAAGCGTATGAAGCTGGTCTAAGGGTTTGGAAGCTTTTGGATTACTGGGACATAGGCGAGGAAATCGTCATCATAGTGTTTTGGCTTGCTGCTATGGTCGCCTGCATCGTGTCTTTTGCGATCTGGTTTCTTTCCCACGTTATCCTCGGCCTTTTCATCGTCATCGGGCCGCTCGTGCTGGGTCTCATCCTATTTCCGGCCACCAAGGCAATCTTTGAGCGGTGGATCGGAGCGATGATTTCTTGTGTTATCCTGCAAGTTGTCACTGTTATAATGATGGCACTTACCTTGCAGGTAGAAGCTCAGATTATCCAGAAAATTATTAGGTATAGAGGGCCTAATCAGTTTGAGCAATTGGGCATTCTTCTAGCTGGCATGATTTTCTTCGCTTTTTCTGCTCTCGTTGCATTCCAGCTTCCTGGTTTCGCTACTGCCCTAGCAGGCGGGCTGCACTTCCACACTGGCGCCATCGCCCGTGGCTTGGGGGCGGGGGCCTCCCGAATGGGCCGCGCTGCCGGCGCGGCTGCAAAGGTTGCCGACGCCGGCATCAACCGTGGCGTCGCCGCAGTGCGCCAGCGCATACGCCCGCCGACCGGCGGCTCTCTTTCCCGCAGCTCACCCCGTCCTGCCGAATAGCTGAGCGCGTGTCTTTCTACGCCCGTGATCCGCTCAACCGCTGCCATCATGAGGAACATACCATGATCCTGCGCCTCGCCCTTGTGGCCCTTCTGCCCCTGTCGGCTGCGGCGTGCGTGGAACGTCCGTTGCCCGTCGCCTCCGGCCCGGTGCGCCAACTCAATGTCGGGCACTGGACGCCTGGCCCCAACGAGCTGACGACGCCGCCGCTCGTGTCCCGGGGGAACGGCGCATGAACGCGATCATCAAAGCCCGGCCAACGCCGGCCGAAGCCTTTCAGGCCCGCCCCGTTCCGAACGACCCCGAGCTGCTGGCGGCCTACTTCAAGCAGGTTTCCTCCTATGAAGGCGACCGCCTCAAGTGGGCCTACCGCATGGCCGGGATCGGCTGGACCGTGGCGGTCGGCTTCGGCGTCATCGCCGGCATCGCGTGCTTTGCCACCGCCGGTCTGACGCCGCTCAAGAGCACCGAAGTGATCGTGCTGCGGGTGAACGACACCACCGGCATGACTGATCGCGTTTATGACGTGCGCGGTGGCGAGATGGCCGCCTCGGAGGCCGAGCAGCGGCACTGGCTCTGGCAATACGTCCTGCACCGGGAGGGCTACAGCTTCGCGGAAGCGCAGCGCAATTTCGACGTGGTTAACATCATGTCCACGCCGGATGTGCAGCAGCAGTATGCCGAGCTGTTCAGGGGATCGAACCCGCGAAGCCCGCAAATCGTCCTCGGCCGCACCGGCCAGGCTGCATTGAGCTGGGTCAGCACGTCGTTCATCGGCCCCAAGCTCGCACAGGTCCGCTACGTGGTTTCCGAGCGCAAAGGCGATCTTGTGCTTCCCAAGCGAAACATGGTCGCGACCGTCGCCTTTGACTTCGCGCATGGGCCGATCAGCGGCAGCGCCATCAATGTGAACCCCCGCGGGTTCCTGGTCACGTCCTACCGGGTCGATCAGGAGAACGCTCAATGATTCGTCCTGTGTCCTCTCTCGGCTTGGCGCTCCTGGCCAGCGTCGCCCTTGCCGGCCCGGCGGACGCAGTGCAGGACCCCAGCGCCGGCCGGTGGGACGCCCGGGTGCGGACGGTCCCCTACAATCCCATGAACCCCGTCCGCCTCGTGGGGTCCACGTTCACGTCCACGCAGATCATATTCGCGGTCGGCGAGACGATCACTCACGTTGCCATCGGCGACAGCGACGCCTGGTTGCCGCAGCCCACGGGCAACCTGCTGTTCATCAAGCCCGTCGAGGTCCGCGCGCCCACGAACATGCAGGTCGTGACATCGCTCAAGGATGGCACCACCCGTAGCTACCAATTCGAGCTGATTGCGCGCGGCACCGGCCCGGGCAGCTCGGCACAGGTTGCAAGCCTGGATGGAACCGTGCCCGGCACGGCGGCGGTCACTCCGTTCGCAATCCAGTTCGTCTATCCCGACGATGCGCGCCAGGCAGCCATCGCAAATCGGCAACGTGCCGCGGCGGGGGCGGATGAACGCCTCGCGCAAAGCCGCCTCTCCGTGGACTACTTCTATGGACCGCGCAACTGGCACTATGCCGCCCAAGGCTCTCAAGCCATCGAGCCGGCCGAGGTCAGCGACAACGGGCGCCTGACCGCGTTCCGGTTCCCAAACAACTCGACGCTGCCCACGATCTACGCCGTAACTCCCGGCTCCAAAGCGCCAACATATTGTGGCGACACCAGCTCGTCTGAGGGGACCGAGACGATTGTTCCCTACACGA
>CALMVT010000116.1:18291-31099 GCA_937873175.1 uncultured Acetobacteraceae bacterium | reverse complement strand
GGGCAGGGACGGCTCCAGCCAGCGCGCCACGGGCGCCACCGCGGCCACGGTCAGGCCCACGGCGCCGAGCACGAGGCCGCCCACCGGCACCAGGTTGTCCCGCAGGTCGCGGGGGCTGGCATCATAGGCCGCATCCAGCAGCACGGGGGCGACGAACAGGGCGAGCGCCAGCTCCGGCTCCAGCGCGGCTTCGGGCACGCCGGGCACAAAGGCGAGCACGGCGCCGGCCAGCGCCAGCAGCGCCGGCCAGGGCACCCCCAGCCGCGGCGCAAGCAGGGAAAGGCCGACGCCGCCGAGCAGCAGCGCCAAGACGAGTTCAAACACAGCCATGCCCGCGGTGTGCCACGGCGCCCGCGCCCTTCCAAGCGGGTGGAGTGCGGCTCAGCCCAGCCCGAACGCGGCGGTGAACAGTGCCAGGCCCACGACGACCCAAGCGATGTAGTCGCCAACGGCACCGCTATGCAGGAAATCCAAGCCCGCGCCCGGCGGACCCAGCACGCGCTGCGCACTTCTGTTGAGCGGTCCCGGAAGGCGCTGCCGCGAAAGCTGCCAGGCCGCAAGCAGCAGCGCCAAAACGACCGACAGCCACGCGAGCACGATGACGGGCGCTCCCGGCTGCGGAAAAGCCGGCCCCGCCGCCGCGCCGGGCGGCATGAAGGCGGCTGCGGCCGATGTCGCCAAGCGCCCGGCGCCGGCCGTTTCGACGCAGGACCCGGCAAGCAGCGCCAGCGCCGGCAGCAGCATGAGCCAAAGCGGCCGGTCGTTCTTTTCCTGCTCCTGGTCGGTCAGTGAGCGGTCCTCCCCGCAGGGCACTGGACCCCAGCCCAGGAAAATGCGTCCTGCCGCGCGCAGCACCGCGGCCCCGGTGCCGGCAGCGCCCGCCACCAGCGGCAGCCACAGCCAGCGTTGGCCCCCGGCGGCGGCGGCATCCGCGATCCGGCCGAAGCCGCCGTCCATCAGCCCGGCCGGCAGCCCGGCCAGCAGCAATCCGCCGGCCGCCATGGCGACCCCCGCCGGCCATGCCCGGGCGCCTTGCCCGCGCAACGCGATCTCGTCGATGCCGCCGCACACGGACAGCAGGATGCCGGCCACCATGAACAGCGCCCCCTTCACCAGCCCGTGTCCGGCCATGTAGAGCAGCATGCCGGACGCGCCGCCGGGGCTGAGCAGCTCCAGGCCGATCAGCAGCACCCCCGTATGCGCCACCGTGGAAAAGGCGAGCAGCCGCTTCAGGTGCCGCTGCAGCAGTGCCATCGCCGCGCCGACCAGGGCGCTCGCCACGCCCAAGCCGAGCAGCAGCGTGCGGATGACCTGCATGACCGCGGTGGAGGCGGCGAACACGGTGAAGCTGATGCGCGCGAGGCCGAAGATGCCGAGCGCCACCATGGCGCCGGAGAACATCACCGAAACGGGGCTGGGCGCCACCGCATGCGCGTCCGGCAGCCAGAAATGGAACGGAACCTGCGCCGACTTGATCAGCAGGCCGTAGGCCATCAACACGAAGGCCGCGGCCACCACCGGGTCCGCCGGCGCCCGCGCCACCGCCGCCCCGAGCGCGCCCATGTCCAGCGCGCCCCCCACCGCATACAGCAGGCCGATCCCGTCCAGCAGCAGGTAGCTGCCGACCGAGTTGACCACGGTGAAGTTCAGCGCGCCTTGCAGGGGATCGGCCTTCAGCTCGTAGCCGGTCAGGGCGAAGGCGGCGACGCTCATCACCTCGAACCAGACGAACGTGTTGAACACGTCATGGGTCAGGCAGAAGCCGATCATGCCCGCCATGAACACCAGCATCAGCACGTGGAAATGCGCGTGCACCTCGTCGAAATAGCCCCAGGCGAATACCAGCGTGGCGGCGAACAGCCCGCCGATCACGGTTGCGAAGCCGCCACCGGCCTCGTCCACCGCGAAGGCGATGCCGATGACTTGGCCGTCGCGCGGCGCCCAGCCGCCGAATCAGTACACCAAGGGGCCATCCGCCGCCCGCGCCGTCATGGCCGCGCACACCGCCATGGCCGCGAGCGCCGTGAGGATCGCGATGATGTCCGGCGCCTTGCGCGGCAGCGCCTTGCCGAACGCCAGCAGCAGGCCGTCGACCAGGAGCGGCCCGGCGACGGGGAGCGGCGGCAGCGCGGTCAAGCCCGATTCGCCCGCAACGCGGTCACGGCTGCATCGGCCGCAGCGCCTCCGGGTCCACGGTGCCGCGCCGCTTGTGCAGTTGCAGGATCAGGGCCAGCAGCAGCGCAGTGACGGTCGCGCCCACGACAACATCCGTCAGGACCAGCGCGTGCACCATGGGATCGACGGCGGGCGTGCCGGGCGGGTGGGTGTAGAAGATCGGCGCGATCCCGCCGGTGCGGAACCCGACCGACAGCAGCAGCACGTAGGTGGAGGACTGCACAACCGACAAGCAGCCGATCAGGTGCACGAAGTTGCGGCTCGTCACGATGCCGTACAACCCGACGCCGAGCAGCCACGCCGCGACGGCCCAGGGCAGCAAGGACGGCAGCAAGCTCATGGTTTGTACGCTTCGGGGATGATCCGCGTTTCCTCCAGGAATTTCCCAAACACCACGGCGAAGCCGCCGCCGACCGCCAAGGTCACGCCCGCGTTCTCGATCAGCATCAACCCGCCGGAGAACAGGTCGCCGAGGGCGCCAAGCGGCAGGAAATCCTGCAAAAACGGCAAGTCCAGCAGCACGGAGGCGAAACCGCACGCGGCATACAGCGCCGCCCCCGCGCCCTCGCACGCATCCATGGCCTCCGAGCGGATCATGCGGTGCCATCCGTCGTAGCCGTCGCCCAGGAACAGCAGCAAGGCGCCGGACGCGATGATCACGCCGCCCTGGAAGCCGCCCCCGGGCGTGGTCATGGCGTGCAGCGCCACGTATAGGCCAAACAGCAGGATCACCGGCCCGCCGAGATGGCAGATCAGCACAACCCCGTCGCTCCGCGGCGGAATGGGTCGCCCGGGGGTGACGCCCGGCTCCGCGCTGCGCCCTTCGCCCCGCTGCCCCCGCAGCAGCACGGTCACCCCCGTCACCGCGCACAGCAGCATGAACTCCTCGCCCAGCGTGTTGAAGCCGCGGTAATCGAAGTTGACGGCGCTGACCATGTTCGTCAGATGCCGTTCGCCCGGCGCCGCGGCGTTGATCGCGTCGCCGTAGGGGAGGGGGTGGGCGCCGAACTGCGGCATGTGCAGCGCGACGTGCATGACCCCAGGCAGGACGCACAGGCCGGCCAGGGCGAACAGGACGAGCCGGGCGCGCGGAGTCATGCCGCGCGGCATCGGCCGTGTCACGGGTCGCCGCCGCGCGGGCTGCGGTCCATCTTGGTGGAAGCGAGAACCACGAGGAACAGCAGCGGCAGCGCGACCGTGCCGACCGCCACCTCGGCGAACGCCACGTCCGGCGCCTGCAGCGCCATGAACAGCAGCGCCAGCACCATCCCGTTCACCGCCATCGCCAGCACCTGCTGGCGCGGCGTGCGGGACAGCGCCACACCGGTGCCGGACACCGCCGTGAGCAGGAACAGGGCGCTGAGCAGGACGCTCATTGCTCGCGCGCGCCCAGTTCGGCGAAGCGCCCGCGATACAGCAGGGCACGGCCGACCGCGTGGGACAGCGCCGAGCCTGCAAGCAGGGTCACGGCGACCGTCAACAGCACCTTGAACGCCCGGTCCGACGGCCCGTCCGCCGCCTAGGCGACCGCGGCCAGCAGGAGTCCCCCCGTCGCGTTGACGAAGGCGGCGCAATGCAGCCGGTCCAGCGGGCTGCGCAGCCGGACAAACCCGAGGCAGCCCAGCCAAGTCACCGCCACCAGCAGGCCGAGCAGCCCGTTGATCACCGCCGTCACAGCCATCGCTCCAAAAAGAGCGCCAGCACGAGGGTGCCCGGCAAGGTCAGCAGCGCAAGGCACAGCGCGATGTCGATGAAGGAGCTTTGGTCGAAGACGAACGTTATCAGCGCGAGCAGAATCGTGGCCACGCCGCTGGCCAGCGGCACGGCGGCGAGCCGGTCCGCCGTTCCGCCCCGCAGCGCCGCCGCCACCGGGACGGCAAAGGCCGGCAGCAGCAGCACGAACGCGACCGTCCAGCCCGTCACACCGGCCACTCCCGGTCCGGATCGGGCCGGGCCGGCGCTAGGCGGTGCGTTAGCAGCGCCTGCTCGTCCCGGAACAGAACGGACGGCGCCACGTCCAGCACGAAGCCGTTCGGGGCAAGGGAACTCGCCAGGGTAACGAGCGCGCGCCGCCCGGCCTCGGTGGGTTCCGCACTTCCTGAACGAAACGGCTGCCGGTTGATCGTGCCGGCCACGTGGGACCCCGGGACGAAGACGGCGCGCAGCAGGTGAACGCCTACACGGGCGGCATCGCCCGCGACCGCAGCCATGGGCGACAGCACCAAACGGAGCCACGGCCCCCGCAGCCGCATCGGCCGCGACGCGCTCCGGTGCCGCAGCCCGGCATACGTCGCAACCAGCCCAACCGCCGGCACGCCGGCCGCGACCTCGGTGCCGCTGACCTGCCCGGCGAACACCAGGTATAAACCGATGTAGGTCAGAAAAACGATGAACGCCAGCGGACCCGACGACATGGCGCTGCTCCCCACCGCATCGCGGCATGAACGGCGGTTGCGGTGAGGGCAGCGCCGCGCTACGCCGCCCCAGCATCGCAGGCCGCCAGCGCCATACGCACCTCCGCCGGCGTCGCAGGATCGCCGCCCGCGGCGCGCACCGCCCGCGCTGCCTCCTCCACCCACTCCCGGTTTGACATCTGCGACCCCCACGGCGCGTCCTCCAGCCCGACCCGGACGTGCCCGCCTTGCGCCACGGCCGCCCCGATCAGCGATCGTATGTCCACGCCCAGCCCGGCCACCATCCAGGGCGCGCCCGGTGCGGCCTCGGCCAGCAACGCCAGGTGCGCTTTCAGATAGGGCGCACGCGGCGGAAAACCCCAGGCGAACTCGTCCGAGAACATGAAACGGTAAAGCGGCGTCGGCGCGCCCGGCGCGGCCCGCGCCAGCGCCGCGCCCAGCCGCGTGAAGCCCGGCTCGTAGATGGCGAAACCCGGCCGAACGCGGTGGCGGGCGCAGACCTGCAATCCCGCGCGCACTTCCGCGGGCGTGTTGCGATATACGAAGCCGGTTCCGGGCCGGTCCGCCTCGTCGAAGCGCAGGAAGTCCACCGAGCCTGGGTCCACGACGGCCACCTCGATCAGGCCACGCTGGGCCAATTCCTCCGTGTGGGCGAAGCGCGCCTCCGGCACCGGCTCGCCGGGCTTGTCGGCGTAGTCCGAACCCGCGAGCGGGATCGTGGGATAAACCAGCGCGTCGCTGCGGGCGCGGATGCCCTCGATGATGCGCGCATAGGTTTCCCAATCATCCCGCTGCCGCCCGGTCGCCGGGTCATAGGCATGCAGGTGCAGGATGGCCGCCCCGGACTCCGCCGCGGCTAGGCCGTCCGCCACGATCTCCTCGACCGCCACGGGCATGCCGGGTTGCCGTTCGCGGCCCCAAGGGCCGTTCAGGGCGGCCTCGATCCAGGTTTTCGGCATCGTCCTCTCCCTTTCCCCCACGGCCCAAGCCCCGGGTTGGTTCAAACCCTGAACGTGTAGGTGCCGGTCCCGCTGCGCTCGACATCGGGCGGGAACGAGGCCCGCTTGTCCGCGAAATACTGTAGCCGGTGGTCACCGTGCTCGGCCGCGTTGTAGGTCAGGTAAAGGATGCGCCGGGGCGCGCTGGTGAGGTTCGCCTTGCTGGCATGCGGCGCGAAGCTGTCGAAGAAAATGACATCGCCGGGCAGCGTCGGCACGGGATGCAGGTCGAGGCCGTCCTCGCTCAGCGGGTTCCATTCCTCGCCGATCAGCCCTTCGCGGTGGCGCCCCGGCACCATCTCCAGGCAGCCGTTCTCGACCGTCGCCGGGTCGATCGTCACCAGCGCGGTTACGAAGATCGGGGCATAGCGGGTCCAGCCCGCCTGCTGGTCCTGATGCGCCTTGAAGCCCGGCGCGCCCGGCATCTTGAAGTTGATCTTTTCCTTGAACAGCACGACGGGCGCACGCATCAACGCGGCCGTCCAGTCCAGCAGGCGGCCATGCCGCACCAGCGCATCGAACTCCGGGTGGAAAGGGCAGAAGTTCTCGATGCGCTGCACCACGCGGCGGCCCGGCTCCGTCAGGCTGTCCTCGTAATAAACCATGTGCCGGCCCGGCACCTCGGGCGCCGTGGAAATCTCCTCCGTCCAGCGCAGCACATCGCGGGTCTCGTCCGCGTCGAAGAAGCCCCGGACCACGAGATAGCCGTCGCGATCCATGGCGGCCAAGTCCTCTGCCGTCGGGCCGGAAGTGCGCACGTGGTCGAGCATCACGCCACCAGCCGGGGCAGCAGCGCCTGCGCCTTGGCGACATCGGCCGGGAAATCGATCTCCGTCCAGGGCAGGCCGGTGATGTCCTCGAACCCGAAGCGGGATGGGGCGGACTGGATCATGTCGCGTATCGGCTCCTCGTATTCCATGTGGCGCTGGCCGCCGGTGGCGTAGTCCGAGGCGCGGCGCGCCAGCTCGGCCGCCGTCTCGGGCGTGAAGCGGAAGAAGCCGACGCTTTCGCCGTGCCATTGGTGCGGGGCGGTGGGCTTCTTATGGAAATCGACGATGGCTCCATCCTGGATGCACAGCTTCACCGGTTCATCCCCCGGCTCGATGTCGCGATCCAGCAGCACCGCGTTAGGGTGCTGGCTGTCCACCAAGCGCCGCAGCAGCCGGTCGTCATACAGCACGTCGGCGTCCATCAGGATCACCGGCGCTTCGGACAGCAGCGAAGCGCGCGCCGCCCACAGCGAAACAACGCTGCCCTCGCGGAAGTCAGGGTTGAACACCAGCCGCACCCCGGGCATCGCGTCCGCCGCGGCCCGCATCTGGTCGGCCTCAAACCCGACCACCACGGTGATGTCCGACACGCCGCACCGGTTCAGCGCCGCGGCGTGCCGGGCCAGCAGCGTGTGCCCGGCAAACGGCAGCAGCGCCTTTGGCGTGGACCCGGCCGTGCCGTGAAGGCGCCTGCCGACACCGGCGGCAAGGACAATGGCCCGGGTTGCGTTGGCGGTCATCATGGAACTGTAGCCTTGCAGACACTGCTTGCCAACGCAGGGCACCAGGCCGAATGGCGGGGGTTGCACGCCAGGGATGTCCGCGCTCTAAGGATCGATGCGCCACCGCGTAACCTGATTGACGCAATCCGGCAACGGGTGATGGCGTCCATTCGGCATAGCGGCGGCTACGGTTTGGCTGCGTCCAACAGGAGAGTTCCAACTGCCCGACACGCCGCTTCGCGATCCCCGGCCGGCTCCGCCACCGGCCACGGCCCGTGCCGAAGCGCTGCGCGACCTCCTATATGACCCCTCCCTGTCCTTCCTCATGGAAGCGCATAGCGGCTTGTCGGCGAAGGTGGTGGAGGAAGCCGGGTTCGCCGGCATCTGGGCGTCGGGCCTGTCCATGTCGGCCATGCTGGGCTTGCGCGACAGCAACGAGGCGTCCTGGACGCAGGTGCTGGACATGCTGGAGTACATGGCCGACGCGACCAGCATCCCGATCCTGGTGGATGGCGATACCGGCTACGGCAATTTCAACAATGTCCGCCGCCTGGTGCGCAAGCTGGGCGAGCGCGGCATCGCCGGGGTGTGCATCGAGGACAAGCTGTTCCCCAAGACCAACTCGTTCCTGGGCGAAGCGCAGCCGCTGGCCGACATCGCCGAGTTCTGCGGACGCATCCGCGCCGGTAAGGACGCGCAAACGTCGGACGCATTCTGCCTGGTGGCGCGCATTGAGGCGCTGATCTCAGGCCACAGCATGGACGAGGCGCTTCGCCGGGCGGAGGCGTATCATGCGGCCGGGGCGGACGCGGTGCTGATCCACAGCAAGAAATCGACGGCGACCGAAATCCTGGAGTTCGCGCGCCTGTGGGGCGACCGCTGCCCCGTGGTGATCGTGCCGACCATGTATTACGCGACCCCTACGGAGGCATTCCGGGGAGCCGGCATCTCCACGGTGATCTGGGCCAACCACCTGCTCCGCGCCTCGTTGACGGCCATGCGCGATGCGGCGCGGCAGATCGCGGTCGACCAGAACCTGCATCAGGTTGAGGGCCGGGTCGCGTCGGTAGCCGACATCTTTCACTTGACCGGCAACGAGGAACTGGAGGAGGCGAACCGCCGTTACCTGCCGGCGGTCGTTCCGGCGCGCGCTGTGATCCTGGCTGCGGCGCGCGGCGACGGGTTGGACGCGCTGACGGCGGACCGGCCGAAATGCATGGTCGATGTGCGGGGCCGGCCGCTGTTGCAGCACCTGGTTGAGACGCTGGCCGGCGCCGGGGTGAGGGACGCCACCGTGGTGTGCGGCTACAACAAGGACGCGGTGCGCTTGCCCGGCATACGCATTGTGACCAACGACGACTACGCCACGACCGGCGAGGCGGCGTCGTTGGCGCGGGCAGCGGACCGGCTGCTGGGCGACAGCGTGGTGGTTTACGGCGACGTGCTGTTTCGCCGCCACATTCTGGACGCGTTGATGGCGGCGGACGGCGACATCGTGATCGCCGTGGACCCGCGCGCCGCGGCGCGTCCGCCCAATCCGCGCGACCTGGTGCACGCGGACCGGGCGTATTCTGCCTTGGACATCGACGAGCAGCCCGTGCGGCTGCTGGAAATGGGGGCGCCCCCTGGCGTGGGGGGCGAGTGGATCGGCCTGCTGCGCGCGACCGCCCGGGGCAGCGCCCTGATCCGCGACGAACTCGCGGCGATGGAGGCGGACGGCTCCCTGCGGGATGCCGACATCCCGGCGCTGCTCAACCGCTTGCTCGCCCGCATGCCGGTGTCGGTGCTGTACGTGCTCGGCCATTGGCTGGACGTGGACACGATGCTGGACCTAGCCGAGGCAAGGAACTTCCCGTGATCGAGAGCGCCGCCTTTCTCGACGAAGCGGCGGCCCGCGGCTTGCGGTTTTACACCGGCGTGCCGTGCTCCTACCTCACGCCATTGATCAACGGCGTCGCAAGCAGCCGGTCCCTGTCCTATGTCGGCGCCGCCAGCGAGGGCGAGGCGGTAGCGATTGCCGCCGGCGCCTGGCTCGCGGGGCAGGACACGGTTGTGATGTGCCAGAACTCGGGCCTGGGCAACGCGGTCAACCCGCTGACCTCGCTGAACCATCCGTTCCGGATTCCCACCCTGCTGATTTGCACCTGGCGTGGCGAGCCGGGCCGAAAGGACGAGCCGCAGCACACGCTGATGGGGCGCATCACGCCTGACCTGCTGCGGACCATCGCCGTGCCGCAGGGCGTGTTCCCCCGCACGGACGCGGAGATCGGCCCGGCGCTGGACGCCGCCTTCGCCGCTATGCACGAGGGCACGCCCTTTGCGCTGGTGATGCACGAGGGCAGCGTGTCGCCCACGGCATTGGACGAGCCGCGCCGTGCGCCGCACGCGCCCGGCCATTTCGAGGACAACCGCGAGAACGGCGACCGTCCGGCCCGCGCGGCCGTGCTGGAACGCCTGCTGGCCGTCATCCCGGGCGACGCCGCAGTGGTCGCCACCACCGGCAAATGCGGGCGCGAGCTGTTCACCCTCGCGGACCGCGAGCAGCATATTTACCAAGTCGGGTCCATGGGATGCGCCACGGGCATGGGCCTGGGGGTGGCGCTGCACACGCCGCGGCGCGTCGTGGTGCTGGACGGGGACGGCGCAGCGCTGATGAAGCTGGGCACGCTGGCCACGGTGGGCGCTTATCGTCCCGGCGGGCTGGTGCACGTGCTGCTGGATAACGGCGTGCATGACAGCACGGGCGGGCAGGCGACGTCTTCCCCCGGCGTGGATTTCCCGGCCGTAGCCCTGGCGTGCGGCTACCGCGCCGCCTTTGCCAGCGACGACGTGTTGGGGTTCGAGCGGGCGTTCCGCGCCGCCCTTGCGACCGAAGGCCCGGTGCTGCTGCATGTCCGAATCCGCCCCGGGTCGATGGAAACCCTGGGCCGGCCCACCGTGGCGCCGCATGAAGTGGCCCGGCGATTCCGCGCCTTCCTGGCCCGGCCGATGCAGGCCCAGGAACACGCGGCGCATGGACGCGCGGCTTAAGCGTGGCGCAATCAGTCCGCGGCGGCGCCGCGCGCCGCGTGCGCCCCCATGAACGCGCCGACCGCGTCCAGCGTGCGCCGGATATCGGCCAGCGTGATCGCGCCGATGCAGCCGATGCGGAAGCTCGCCTCCCGCGTCAGCTTGCCCGGGTAAAGCACGATCCCCTCCGCCGCCAGCGCGGCATACAGCGCGGGGAAGCTGAACGCGCCGCCCGGGTCGCGAAGGGTCAGGATCACCGGCCCCTGAACGGCCGGGTCGAGGTAAGGGTGGAAGCCGAGCCGGTCCATGCCAGCGGTCAGCGCGTCCATGTGCCGGCGATACCGCGCGCCGCGCGCGGCCACGCCGCCTTCTTCGTCCAGTTGGTCCAGCGCGGCCGACAAGGCTGCGATCACGTGGGTCGGCGGCGTGAAGCGCCATTGGCCGTCCCGCTCGAACCCGCGCCACTGGGCTTCCAAATCCAGCACCGTGCTGCCCGCGTTGCTCGCCATCGCGCGGAGGTGCCCGGCCTCGGCGATCACGAACGACACGCCCGGCACGCCTTCCAGGCATTTGTTGGTCGACGCCATCACGGCGCAGCATGGGGTCGCGCGCAGGTCGATCGGCACTGCGCCGAACGAACTCATCGCGTCGAGCAGCAGGCGACGCCCTGCGGCGGCAACAACGGCGGCAATCGGCTCCAGCGGGTTCAGCAGGCCGCTCGTAGTTTCCAGGTGCACCAGCAGCACGTCCGTCACCGCCGGGTCGGCGCGCAGGGCGGCGGACGCGGCTTCGGGGGTGAAAGCCTCGTCTTCCGGCAATGCCAGGGTCGCCACGTCGCGCCGGAGGCGGGCCGCGATGGCAGCCGCCCGTTGGCCGTAAGCGCCGTTGGCCAGCACCAGCAGCTTGCCGTCGCGCGGCACAAGGGTGTCGATGGCCGCTTCCACGGCGTAGGTGCCGGCGCCTTGCAGCGGCACGGTTGCGTGCGTCGTGCCGGCGCCGGCCAGGGTTCCAAGCCTGGCGCGCACCGCTTCGCTCATGCGCACGAACGCGTCGTCGCGCGATCCCCAATCCCGCCCCATGGCCGCCCGGGTGCGGTCGGAGGTGGTGAGCGGGCCGGGCGTCAGCAGGATCGGGCGCATGGGTCGCAGTGTATCGGCAGGATGTTCCCCGGCAAGCGGTTCGGCACGCCGGGATGACCCTGCGCTGGGGCATGGTGCTCGGCACGCTGGTCGGGCTTGGATTGGCGGTGTGGCTGCTGGTGAGCACCGGGCTGCATGCGATCGGGGCGCTGCTGGCCCAGGCCGGGGTGGTGGGAGTCGCCGCGCTGATCCTGTTCCACCTTTTGCAAATGCTGTTCTCCGCGCTGGCCTGGCGGGCCGTGGCGGGGCCGGCGCGGCCGCAGCCGAGCCTCCTACAGTACGTGGGCCTTCGCTGGATACGCGAAGGGGTCAACAACCTGCTGCCCGTGGCCCAGATCGGCGGCGAGGTGGTGGCCGTGCAGTTGCTGCGCCGCCGCGGGCTTCGGCTGGCGGACGCCGTGGCCGGGTCGGTCGGCGACCTGACGATGGAGATGGTGACGCAGGTTGCCTACACCCTGCTCGGCCTCGGCCTGCTGGTGCTGCTGGTGGGCGGTAGCGGGGTGGTGGGCTATGTGGCCGGCGGGGCAGGGCTGGCGGCGCTGGGTGCGGCCGGGTTCGTCGCCGCGCAATGGTTCGGGCTGGCCGGGCTGATTGAGCGCGGGATCATGCGCTTGTCGCGCAGCTTCGGCTGGGCGCCGCTGGGCGAGATCGTCGGGCTGGACGAGGCGATCCGCGGCGTTTACCGCCGGCCGGGGGGCGCCGGACTCGCCTGCCTGCATCATGCCGTGTCGTGGCTGCTGGGCGGGGTGGAGGTGTGCCTTGCCTTGCACCTGCTGGGCACGGAGGCCGGGTTGGCGGAGGGCACGGTGATCGAGGCGTTGGGCCAGGCGACCAAGGCGGCGGGGTTCGTGGTGCCGGGCGCATTGGGCGTGGCGGAGGGCGGCTACGTCTTGATCTGCCACCTGTTCGGCCTGCCGCCAGACGTGGCGGTCGCGCTGGGGCTGATGAAGCGGCTGCGCGAGGTGGTGCTGGGCGTGCCGGCGCTGCTTGCCTGGCGATGGGTGGAGGGCCGGCCGGCCGTGAGCGGAGCGACAACGTGAGTCACAAGAGTTGGACGCATCTCCTCGCGCGCCGGGCCATACAGCCGTTGCTGGGAACGGGGGTCACGCCTAACCACCTGACGACCGGGCGGCTCCTGACCGGGGTGGCTGCCTGCGCGGCCATCGCGACCGGGTGGGCGGCGGGGCTGTGGTGGGGCGGCGCGCTGTGGCTGGTGTCGGCGTTCCTGGACCGTGCGGATGGGGAGTTGGCGCGCGTCGGCCAGATGATCAGCGTGTCGGGCCATCGCTACGACTATTACGTGGACAACGGCGTGAACGCCTCCTTCTTTGTCGCGGCCGGGTTCGCGGTGCGCGACGGATGGCTGGGGCCTTGGGCGATCCCGCTGGGGCTACTGGGGGGCGCGTCCATCCTGGTGTGCGGATGGTGGTCCGAGATGCTGGAAGCGCGTAGCCCGGCGGGCACCAAGGCCTATGGGGGCGCGGCCGGGTTCGATCCCGACGACGCGCTGTATTTGCTGGGACCGCTGGCCTGGCTCGGCTGGCTGTCGCCGGTGGTGGTGGGCGCAGCGATCGGGGCGAC
>CALMVT010000116.1:0-18191 GCA_937873175.1 uncultured Acetobacteraceae bacterium | reverse complement strand
GTTTCGTTTGGCTCCAATTCAGGATGTGGACGTGAAGCATCTTCTTGCCGGCGTCGCGGCGGCCATGTTCCTGCTGAGTGCGGAAAGGTCGCACGCTTTCCAGTTCGAGCGGGCGCCGATCAAGGACAACGCCGTCGCCCTGATCCTGCGCGGCCCCATCGTGGCGGGCGACTTCGAGCGGCTGCGCTCCTTTGTCGGCACGCTGCCCCGGGAGGATCGCATCGTCGGGCTGTTCGTGGACAGCCCGGGCGGCAGCGTGTTCGAGGCGGAGCGGTTCGCCCGGTTCATCGCCGCGGCCAAGCTGACCGTCGCCGTGGCGGACAACAGCCAATGCGCGTCGGCATGCTTCCTGCTGTTCGCGGCATCGCCTCGGCGGTTCGCCGGGGCCACCGCGCTGATCGGCGTGCACAGCGCGTCGGAGGATGGGCAGGAAACCCTGGCCTCCATGGGCGTGACCACGGTCATGGCGCGGGACGCGGCCGGCTACGGCGTGCCGCCTTCGGTGATCAGCCGTATGATCCAGGCGACCCCCGGCCGAATGGAATGGCTGACCCCGTCCGACTTCAAGCAGATGGGCGTCACGGTGTTCCCGGCGGCATCGCCCGTCGTGCCGGCCGCGGCCGGGCCGGACGCCGGGGGCGCCCCGGCGGCGCAGACGCCCGAGCCGCCGCAGGCCCCCGTCCCCTTTCAGCAAGGCCAAGCGGACCGGCGGAACTGGGAAGGGTGGTTCGCGTCGCTAAGCGGAGCCTTCCGCGAGGGCGCGCAATACTGGACGGGAGAGCGGAGCAAGCCGCGCCCCGGCACCTGCTACGGCCCCACAGGGCAGGCGATCGGCGATTGGACTGCCGGCTGCGCCGCGGCAAAAGCCCGGCTCAAGGACGCCGACCTGCGGCGAAGGTCGGAGCCGGACTACCGAACGGGGTGGAACAGCCCTTGATCCGGCCGTGTGGGACGGGATCCGGGTTCTAAGGCGGCAGCAGGGCGTCCGCCCACCGCTTCCATCTCGGCGGCGATCCTGTCGGCAGCCAGGGCATCGCGAATGGCGCGGCGATGCTTCTCAGAATCCGTAAAGCTGCTTCGGGTTGTCCACCAGGATCTTCTTCCGGATCGCCGCGTCGGGCGCCCACTCCGCGAGCAGGTTCAGCACCCGCCCGTCGTCGATCGGCTGCGCCGGGGCCAGGTCGGTCGCGGCCCGGCCCGGCTTCGGCGTGCTGTCGGGGTGGGGCCAGTCGCTGCCCCATACCAGCCGGTCCGGGTTGGCAGCGATCAAGGCCCGCGCCAGCGGGGCGACATCGGCGTAGTTCGGCGCTTCCTTGGAAGCACGGTAGGCGCCGGACAGCTTCACGTAGGCCTTGCCGGACTTCACCATGTCCAGCACGGTCCCAAATCCCGCTGGCTGCGGCCCCAGCGCCGCGTCCGCGCCGGCGAAATGGTCGAACACCAGGGGAACCGGCACGGCCGCCAATTGCGCTTTCAGCGCCTCGATGACCGGAAGCCGGGTGTATATCTGCACGTGCCAGGGGCGTCCCTTGATCTGCTGCACGGCAACGTCCAGCCGTTTGGCCGAGGCTTCGGGATCGACGATCCCAGCCGTTTCCAGATTCACCCGGATGCCGCGCACCCCGGCGCGGTCCATGGCGTCCAGGTCGGATGCACTCGTCTTGCTGTCGATCACCGCGACGCCGCGCGCCCGCTGCGGACCCAATTGCCGCATGCCGTCCAGCGTGGCCGCGTTGTCGGCGCCGTAAACGCTCGGCGTCACGATCACCACATGGTCCATGTGCAGGGCTTTCTGCAGCGCGAGCAGGTCGTCTGCGGTGGCGACCGGCGGCGAGTAGCTGCGTCCGCTCCAGAACGGGAACCGCGCCGGGTCGGGAAAGACGTGGACGTGGCAGTCGCACGCGCCCGGCGGCACCGCGAAGTCCACCGGCGTTTTCACGGTGGGCGCTGTTTCCGACGCATCTGCGGCCCGCGCAGCCGGGCTGCTTCCCAGCGCCGCGGCCACGGCGGCCAGCTTCAAGCCGTCCCGGCGCGAGACCATGTGACGTGACTGCATGGGTGTGGTCCTCCCCGAATGTTTGTTGGGCCGGATGCCGTGAGCCGCCCGGCTTCCGCAGTCCGACCGCTTGGTTGAACCATAGCCCGGTCGGACCTGCGCAGGAAACGGCGGCGTCCCCGAGCGCGGCCGTGCTGATGAAGGCGACCGCCGCCCCGCCTGTTGCATCCCCTCTCTCGTCCCGCTAAATTCCGCGCTTCGTTTGCGCGCCGGGCCTGGAATGGGCATGCCCGGCCACGACGCCTGTTCGGAAGCCACCGGGTTTCCGCAGGTTCAGCCACAGGAGATCCAAATGCCCAAGATGAAGACGAAAAGTTCCGTCAAGAAGCGATTCAAGATCACCGCCACCGGCAAGGTGCTCGCCGGACCCGGCAAGAAGCGCCACGGCTTGATCAATCGCTCGCAGACGATGAAGCGCACCAACCGCGGCAGCCAGGTGCTCACCCATGCGGACGGGCTGACCGTCAAGCAGTGGGCGCCATACGGCCTGTCGTAAGGGAGCGCAGAGATGGCACGAGTCAAACGGGGCGTCACCACCCATGCCCGGCACAAAAAGGTCCTTGAGGCCAGCAAGGGCTTCCGCGGCCGGAGTTCGACCAACTACCGCATCGCGCTGGAGCGGCTGGAGAAGTCGCTGCAGTATGCCTATCGCGACCGGCGGCAGAAGAAGCGCGACTTCCGCGGCCTGTGGATTCAGCGGATCAATGCGGCGGTGCGTGAGCATGGCATCACTTACAGCCGCTTCATTGCCGGGCTGAAGGCGGCGGGGATCGAGATGGACCGCAAGGTGCTGGCCGCCATCGCCTATGACGACCCGGCCGCGTTCTCCCAGGTCGTGCAGCAGGTGCAGGCGGTGATCGCTGCAGCCGCGCCTTCCACCGAGACCGCACCCGCCGCCGCGGAGTAGCCTCGGGCGGCAAGGGCAAACCCTCCGGATTTTCGCGGGATCAGATGGGAAAGGGCTGCCCCGACCGGGCGGCCCTTTTGCTTCCCTTTCGGACAGCCAGCCATGACCGACGATTTCCAAGCTCTCCGCGCCGAAACCGAGGCCGCGCTTGCCGCCGCGTCCGACCTGCGCGCTTGGGACGCCGTGCGGGTGGGCGTGCTCGGCAAGCAGGGGCGACTGACCGCGCTGCTCAAGGAACTCGGCAAGGTTGCGCCGGAGCAGCGGCGGGAACGCGGGGCGCAACTCAACGTACTCAAGGACGAACTGGCCGGGCTGATCGAGGCGCGGCGCGTGGAATTGGACGTGGCGGCGCTGGATGCGCGGCTGGCGGGCGAGCGGACCGACGTGTCGTTGCCGCCGCCGCCGCGCCCGCAAGGCCTGGTCCACCCGATCAGCCGCACGATGGAGGAGATGACGGCGCTGTTCGGCGCGATGGGCTTCACCGTCGGCGAGGGTTTGGACATTGAGACCGACTGGTTCAACTTCAGCGCCTTGAACATCCCGGCCCACCACCCGGCGCGCGCCGACCATGACACGTTCTACTTGCCGGGCGAGCGCGACGGCCGGCCGCTGCTGCTGCGCACCCAGACCAGCGACGTGCAGATCATCTCCATGCTGCAAACGCCGCCGCCGTTGCGGGTGATCGCGCCGGGCCGCACCTACCGCGCCGACCATGATGCGACGCACAGCCCGATGTTCCACCAGTGCGAAGGGTTGGTGATCGACCGCGACATCACGCTTGGGCACCTCAAGGGCTGCCTGATCGACTTCCTGCGCGCGTTTTTCGGGATTGCCCACCTGCCGGTGCGGTTCCGCAGCAGCTATTTCCCGTTCACCGAACCCAGCATGGAGGTCGATATCGGCTGGAACCGGCGCACCGGGGAACTGGGCGGCGGCGGAGACTGGCTGGAAATCCTAGGTAGCGGCATGGTGCATCCGCGCGTGCTGGCGAACTGCGGGCTGGACCCGCGGGAATGGCAGGGCTTCGCCTTCGGCATGGGGGTGGAACGGGTGGCCATGCTGAAGCACGGCATCCCCGACCTGCGCCCATTCTTTGAGAGCGACCTGCGCTGGCTCCGGCATTACGGCGCAAGCCCGCTGGCGCCCGCATCGCTGCACGAGGGCATCGCGCCGTGAAATTCTCCTGGAGCTGGCTGCGCACGCATCTGGACACCGATGCCGGAATAGGCGCCGTCACCGACCGGCTGACGGCCATCGGCCTGGAACTGGAAAGGGTGGAGGACCCGGGCGCGGCGCTGGCGCCGTTCCGCATTGCCCATGTAGTTGAGGCGGCGCAGCACCCAAACGCCGACCGCCTGCGGGCCTGCCAGGTGGACACGGGGGCTGGCGTCGTCTCCGTCGTGTGCGGCGCGCCCAACGCGCGCACGGGCATGCGCGCGGTGTTCGCCCCGCCCGGCAGCACCATCCCGGCGACCGGCGCCGTGCTCAAGGTGGGTGAAATCCGCGGTGTGGAAAGCGCGGGCATGCTGCTGAGCCTGCGCGAGATGGGCTTGGGCGAGGACCACGACGGCATCGTGGAACTGCCGGACGACGCGCCGGTAGGTCAGGGCTACGCCGCCTGGGCCGGGCTGGACGACCCGGTGGTCGAGATCAGCGTGACGCCCAACCGCGGCGACGCGTTGTCCGTGCGCGGCGTCGCGCGGGACCTGGCGGCGGCGGGCCTCGGCAGGCTTAGGCCCTGGGCGCCGGCGGCGGTGCAAGGCATGGGCGCAAGCGCCGTGTCCTGGGCCATCGACATGCCGGATGCCTGCTTTTGGGTGCTGGGCCGCACCGTGCGCGGGGTGCGCAACGGTCCCAGCCCCGACTGGCTGCAGCGGCGGCTGCTCAGCATCGGCCTGCGCCCGATCAGCGCGCTGGTGGACATCACCAACTTCTTCACCATCGACCTGGGCCGCCCGCTTCATGTGTTCGACGCGGACCGGGTGCAGGGCGGCATGCTGCGCTTCCGCCCCGGCGCGGGCGAGAGCTTCCGCGCGCTGAACGGCCGCGACTACGTGGCGGACCCGGCGGATTGCGTGATTGCCGACGCCGCCGGGGTGCAGTCGCTCGCCGGCGTGATCGGCGGCGAGGCGACCGGCTGCACGGAAACCACGGCCAACGTGTTCATCGAGTGCGCCCTGTTCGACCCGGTGCACATCGCGCTCACCGGCCGTCGTCACTCCATCGCCTCCGACGCGCGCCAACGCTTTGAGCGCGGGGTTGACCCGGCCTTGCTGCCGGACGCCATCGAGGCTGCGACGCAAATGGTGCTCGACCTGTGCGGCGGCGAGCCGAGCGTCGTGGTGCAGGCCGGGTCCGAGCCGGCCTGGCGGCGCAGCGCCGCCCTGCGCTTCGACCGGCTGCGCAGCCTGGGCGGCACCGCCGTGCCGCCGGACGAGGCCGTGGCGGCGCTGACCGGCCTGGGCTTCATCGTGGAAGCGCGGGCAACGGAGGCGGTGCGGGTGGCCGTGCCGTCCTGGCGCAACGACATCGCCGCGCCGATCGTGCTGGACCAGGCGCCCGGCCTCGATCCGGAGCGCGCCCGGGCCGCGGCGGAGGGCTGCGCCGAGACGGAGCCGGAAGCGGACCTAATCGAGGAAGTGCTGCGGCTGCGCGGCCTGGACCACGTGCTCCCGGTGTCCTTGCCCCGCATTGCGCCGGTGCCGCCGGCGGTGCTGACGCCGCGCCAGGTGCGGAGCGCGCTGGCACGGCGGACGCTGGCCGCGGCGGGCCTAATGGAATGCGTCAGCTTCAGCTTCCTGGACCATGCCCAGGCGGCGCTGTTCGGCGACGCGCCGGAAGCGCTGCGGCTGCTCAACCCCATCGCCTCCGACCTTGACCAGATGCGGGGCACCCTGGTGGCGACCCTGGCGCTCGCCGCCGCGCGCAACGCGGCACGGGGGCAAACGGAAGCGCGGCTGTTCGAGATCGGCCCGGCGTTCCGCGAGGACGGGCAGGAAACCGTGGCCGCCGGCGTGCTGGCGGGCGTGACGCCGCGGCACCCGCTCGCGCCGTCCCGCGGGCTGGGTGCCGTGGACGCGAAGGCGGCGGCGACCGAAGCGTTGCAGGCACTCGGCCTGCCCATTGACAGCTTGAGCGTTTCCGCTGACGCGCCCAATTTCTACCATCCCGGCCGGTCCGGCACCGTGCGGCAGGGGCCGCGGCTCGTGCTGGCGACATTTGGCGAGCTGCACCCGCGCGTGCTGCAGGCCCTGGACTGGACCGGCCCGGCGGCGGCGTTCGAGGTGTTTCTCGACCGCGTGCCGGAGCCGAAGCGCCGCCGCCGGGCACCCCCGGACCTGCCGGCGTTCCAGCCGGTGCGGCGCGACTTCGCGTTCCTTGTGGGCGCGGACGTGCCCGCTGACGCCGTGTTGCGCGCGGCGCGCGGCGCGGAGCGCGCGTTGACCGCGGCTGCCCACGTGTTCGACGTGTACGAGGGCGACAAGGTGCCGCCGGGCCAGAAGTCGGTGGGGATCGAGGTGGTGTTCCAGCCGCGCGAGCGCACGCTGACCGACGCGGAAATCGAGGCCGCGGGCGCAAAGGTGGTCGCCGCCGTGGCCAAGGCGACGGGCGGCGCGCTGCGGTAGGAAGGCGCTGACTTTTCGGGGGAAACCCACTACATCAGGGGAATGACCGACACCCCGCTCCACCTGATCCGCAACTTCGCCATCATTGCCCACATCGACCACGGCAAGTCCACCCTGGCCGACCGGTTGATCCAGGCGTGCGGCGGGCTGACCGATCGGGAGATGTCGGCCCAGGTGCTCGACAGCATGGAGTTGGAGAAGGAGCGCGGCATCACCATCAAGGCACAGACGGTGCGCCTGGCCTACAAGGCCCATGATGGGCTGACGTATGAGCTTAACCTGATGGACACGCCGGGCCACGTGGATTTTGCCTATGAGGTCAGCCGGAGCCTGGCGGCGTGCGAAGGGTCCCTGCTCGTGGTGGACGCGAGCCAGGGGGTTGAGGCGCAGACCCTGGCCAACGTGTACCAGGCCATCGACGCGGGCCACGAGATCGTGCCGGTGCTGAACAAGATCGACCTGCCGGCAGCCGAGCCTGACCGGGCGAAGCAGCAGATCGAGGACGTGATCGGCCTGCCTGCGGACGACGCGGTGATGATCAGCGCCAAGACCGGTCTGAACATCGGAGGCGTGCTGGAAGCGCTGGTGACCCGGCTGCCGCCGCCGCAGGGCGACGCCGCCGCGCCGCTCAAGGCGCTGCTGGTGGACAGTTGGTATGACCAGTATCTCGGCGTGGTGATCTTGGTGCGGATCAAGGACGGGCGGCTCAAGCGCGGGCAGAAGATCCGCATGATGTCGAACGGCGCCGTGCACAGCGTGGAGCAGGTCGGCGTGTTCACGCCCAAGATGGTACCGACCGGCGACCTGGGACCTGGCGAGATGGGCTTCATCACCGCGTCGATCAAAACCGTGGCTGACTGCAACATCGGCGACACGATCACCGACGACCGCGTGCCTGCCGCGGCGGCGCTGGCCGGGTTCAAGCCCAGCGTCCCCGTGGTGTGGTGCGGCCTTTTCCCGGTCGATGCCGACGACTTCGAGCACCTGCGCGATAGCCTGGGCAAGCTCAGGCTGAACGACGCGAGTTTTCATTATGAAGCGGAAACTTCGGCGGCGCTCGGCTTCGGCTACCGCTGCGGGTTCCTGGGCCTGCTGCATTTGGAGATCATCCAGGAGCGGCTGAACCGCGAGTTCAACCTGGACCTGATCGCGACGGCGCCGAGCGTCGTGTACCGCATCCACACCACCAAGGGTGCGGTCGAGGAACTGCACAACCCCGCCGACATGCCGGAGCCGATGAAAATCGACCACATCGACGAGCCGTGGATTCGCGCCACCATCATGGTGCCGGACGATTATCTCGGCAGCGTGCTGACGCTGTGCAACGAGCGGCGCGGGCAGCAGGCGGACCTCACCTATGTCGGCAACCGCGCCATGGCGGTGTACCGCCTGCCGCTGAACGAGGTGGTGTTCGACTTCTATGACCGGCTGAAGTCGGTCACGCGGGGCTACGCCAGCTTCGACTACGCCATGGACGGCTACGAGGAAAGCGACCTGGTGCGGATCAGCATTTTGGTCAACCAGGACCCGGTGGATGCCCTGTCCTTTATCGCCCACCGCAGCGCCGCCGAAAGCCGGGGGCGGAGCATCTGCGCCAAGCTGAAGGACTTGATCCCGAAGCAGTTGTTCAAGATCGCGATCCAGGCGGCCATCGGCGGCAAGGTGATCGCGCGGGAAACCATCAGCGCGCTTAGCAAGGACGTGACGGCGAAGTGCTACGGCGGCGACATCAGCCGGAAGCGCAAGCTGCTGGACAAGCAGAAGGAAGGCAAGAAGCGCATGCGCCAGTTCGGCAAGGTGGAGATCCCGCAATCCGCCTTCCTGGCGGCGCTGAAGATGGATGCGTAAGCGGCGACGTGTGGCCGGGCCGGCAACGGCTTGCATCGCCGTCCGGCGCTGCTATTGATGCGCCCGCGCTGGAGAGATGGCCGAGCGGCTTAAGGCGCACGCTTGGAAAGCGTGTGTGCGTGCAAGCGTACCGTGGGTTCGAATCCCACTCTCTCCGCCATTGCCATGGCGCCCGTCATGGACTGCGCCGCGGTGGCCCAACTCGACCTTTCCGGCGCGACCGACGCTCCAGTCACGATCCAATCTGCAGCCGTCGTGACGGCCGGGGCGCCGGCCCCTTACTGTGCGGTGCAGGGCACCATCGCCCTGGCTAACACCTTCGTCATGCGCCTGCCGACGCAGGGCTGGACGCAGCGCTACCTGCAAACCGGCTGTGGCGGCCTGTGCGGCTCCGCCACCATCAACTACACGGCGGCGGGAGGCTACCCGCCGGTTGCGGACGGCACGATCGCCAGCGCCACCACCGATATGGGACACCAAGGCCAGCCAGACGGCTCGTGGGCGGCGGGCAACCCGCAGGCGCAGATCGACTTCGCCTACCGCGGCGTGCACGTCACGTCGCAGGTCGCCAAGGCGATCATCGCCCAGTTCTACGGCAAGCTGCCCTTGATCCATGTGGCCGTGGTCGCCGCGTGCGACAAGTTGGACGGCGTGGCGGGAGGGTTGCTTGACGACCCGCGGCGCTGCCATTTCGATCCGGCCAGCCTGCTGCGCGCGCCCGGGCAGGACGAAACGACCTGCCTCAGGCCGGCGGAGGCGGGCGTCGTCCGCCGGCTGCACGACGGCGCCACGGACGCGCAGGGCCGCCGCTTGGAGCAGAGGATCTCGCACGAATGGGGGTCGGAGCTTGATCGGACGCTGTTCGTGCCGGCGGCACCGGGCCAGCCGACGTTCAGCGAGAGCATCGCCCTGTCGTTCCTGCGCTACCTCGCCACCTTCAACATTGCGAACCCCAACTACCAACTGTCCGACTTCCAGTTCACCGTGCCCACCTTCTGGCAGACTGTGCAGACGTCCGTTTACACGGCGGCCACGGACCCCGACCTGCGCCCCTTTGCCGGGCACGGCGGCAAGCTGTTGTTATGGCACGGCTGGTCCGATCAGCACATCACGCCGCAATCAACGCTGGAATACTACGAAGCCATGCGGGACGTGATGGGGGCCGAGGCGGTGGAAGATTTCGCCAAGCATTACCTGTTTCCCGGGGTGGCCCATTGCTCGGGCGGCCTGGGGCCGGACACGTTTGACATGCTCACGCCGGTGATGGCCTGGGTGGAAACCGGCACCCCGCCCGGCGAAGTCGTCGCTTCCAAGGTGGAGAACGGTGCCGTCACCCGCATGCGGCCGGTGTTCCCTTACCCGGCCGTCGCACGCTACGTCGGCGCGGGCAGCACGGACGACGCGGCGAACTTCGTTGCCGTCACCCGAGGACGGAGCTGCGCGCCGGCTATCGCTGGGTCGGCGCATCGCTTTACTCAAGCGGCTACCAGGCCATTTGCCGGGCGGAGGGCACACAATTGGTCTGCCAACCTGCGGGCCTTACCCTTGGCAACAAGCAGCCCTGAGAACCCGGAGCGCCGTGGAGGGGTGCCGTGAACTCGGAACCCACGCGGCGCCCCAGTGCTGGGCGCCGCTGGCTCCGTCTACCCGGCATGCTTCGGGCCGAAGAACCCGGCGATCTCCGTCGCCGCCCGGTCGGGGTCTTCCCGGTGCGGGAAGTGCCCCACACCCTCGAACATCGCCAAGTCCAGGTCGGTGAAGGTTTCGCCCAAACGGTCCGTCCAAGCGTAGGGGAACAGCGGGTCATGCTCGGCCCAGCGGACGCAGGTGGGCACGGCGATGGGCGGCTGCTCCGGCGCCCGGCCCTGCATCATGGCAATGCGGCCGGCGTTGGCCGCCTTGTACCAGGCGAAACCGCCTTCGAGGTTTCCCGGCTGCAGGAAGTTACCGACCCAATCCTCCAGCATCGCGTCGCACCACTCCGTCCGATGCGACCAATGGCGCAGGATGTAGCCGATATAGGCCCGGCAGGCATCCCGGCTGGCGCCGACCAAGGCGGGGGCAAAATCCATTTGGTGAAACGATTGGTACCAGATCTCACGCAGCCGGTCCGGCGTGCCCATGCGCGGGCCAATCCCGGGATAAACGAAGTCGAAGAAGAACAAACCGGACAGCCGCTCCGGCGCTTGCCGGGCCAAGGCCAGCATCACCCCCCCGCCCACGTCATGGCCGATTACGCCCACCCGGCCCACGTCCATGGCGTCCAGCAACGCCAGCAGGTCGGCGGCATGGTCCCCGGCGCCCCACGGTCCCGCCGGCTTGCTGCTGGTGCCGAAGCCGCGCAGGTCCGGGGCGATCAGGGTGAAGCGGTCCCCCAAGCGGTCCATCACCGGCTCCCAGGTGCGCCAGTACTCCGGCCAGCCGTGCAGCAGCAGCAAGGGCGGCCCGGACCCGGCGGTGGCGACGTGGAACGACGCGCCCTGCGCGGTGATCGTCCTGTGCTCCATCCTGTTCTCCCGTGTCCGCGCCGCCGGGCGGCTACCGCCGCACGAAGGCGAGCAGGTCCTGGTTGAGCCGGTCTTTTTCCGTGAAGAACAACCCGTGTGGGGCGCCGGAGTACTCCAGCAGTTGCGCGCCGGGGATCATCTTGGCCGCGATGCGCCCGGACTTCTCCACCGGCACGGTCGCGTCGCTGTTGCCGTGGATCACCAGGGTCGGCACCCGGAACGCCGCCATGTCGCCCCGGAAGTCGGTTTCGGAAAAGGCGCGCACGCAGTCCAGCGTTGCCTTGGGCGAGCCGAGCATGGCCATCATTAAGGACCATTGCAGGATTTCGGCTGTGACGGTGAAGTTCAGCATCCCCGCGCCGAAGAACTGCTTGCCGAACGTCGCCAGGAAGTGCGGGCGGTCCTTCTGCAAACCCTCGACCATCCCGTCAAAGGTGCTGCGCGGCACGCCGTCCGGGTTGTCCGGCGCTTGCAGCATATAGGGCGTCACGGCCGCCACCAGCACGGCCTTCGCCACCCGTGCCCCGTCATGCCGGCTCATGTAGCGCGCGACCTCGCCGCCGCCCATGGAAAACCCGACAAGCGTTGCGCCTTCCAGGTTCAGCCCGTCCATCACCGCCTTCAGGTCGTCGGCGAAGGTGTCGTAATCGTAGCCGGTCCAGGGCTGGCTGCTGCGCCCGAAGCCGCGGCGGTCGTAGGCGACGACGCGCAGGCCCTGGGACGCCAGAAAGGTGGACTGGTATTCCCACATGTCGGAGTCGAGCGGCCAGCCGTGGATCAGCACGACGGGCGGACCGCTGCCCCAATCGTTGTAGAACAGCGTCGTCTTGTCCGCGGTTTCGATGAATGGCATGGCGGCCCCCCTTGGATGCGAGTGCGAAAACGGGGGGGCCGGGCCGAGGTTCCGACCGTTGCGCCATCAGCCGCTCTACCCGCGCCGGGGTTGCATGGGAATGGCCGGGCTACTCGGGCAGGTAGTCCGGTTGCGCGTAGCCGCGGCTGATTTCCGGCCGCCGTGCCGACACGTCGCTCGCCGCCATGATCGAAACGCGCAGCAGCGCGCTGCCGGCCAGGACCGCGAGCAAGGCCACGCCGGACAACGCCGGGGCACGCCGCTCAAGCAGCAAAGACGCGGCGCGTAGCCGAGCGGCAGCAAGGTGCCGGCCCCCCCCACGCAAGCCGCCCCGCCTGGCTCCAACCGCCAGCAAGCGCCGCGGAAACGCGCTTCTGTCGGTAGGTGCGGTGCGAGGCCGTGGCGGCGGCAAGCTCGGTCGCCAGCGCCGCCAGGGCGACCGTATCCAGCGTGCGCCGGCTCCGTCCCGGCTTTTCCCCAGGCGACAGCGCCGCGGCGCCGCAGGAACTGCCGAACCGGATGGCCAGCGCCCGGGGCGCGGCGGCCCAAAGCGGGGTGCTGGTCGAGGATAGCAGCGCCGCGGTGTAGGTGGACAGGCCCGCGCCCGTCACGGCGGCCGGCACCTGGGATACGCGCGCCGCCTCGCGCATCCCCCGCCAGCCGCGGTCCGCGCCGAACTGCGCCGCGGCGCTCAGCCCGGCGAAGCCGCTGGATGACATCAGGACCCAGGTGCCGATGGACATGGGCGGGGTGGACTTGGTGACCCGCAGCATGTTGTAGAACCGCTTGGGCGTGTGCAGGTCCCAGATCAGCAGGGCGGACCCGAGGTGGGCGCCAGCAGCGACAGGTAGCGGCCCCGCCTTAAGAGGCCGCCCGCGTCCCGCCCGCGCCCCAGGTCCCCGGCCGCGGTCAGCAGCGCGGACGCGCCGGACAACCCGGCGAGGAAGACATACCCGCCCACGACCCAGTTGTTGAACGGCGCTTCCTTGAGTTGCGGCCGTCCGTAGTAGGTGGGCACGCCGTCTTGCACCACCGCGCCAACGATGGCCGATCGCGGAACCAGCGGCGGCTCCTGCGGACCGTGCTCGGTGGCCAAACCCTTCCGGGATGTCACGCGCCCTTCGGACATGGTGCCTCCTCAGTCCCGGCGGGAATACGCGGCGAGCGCCAGCCCGGCCACCGCAGCAAGGCCGGAGGCGAGGCTCGGCGCCAAGCGGTTCGACCCACGGGTGGGCGCCGCGGGCAGGTTGTACACCTCCGGCCGGTCCGTCAGCAGGAAGAAGGCGGCGAGGTGGCCCAGGCCGCCGATGGTGCCGGCCTCGTGCAGTTGCCCGACCCGGTGCGCCTCCCTCCGCTGCAGGTCGCCGACCTCGCCGAACTGGATGCTGTCGGTCGGGCATGCCTTGGAGCAAGCTGGCTCCAGCCCGCCTTTCAACCGGTCGTAGCAGAGCGTGCATTTGTGCGCCTTGCCGGCGAGCGGGTTGAGATCGACCACGCCGAACGGGCAGGCGGGAATGCAGTAGCCGCAGCCGTTGCAGATGTCCTGCTGCACGACAACCGTGCCGAACTCGGTGTGGAACAGCGCCTCAGTCGTCGGTGAGCTGGAACCGGCTTTCCTGCGCCATCGTCACGACGCCTTCCATCACGTCCATCGCGGACCGCTCCCCTACGCACGGTCATAGAACACGCCGAGGGCAGCGGAGCTTTGAGCTTTCATGCACGCTGAAATTTCTGTGATCGACCCGATGAGTGCACGCCGCGTTGGTGAGGAGCCAGCTTGCCCCCAGCCCGGGCCGATCAGAAAGAGACTACGCCAACTATCCACCGCATCGCTTCGGGCCGAGTCAAAGGCTTTTCCCGGGATTGGTCGCTGCCGCGGCAGATAGACGGGCAGAGCGTGATGGCGGAGGCGGCGCGCAGCACCATCTCCGAAACGCTGCGTCTCCGGCTGAAAGGGGCGAACTGGGTGGGCACCAGCATCTGCCCGTGCTGCGCGGTCGGCTGCGCGCAATTCGTGTATGCCAAGGACGGCAAGCCCATCCACATCGAGGGCGACCCGCGCAGCCCGGTCACTCAAGGGACGCTGTGCCCCAAGGGCGCCGGCACGCTCGGCGTGCTGCTCAGCCCCGAGCGGATCAGCCAGATGCTTCACCGTGCGCGGCACAGCGACCATTGGGAAGAAAGGCCGCTCGATTGGGACATGGAGCGCGTCGCCCAGCTCACGAAGCAGGCGCGGGACAAAACCTTCGTGGAGCGGCTGCCGGACGGCAAGCTGGTCAACCACACGGTGGGCGTCGCTTCGCTCGGCGGCGCCACCTTGGACAACGAGGAGAACGACCTCATCGAGAAGCTGTTCGGCGGCGGCCTCGGCGTGGTGAGCATCGAGAACCAAGCCCGAAGATGACACTTTCCTCGGCGCCCAGTTTGGGCGCCACCTTTGGCCGCGGCGCCGCCACGATGTTCCTGTGGGATTTGGCGAATGCGGACGGCATTGTCGTCATGGGCTCCAACATGGCGGAGAACCACCCGGTCGCCTTCCGCTTCAAGGCAAGCTCGCGCAGTTGCCGGTTTCCGAGCATCGCGTGCAGGAGCAGGAAGCGGGGCCGGGCGAGGGGGACAGCGTGGCCGAGGGCCCTCCGCTGCAGCACCCGAACTGCATGTATCAGATCATGCGCCGGCACTACGCCCGCTACACGCCCGAAATGGTGGAGCAAGCGACGGGCTGCCCGGCCAACGTCTTCCTGTGGGTCGCCGACGCGCTGGCGCGCAACCCCGGGCGGGAGCGCACGGGCGCAATCTGCTACGCCGTGGGCTGAATGCACCACACGACCGGCGTGCAAATCCTCCACGGCGCCGGCATTATCCATGGCCTGCTGGGCAACATCGGCCGGCCCAGCGGCGGCATCATGGCGCTGCGCGGCCACGCCAGCATCCAGGGCAGCACCGACATTCCGACGCTCTACAACATGCTGCCCACCTACTTGCCGCAGCCGAACGCCTTTCACGACTACGGCACCCTGGCGCAGCTTCTTAAGGCCGAAACGCCGGCGACCAGGTGGTGGCACAACCTCCCCAAGTACATGGTCAGACGGCGAGCACACGCAGGCGGCGAACGGCTGGGGCTACGACTTCATCTCCAAGCTGACCGGGGACGTGTCGCAACTGCCGATGACGTTGGCCATAACGGCGGGCGTCATCAAGGGGCAGTTCATCCTCGGCCAGAACCCGGCGGTCGGCGCCGTCAACTCCAAGATGGTCGAGCGTGGCCTTGCCAAACTGGAATGGATGGTGGTGCGGGACTTCGCGATGACGGAAACCGCGAACTTCTGGCAAAAGGGCCGCCGGGTGCGATGGCACGACGTGGTGCTGGACGCGCCGGGCGACAGCCGGTCCGACCTTTGGTTTATCTATCATTTGGGCAAGCGGCTGAAGCAGCTCTATGCCGGCAGCACGGCGCCAGCCGACGCGGCTATCCAGGCGCTGACCTGGGATTACGGGGAGCGCAGCGAGCGGCGCGAGCCGGACGCGGAAGCCGTGCTGCGCGAGATCAACGGCTACACCGTTGCCGACCGCAAGCAGATCCCGAGCTAAAAGCAGCTTAAGGACGACGGCTCCACCACCTGCGGCGGCTGGATGTATTGCGGCATCTACCCGGCGGACGGGCAGAACCTGGCCCGTTCCCGCACCCCGGACGGCCCCGGCAGACCCGGCAGCCACCTCGGCTGGGCGTTCTCCTGGCCATCTAACCGGCGCACGCTGTATAACTGCGCCGCCACCGATCCCGACGGCAAGCCGTGGTCCGAGCGCAAGCGCATGGTCTGGTGGAGCGAGGCGGACAGCAAGTGGACCGGCACCGACGTGCCGGACTTCGAGGAAACCAAGCGCCCTGACTACCGCCCGGACTGGAGCAAGCGCCCGCACGGCATGGACGCGCTCGGCAGTGCCGACCCGTTCATCATGGAGGTGGACGGCCAGTGCATGCTGTTCGCGTCCTCCGGCCTGGCGGATGGGCCGTTGCCGACGCACTACGAACCCGTGGAAAGCCCGGTGCGCAACCCGCTCTACCCCGGCGAGCAGCTCAACCCGGCCGTCAAGCTGTGGGCCCGCCCGGGCAATGAGCTCTATGCGCCGGAAGATCCCTGCTTCCCGTATGTGCTGACCACCTTCCGGCTGACCGAGCTGCATTGCGGCGGGGTGACCAGCCGGGTCGCGCCGCACACCGCGGAGCTGCAGCCGGAAATGTTTGTAGAGATCCCGCCCGAACTGGCTGGCACGCTCGGCATCAAGCACCTGGGCTGGACCGTGCTTTCGACTTTGCGGAGCGAGATCGAGGCCAAGGCGATGGTGACGGAGCGGCTGCGGCCGTTCCGGATCAACGGGCGGACCATCTACCAGATCGGCGTGCCCTGGGTGTTCGGCTGGCAGGGCTATGCCCGCGGCGACGTGGCCAACGCGCTGCTGGCGATCACCGGGGATGCGAACACCAGCATCCACAGCACCAAGGCGTCGACCTGCGGCTTGCGGCCGGGCCGCTTGGCGCATGCGGGCGACGGCCATGGCTGAGGACCAGGCCTGGGAAGCCCTCGCTTCCCTGGACAAGGCCATCGCGCACAAGCCGCGCAAGGACGACGCCGACCTCGCGGCGGCATTGGAGCACTTTTGCAAGCTGCGCGACATGCTGCTCGCGGAAGCCCGGCAGGGGGCGCCATCCCGCGAATGGCTGGACCAGGTGAATGCGCTGATCAGCGTGGTGCTGGCGGGGCATTTTCCTTTGGGCAGCGTGCCGTGGCCGGAGACTGAGCAGGCGTGCGGCGTGGTGGCCGGAATGGTGCCGGGGCAGAACGGGCCGTAGAGGCTATTTGGTCGCCTGCAGCGCCTTTTGCAGTTCCGCCTTGCCCATGCGGGACCGCCCGGCGATGCCCTTCCGCGTTGCTTCGTCATACAGCGCCGCGCGGGTGGGACCGCTTTCCCGCGGGGTCTGCCCGGATTGCTGCTTCTTGGTTTTGGCGAGGCGGCGCTTGTTGGCGGCCGGGGATTGCCGGTTGGACGCGCCGGCCTCGTTGAGCGCGATGGCGATGGCCTGCTTCGGGTTGCGGATCTTGCCACCCGTCTCGCTGTCCAGCTCGCCGTGCTTGAACTCGTGCATCACGCGCCCGACGATCTTCTTCTGCGTGTCGCTCTGTGCCATGGCATGGGCCTGTCCGTTGCCTATAATCCGTGCGCTACGCCGCGTTTCCGGCCGGGTTGCGCAGGCGGCTGCGAAAATCCGTAGGCAGCAACAGCGCCGCCTGAGCTACGTCGCCGGCATTAGGCTCGCGCCGAGTAGCCGGATCACCTCTTCGTCCGTCGTCTGCGTGAAGTCGGCGTAGTGTTCGCCGACGCTGTGGAGCCGCCTCGGCGCGGACAGGGTTATAATCTCGTCCGCTTCCGCGGCCAGCATGTCAATTGCGTAGACTTCGGCGACCGGCACTGCCAGCACGAGTCGTCCCGGTCGGCCGCTGCGCAAGGCCCGCAAGGCGGCCTTGGCCGTGTTGCCGGTGGCGATGCCGTCGTCCACGACAATGACGGCCTTCCCGGCCACGGCAGGGGGCGATCGGCCCGGCAGGTAGGTCCGACGCCGGCGCTCGATCTCCTCCAACTGCCGCCGGACCTCCGCATCCACGTAGCCCCGGGGCGGACGGACCAAGCGCACGTGCTGCTCGTCCAGCACGAGCTGGGGATCGTGGCCGTCCACGACGGCGCCGATGCCGAACTCCTCCATCCCTGGCGCCCCGATCTTGCGGACGATCACCAGGTCCAACGGCGCCCGTAGCGCCTGAGCGACCTCGAACGCAACGGGCACGCCGCCGCGCGGCAGCGCGAGCACGAGCGGGTGCACGTCTGCAAAACCGGCCAGCCTGGCCGCGAGCTTGCGGCCGGCATCGCGACGGTCGGCAAAGGCAGGCTGTCCGCCGGTCATGTTCCGAACGGAAGCGTCTCCGCTTCCCCATGGCTGCCGGGCCGGGCCGGGCGCACCGGCTTCAATCCCATCGGTTCATCCCAAGTACTGGCCGCCGCGGACTCGCCAAGGTCGGTGCCAAAACCGATCAGCACCGCCAAGGACCGAACGCGTACTGGCCCCGCAGGTTCTTGGACTTGGCAGAACCCAGATCCCTGGCCGGCAACACTGCTCCGCAGCCTGCAGCACGGATACTCTGCACCACGTCCAACCCGGCGTCCATATGGGCATCAAGCCGCGCCGGAGACCGCCGCCGGAGTTGCTTGACCGACTTCCCCGCCCGGATTTTTGCTTGATCGCTCGGCCCGTTTGGGCCGGGAATGCAAGCAGGGGATCACGCACGGTTCGACACCGCTGCCGGTCCGGCGCAGACTGGTTGCCCATGACGATGGAGGC
>CALMVT010000115.1 GCA_937873175.1 uncultured Acetobacteraceae bacterium | reverse complement strand
CCCAATCGACACAGCGGAAATCTCCGAGACGATGGCCGGGATCCGTCGGGACGCGCCGGATCCGCAGAAGAAGCGCGCTGTGACGCTGTCGGCGCTTTGCGAACTGCTGGCGCCGATCCCGGACGACCTGCGCGGCCTGCGCGACCGCGCGCTGCTGCTGGTCGGCTTCGCCGGGGCGCTGCGGCGCTCGGAGCTGGCCGGCATCGTGCTGGGCGACCTGCTGCGCACCGACCACGGCTACGAGCTGACCCTGAAGCGCAGCAAGGGGGCGCAGACCCACGCGGTGCTGGTCCCCCTGCCCTACGGCCAAACCGAGCTCTGCCCGGTGCGCGCCTTGGGACGCTGGTTGGACGCCGCCGCAGGCATCCCCGGACGAGCCCCCTCCCCCGCTCGCGTTCGGCACGGCACCGCTCACCCCGCGCTCGATCGCGCGGATCGTCCAGGCGCGCGCCGGGGCGGCCGGGTTCGCGGGGCGCGAGTTCGACGACCACAGCCTGAAGCGCGGCGCCCTCAGCGCCGGGATGGTCGCGGGCGCCCACGCCGCCCAGCTGAAGCGGCTCGGCCGGCACAAGAGCTTCGACGTGCTCGGCGAGTATCTCGAGTTCGGCACCCTGTTCGAAGGCCATCCCCTCCTGACCTCCTCTGAAGGGGCAGGCGCGACGGCCGCAGGACGCGGCGGCGGATGCGGGGGATCGGGCCGCAGCCGCCCCGTCGGGCCCGGATCGCGCGCCAAGCCGTGGTGAGCGCGAGCGAAGGGTTTTGCGCGACGCTGTTGACACCTCTGCTTGCCTGGACGCCGACCTCGTCGCTGGCGCACCGGCGAGGGCCGCTATGACCGCCATCCCAGCATTCTGGCCAGCGCCGCGTGACACCCGCACCAACAAAGGACGGCGTGGTGCGGCGCGCCGTCCGACGGCCCTTTTGCGTTCGCGTCGGTCGCGGGTTCTCGTGGGCTTGCCCTAGAGCTGCCATCCGCCTGCAGGACGTCGCGGCTGTACAGTGCATGCGGAGCGCCGTGGTCGCTCCGCGGTATGTGGCGATTATAGATTATCCGGTAAATAGCTAAACCGGATTAGCGCTCGCGATAAAAGCTAATCCGGTAATTACCAGGTAAGTATGACTATCAGATTATCACGTGCTGATCGGCCTTGGGCGGGCGCGGCGCGGAACGGCGCCATTGGAGCGACGCGGGCGCGTGTGACAGGCTGCCCCGCAACGGGAGGGACCAGCATGGCAGGCGAATCGGACACGGACGTTCTGGGGCTGACGGCGAAAATCATCTCTGCCCATGTCGGCAACAACCAGGTCGCGGCCGATGCATTGCCGGCGTTGATCCAGTCCGTCCATCGCTCATTGGCGACGGTCAATGTGGCCGACGCGGCCGGCCCCGCTTCAGCGCCCCCACGCTGGCCGTGCCGATCCGCAGGTCGGTGTTCCCGGACCACGTCGTCTGCCTGGAAGACGGCAAGAAGCTGACGATGCTCAAGCGCCACTTGCAAGCCAGCTACGGAATGACCCCTCAACAATACCGAGATAAGTGGAAGTTGCCGGCCGACCACCTCATGGTGGCACCAAATTACGCCAGTCACCGCTCAAGCCTCGCGAAGCAGGCCGGCCTTGGCCGGAAGCCGGGAAGCTCGGCTCCGGAATGGACGAACCCGACAGAGAGGAGCGAGGAGGCGGACCTTCTTCCGGCTGAGCCGCCGGTGACACGGGGCCGGGCACGACGTGCACGTGGGGCGAAGGGTTAAGCCCCCGGTCGACTTTCGGTTTTAAGTCTCGGAACGCCCAAACCGTGGAGAAGCTTGGAGGCCGGCAAGTGCCTGAAAGTCTTGAGTTCTGGATTCAACGACTGAACCAGAGGGCACGATTACGCGGGTTTCAGTCATGATCGTGCTTGCTGTCCATTGGGCGCCTGCTTCATGTTTCGGCCATGTTCATGGTGACCGAAGCCGATGCCGCCGCGATCCGCACCGCCTTTCATGAGGAAGGCGAGCTGTCGGCCATCATCGAGCTGCGGCAGCGCTTCCCGGGCATCACCGACCACGCGCAAGCGCGGGCCTGCGCCCGGACCATCGCCGGTTGGCGACCGCCGCCCGCCGCGCCGTGCCCAACGATGCCACGGCATCCCAGCACGGGACGCCGGCGTAGCTCTCCCACTCCCCAGGTGTTGCGGCCCGAGTTCATCCAGATTGCATCCCGCAACCCTCCGACCCGGCCCACAGGGATGAGGCGGAGCAAGTGAGGACATCCCCAAGCCGGCCCGCAGCCTGAACGGATCAGTTGAGCGCCGGCCCGATCAGGCCTGCGCATGGCCGTAGTCCGAAGTCTCCCGCCCAGGGCCGGTCCTGCCCCCGCGCTTCAGGGCGGCCTGGACCCGGTCGATCAGCTCGGTCCACTTGTACGGCTTGCCCAGCACCTCCAACGCGGGCGTCTGCGGACCGTCCAGCGACATCTCGTCGTTGTAGCCGGTCGTCAGCAGCACCGGCGTGCCGGGGGACCGCTCGCGTATCTGCTGAGCCAGCACCAATCCGTTCGCGCCGCCGGGCATGATCACGTCCGAAAACACCAGGTCGATGGCGTCCCCACGCGTGCCCGCCTCGTCGAAGGTCTTCAGCGCTTCCTCGGCGCTGTACGCCACCATCACCCGGTAGCCCGTTTCGGCCAGGGTGTCGTGCGCCATCCCGGCAATTTCGCGGTTGTCGTCGACCACAAGGATGAGCGGCACTTTGGCCGTGCCGTCCACAGGGTGGGCATGGTAGCCGGTCTGTTCCGCCTCTGCGTCGTCCTGCTCCTTGTCGGGGACGTGCTTGGGGAAGATCATGCGGATGGTGGTGCCGCGGCCGGGCTCGCTCTCGATCTCCAGGCGCCCGCCGGACTGCTCCACGAAGCCATGCGCCATGGCAAGGCCCAGGCCGGTGCCATGCTGCGACCCCTTGGTGGTGAAGAACGGCTCGACAGCCCGCGCCTGGATGTGCGGCGGCATCCCGACGCCCTCGTCGCTGACGCACAGCATCACATAGTCGCCGGGCTCCAGCTGGCGGGCTGCGGCGTCGCCATTCAGGTGGACGGCGCAGGTGGTGACGGTGATGGCGCCCCCGTCCGGCGAGGCGTCGCGGGCGTTCACCACGATGTTCAGCAACGCCATCTCCAAGTGGTTCGGATCGACCCTGACCTGGGGCAGGCGGCGCTGGAGGTTGAGATGCAGGTCGGCCTTCTCGCCGACCGAGGTGTCCAGCAGCTCGGCAAACGAGTTGACGAGGTGCGTCAGGTCGACGCCCTGTGGCTCGAGGCGGGTGCGCCGCGCGAAAGCCAGCAGCTGGCGTGTGAGCTTGGCACCTCTTGCCGAAGCTGCGGTCGCGACCTCGTGAAAGCGCTCGAAGGCGCGGTCATCGAAGCGCTGGGCCTTCAAGCGCTGCAGGCTGCCGTCGATCACCTGCAGCATGTTGTTGAAGTCGTGCGCCAGCCCGGCGGTGAGCTGGCCGATCGCCTCCATTTTCTGGGACTGCCGCAAGGACTGCTCGCTTTCCCGGCGCTTGGACACGTCGAGCTGGCTGGCGAAGAAGTAGATCAGCTCGCCCTGCTTGTCGAACACAGGACCCATGAAGATCGCGTTCCAGAACGGCGTGCCGTCACGGCGGTAGTTCAGGATTTCCAGTGCGGTGGCCCGCTTGTCCCGGACGGCTTCGCGGAGTTGCCGGACGCTGCCGGGGTCGGTTCCGGATCCCTGCAGGAAGCGGCAATTGCGGCCGAGCACCTCCGCTTCCTCATAGCCCGTGAGGTCAAGGAAAGCGTTGTTGGCGAACGCGATGGGGCAGTCGTCCTGGCGGGGGTCGGCCAGGATCATCGGCATCCGGGTCATCTCCAAGGCGGCGAAGAACACGCTGCCGCGGTCCTCGAGCGTGGTATCGGTGATTTCGGCCTGTTGCCAATGGTGCATCCCCGGCCGACCGGTCGGCTCATTGGCTCCCTGGTCCATCGAACCCAGGGCAGGCGTGCCTGTCGCATCCGCCGGCTCGCCGAAAGCAGCCGCAAACGGCTTTGGCGTTCCGGCGCGCTTCGCGTTTTCGCCGAAACCCGAAGGGTCAGCCGCAAACGCTTCGCGTTTCGGCGATGCGGCTGGGGCTGCGGCGGAAGCTTCTGTCTCGGTTCGGTCGCTCATCTGCACGCCTTTGGTCAGGAAACCTGCCTGCCGCAGGCCAACGATGGGGAAGGACATACCAGGCAGGAACTACGCATGGAAACCCGAAATCGAAACGAGCCGTGCGATACCAACCGGCAAGCGGTCGCTTACGCCCTGGACGCGCATGTTTTTCAGCCACGACAAGTCGCCAGGCCACACTGAGCTGCCTGGACAGTCCCATGCACGAGCCCTGGGCACAGGCCAGGAAACGACCGGTTTGCTGCCCTCACGGCAATCTGTCCCGAACTGTGATTTTGACCGCTAAATGGCACCGATTGTCAGCGCTATTGGGCATGGTCGGGAATGGCGAGGCTTGGTGGAAACCGGATGCTCGCCCGCTTTCGGAACATCCCTCAATCTGAGATCAGGTCCTTGATGCGGCTAGCCAGAACTTCCAGCGCGAAGGGCTTGGTCAGGACGTGCATGCCCGGATCAAGGTGGCCGTGGCTCAGCACGGCGCTCTCGGCGTAGCCGGTGATGAACAACACCTTGAGGT
>CALMVT010000114.1:18473-20041 GCA_937873175.1 uncultured Acetobacteraceae bacterium | reverse complement strand
CGCCAGCCCGGCGGCACGCCGGCGCGCAAGCGCGCGTCGCCGGTCTTGCAGGCCACGAGCCACGCCGCGAGCTGGCCGCGCGAAGCGGGCGAAAGGGCCTTGCCAAGGACGAGCCGGTCCAGGTCGGCCGCCATGGCCCGCGGGCTGGTGGTGTCGCGCGGATCGCCGGGCAGCGCCTCGTTCAACGCCGGCTCGGTGCGGTCGAGGCGGGTGTCCGCGTCGCCGAGACCGCGAAGAAAAGCGGTCAGCCCGGCCGGACCGCCGACCGCGCCGAGCATCAGGTTGGCCGCGGTGTTGTCGCTCAGCGTCACCGCGGCGGCGCAAAGGGCGGCGAGCGTCATCCCGTCGCCGCCCGCATGCGCCTTCGTGCCGGGCGAGTAGGGCAGAACCGCGTCGGCATCGAAGCGCACGCGCCGGTTCAGGCGGTCCGCGCCCGCATCGACCCGCGCCAGCACGGCCGCGGCGCCCAGCGCCTTGTGGGTGCTGCACATCGGGAAGCGCTCCTCCGCGCGGTGGCCCGCCGTGCGCCCCGATTGCGTGTCAAGCACGCCGACGCCGAGCTGGCCGCCGCATTGCGCCTCGATGGCCGCGAAGCGCCGGCCCAGCTCCGGCCACGAATCAGCCCGCGCCGTCGCGCCCGCCGCGAGAGCCGCACCAAGTCCCAAGCCGAACTGCCGCCTCGTTGCCACCATGCGCCGCCTCCCGCCAGCGGGCGGCACCATTGCCGGGAAGCGCGGGCGGCACAAGCGACCGCGCGCCAAGCCCGGCAACGCGGGTTTTCAGTTGTGGTGGGCGAACAGAAACGGTGTGCCGTCGATGCCGCTGCTCAGTCCAAGCGACAGCCTTGTCCCGATGTCTGCTTCCGTGAAGCCTGGCAGCGTCATCTGGCCGATGATCGGCGCCACCCCTGCCGCCGGCGTCGTCTGGGTGGCCCTGATCTGAAGTCCAGTCAACGCATCCGTGACGGAGAAGGTGAAGGTCGCCAACGACACGCCAAGCAAAGCCGCATCATCGGTTGCGCCAAAGTTCAGGATGGTTTCTGACGCGCTCGCCTGCGATGCATCGGCCAGGAACGTGTCCTGTCCCGAGCCGCCGAGCATCGCGTTGATCCCGCCGCCAGCACTGAGGATGTTGCGTCCTGATGATGCGACGAGGAGATCGTTGCCCGTATCCGATCTCATGAACGTGCCTGGGCTTACGCCTTGGATCAACAAGTTGTCGGGCGTCAAATCGAGGAACTGTGCTGTGATCCCCGTTGTAGTGCCTTTGAACTTGTCGCCAGGTATCGCACCACTCACGTTGACTGTAAGATCAGTGAACGTGAAGTTGTTTGGTGGATTCAGCGCCGCGTTGCCCGCCGTGTTTGCTGCCTCGTTGTCGGCAATCGCTTGCTGAATCGTCGCTGCAATGAAGTTGGCTGTTCCAGCCGGTGGCGCAACCAAGCCTTGTATAAGATTAAGGATTTGGGTTGTTGGTTGTCCCGGCACCGTGCTTGCTATCGTAGAAAACTGACCCGGCGTTAATACCGTCGGTGTCGTCGCCATTTGCGTGCCTCCCCTTGACTATGA
>CALMVT010000114.1:0-18373 GCA_937873175.1 uncultured Acetobacteraceae bacterium | reverse complement strand
GGCGGAAGCCTCAGCGGGCGGCTTGGGCCGGCGCCGTCAACGGTGCCGCACCCCCGCGCCCTTCACAGCATCGGGCTGGCGTGGGACACGCGCCATTGGCCGGGGCCGGCGCGCTTGGCGTCGTGCACCGCCTGGTCGGCGCGCTGCATCAGGCTGTCCAGCAGTTCTCCGAAGCCCGCGCGGCGGCAGGCAATGCCGATCGACACGGTCAGCACCGAATGCCCGGGGTCGGCCAGGTGCGACGATATGCGGGGAAAACCGAGGCGCAGCTGCTCCGCCCGCTCCGCCGCGGTCATCTCGTCCGAGCCGTCCAGCCACACCGCGAACTCGTCGCCGCCCAGCCGGGCGATCGGGTCCGCGGGGCGGAAGGTGCGGCGCAGCAGCTCCGCCACCAGCGACAGCGCCGCGTCCCCGGCCTCGTGCCCCGCCCGGTCGTTCAGCGCGCGCAGCCGGTCCACGTCTACCACCAGCAGGGTGCCGGGCAGCTCCTCCCGGTCCAGCCGGTCGACCCGGCGGCCCGCCTCCTCCAGGAACGCCCGGCGGTTCAGCAGGCCGGTCAACGGGTCGGACCGCGCCTGCATCGCCATCTCGCGCTGGATGCCTTCATGCTCCAGCATCATGCGGATCAGCCCGGCGACGGACGCCGCAAGCGCCCGGTCCCCGGCATCCCAGGCCGGGCCGCCGGCATCGCGCCACACCACCAGCCCGGCGCGGTCGCCGAACCGGGTGGCGGCGGGGCAGGCCAGCACCGCGCAGCCCTGCGGCGTGCGCTCCGCCGACACGGGGTCGTCCCGGTCGTCCAGCAGGGCCAGCGCGTCGGCCAGCACCGGCAAGGGGTCGTCGCCGACCCGGTGCAGCACGGGCCAGGGCAGCGCCGGCGGCTCATCGGGCGGGGCGTCCGCGAGGTCCAGCAGGGCGGCGCCGCGGCCGCCGGCGGCGCGCATGACCGCAAGCAGGCTGGCCTCGATCATGCGCGGCGCGGTCAGCTCCTGGCGCATCTGGTCCAGGGTGTGGTCCAGCACGTCCATGCGGCGCAGGGCGGCGACCGCCGCCTGGTCGCGCCGCTCTTGCGCGGTTACGTCCAGGCCCACGCCGCGGGTGCCGATCCGCCCGCCCGCCGGGTCGAGCATGGGCAGGGAGGTGATCGCCAGGCACGCCGCCTCCCCGGACGCGCTGCGCACCCACACCCGGCGGCCTCGCGCGGGCGCGGCGAAGCGGAACCGGTCGGGCGCGTCCGGCTCGATCAGCAGGGCGTCGGCGGCGGTGCCGTGCAGCGCGGCGGCGGGGAAGCCCAGCACGCGGTCCGGCGCCACAAAGGTGATCCGGCCGGCCGTGTCCGTTTCAAACATGAAATCGGCGGCGAGCAGGCCGAACTCCCGCCACCGCTCCCGATTGCCGGGCAGGGGGGCACCCGGCGATCCCATGCGTGCGCCCGCCGCCGCGGCGTCCGTGGCCGTTCTTGCCGTGGTTCCCATGCCCGCACCCCGCCGATACCAGTAGTCGTTAACATATCGTATCATGCTTTGCGGCGCTGGGCGACCCGCACGGCGAATTGACACCGGCGAGCCGCCTGCGCATGGTCCGGGCAACTCAACCGGGAGCCGCATCGCATGTCCGCCACCAGCCTTCGCCCGGAAATCGAGCAGCTTTGGGAGCGGCGGGAAACGCTGTCCGCCCAGACCGCCGGCCCGGCGCGTCGCGCGGTGGAAGAGGCTTTGGCCGCGCTGGACGCGGGCGCGCTGCGGGTGGCGGAGCCGGGTCCGCAAGGCTGGGTGGTGCACGAATGGCTAAAAAAAGCGGTGCTGCTGTCGTTCCGGCTGAATGATTCCGTGCCGATGCCGAGCACCGGGGCGCCGGGCTTCGACAAGGTGCGCCTCAAGACGGAGGGTTGGGGGGAAAACCAGTTCGGCGCCGCGGGCTTCCGCGCCGTGCCCGGCGCGGTCGTGCGGCACAGCGCCTATGTCGCGCCCGGCGTTGTCCTGATGCCGAGCTTCGTCAACGTCGGCGCGTATGTGGACCGCGGCACCATGGTCGATACCTGGGTCACGGTGGGAAGCTGCGCGCAGGTCGGGCGGAACTGCCACCTGAGCGGCGGCGTGGGCCTCGGCGGCGTGCTGGAGCCGCTGCAGGCCAACCCGACCATCATCGAGGACGACTGCTTCATCGGCGCGCGGTCGGAGGTGGTGGAGGGCGTGGTCGTGGAGCGCGGCAGCGTGCTGTCCATGGGCGTGTTCATCAGCGCATCGACCAAGATCGTGGACCGCGACACCGGGGAAGTGTTCGTGGGCCGGGTGCCGGCATACTCGGTGGTGGTGCCGGGCACGCTGCCGGGCCGGCCGATGGCGAACGGGGCGCCGGGGCCGTCCCTCACCTGCGCCGTGATCGTGAAGCGGGTGGACGAGCGGACGCGGGCCAAGACGGCGATCAACGACCTTTTGCGGGATTAGTGGCCACCGACCCGCTCCCGCTGGCGCAGGCGCTGATCCGCTGCGCGTCCGTGACGCCGGCGGACGCGGGCGCGCAGGATGTGCTGGCGGCAGCCTTGGAGGCGCAGGGCTTCCGTGTGTGGCGGCTGCCGTTCGGCACGACGCCCAATTTGTTCGCGCGCCGGGGCACGGCGGGGCCGCATTTCTGCTTCGCCGGGCACACGGACGTGGTGCCGCCGGGGGATGGCTGGGACGGCGACCCGTTCAGGGGCGAGGTTCGGGACGGGGTGCTGCATGGGCGCGGGGCGTGCGACATGAAGGGTGCGGTGGCCGCATTTGTCGCGGCGGCGGCGGATCACGAAGGGTCGGGGTCCGTGAGTTTGCTGATCACCGGGGACGAGGAAGGGCCGGCGACGGACGGCACGGTGCGCGTCCTGGACTGGATGGCGGCGCAGGGGCACGTCCCCGATTTCTGCCTGGTGGGGGAGCCGACCAACCCGGCGCGGCTGGGCGAAATCATCAAGATCGGGCGGCGCGGCAGCCTGAACGCCCACATCACCGTGCATGGCACCCAGGGCCACGCCGCCTACCCGCAACGGGCGGACAACCCGGTGCACCGCCTGGTGCGCGCGCTGGGGGCACTGACCGCGGCCCCGATTGATTCGGGAACGGAGTGGTTTGAGCCGTCCTCCCTGCAGATCACGAGCGTCGATGTCGGCAACCCCGCCAGCAACGTGATCCCCGGGCACGCTTCCGCCCGACTCAACATCCGGTTCAACGACCGGCACACCGGGGCTGGGCTGGACGCCTGGCTGCGCGAGGCCCTGGCGCAGTACGCGGAGCGGTTCGATCTGGAGGTTTCGGTGAGCGGCGAAGCGTTCCTGACCGCGCTGGGTCCTGCCGTGGACCGGCTGGCGGCGGCGGTGGCGGGGGCGGCGGGGATCGTGCCCCGGCTCGATACCGGGGGCGGCACGTCGGATGCGCGGTTCATCGCCCGGCACTGCCCGGTGGCGGAATTCGGCCTGGTGGGCGCGACCATGCATCAGGCGAACGAGCGGGTGCCGGTGGCGGAGCTGCGGGAGCTGTCCCGGATCTACAGCGCCGTGCTGGCGGCCTTTTCGTGATGCTGCCGCCGGGGTCGAAGCCGGGGCCGGGCGGGCCGGTGCTGCGCCCGCTGCGGGGCATGCTGCGGCTGGCGCGTGGCCGGGTGGACGGGCTGGCGGAGTTCGGCGACACGGCGCAGGCGTTCCTTGCGAGCCTTGCGCCGCTGCTGGCGTTCCCCATCGTGGGGGCGCTGCTGCTGCTGATCTCGGACGGGCCGGTGAAGGCGCTGGCGACCCTGCTGGTGACGCTGGTGGTGCAGCTTGCCCCGGCGGTGCTGTCGCACGCGCTGGCCCGGCGGTGGGGGCGGGACGGCGCGTGGCTGCGCTACGCCACCGCGTTCAACTGGTGCCAATGGGCGCTGCCGCTCGCCGCGATGGCGCTGCTGATCGTGCTGCAGGCCGGGTTGCAGATGGGCCTGCCGGAGGATGTGGCCGATGCGGCGCTGCTGGCGGGCCTGGGCGTTTACGGGCTGTGGCTGAACTGGCTGCTGGCCCGGCACGGCCTGGGCTTGTCGCGCGGCCGGGCGGCGCTGCTGGTGGCGGCGACCAACCTCGGCACGGCGGCGCTGGTGGCCGGGCCGGGGATGGTCGCGCGGGCGCTGGCGGGGTGAGGAGGGGCTACTTGACGGTTTGGATGACCTCGAAGCCCTCGAACTCCGGGTGGCCGATGTAGAGCGGGGTGTCGCCGCGGTTGACGCTGCCGGCGTCGCGGTGGGCGGCGCGGAAGGCTTCCGACTTGGTCCAGCCCTCGAAGGACGGGTAGTCCTGCCAGATCGTGTGGCTGGAATACAGGGTATGGCCGTCGCGCTGCGGGCCGCGCAGCAAGTGGAACTCGACGAAGCCGGGCACGCCGTTGAGGTGGGAATCGCGGCTGGTCCACAGGTGCTCGAACGCGGCCTCCGACCCGGGGGCGACCTTGAAGCGGTTCATGGCGATAAACATACGGCGGGGTCCTGTGCGGTGAGGTGTAGGGCATAAGGTTGGGGCGGCGCGGGCGGGCGGCAAGCAATGGGCGGGTGACGCGCGTGCTGCTGGCTTGAGGGTGCATTTGGCGCGCGTGATCACGGCTAAGGCTGCTCTGGGCAGCCCGTTCACCACGTCGTGGTCGAGTTGCAGCGTCACCTGCACCTCCGGCGGCGCAGCGAATGCGCAACCAACTCCGGCACCAGTTCGGCGGCCGTGCAGGCGGAACTCGGCCACGGCGCGCCGGCACAGAAGATTGCGATCTGGCGGCACGGAACGGGCAGGGCGGACACGGCCGTGGGCGGGCCGTGCAGGGAGCGCGGCCGGATATTCCATGTCAAAACCCCCGGATTCCTGACCCTGCTTGCCCCGAGATCTCTGCAGGATGGTGCTGCAACGTCCAAACGCGAGCCAATACAATCTGGAGAACGCCGGCGCCCTCCTTCGAAGCGTGCGACGTCGCAGCAAGCTCTCTATGACCGTTCCCGAAAGCAATCCGCCGTCTTGGGCTGGGCTTCATGGTCTCGGCCAGTGCCATGCATGGCGCGCCGGCGGCGGCGGCGGTGATCAACGCCAGCAGCGCCGCATTCGGCGAGGCCGTGGCGATCACCAGCGCGCCGCCGGTGGGCGTCACCCTCAACATCGCCAGCGGGCCGCTGCCAACTGCGTCCGGCACCGCGCCGGCCCCCTACAACGCGACGTAAACGGCGGCGAGCGCCTTTGTGACTGGCATCCTCACCACGGGGGTGCTGACGGGCACGGCATCGTCGGATGTGGACGGCTTGCCCCGCGCACGCACGGCCAACGCTTCGAGCACGGTCAACAGCTTGGCCATCGCCATCCAAGGCGTCCTGGGGCTGACCGCCGACACGGTGTTCTCCTCCGCCAACATCAACGGCAGCCCCGGGGCGCTGACGCCGCTTGCCGCCACGACCATCACCAACCTGCGCTTGGCCGGCGCCTTGATCCCAACGGTCAGCATCGCCCCCAACACGGTGATCCTCGATGCCGCCGGGGTGAAAGTGACGCTCAACGAGCAGGTTGTCACCGGCACCGGCACAAACAACGTAACCCTGCCGGTCAACGCCATCGATGTCGGCCTCACCAACGCCGCCCAGCCCATTGTCGGCGACCTGCTGAACCGCGCCAACCTGCTGAACGGCAACATCGTAATCGGCCAATCCAAGGCGAGCCTGTTCGCCGTCGCGGATGCCTAGCCGGTGCCGGAGCCGGCCTCCCTGCTGCTGTGCGCCATGGGCCTGTTCGGCTTTGGCCCGTGCAGGGCGCGTCGCCGCGTAGTTTGAGGGGTTCATCGCAATACCGTGCCCGGTCCAGGCCGCGCGTCCGCGACCAGCCGGCGTTTGACGCGCCCCGGCAACCCGGCCTTATTCCTCCCGCTCCCAAACCAGCGTGCCGACCGTCACCTTGCCGGGCAGCAGGCCGCTTGGCATTTCGGCGGTCCGGATGCTGAGCGTGTTGCCGCCCACTGTGAAGAAGCGGACCTGCTCGCGGGCTTTGTAGATCTCGTTCCAGGCGCCATCGACCACGGTGATGAACTTGTCGCCTTCCAGCCGGAACTTGCCGGTGTAGGCGACCATGGAGGACAGCAGCGCCGCGGCCTCCGCCTCGCTAGTTGGCGGCTTGCGGTCGGGCTTGGAGATGAAAGCGGCCATGGTGCGCGCTGGCGTCAGGATCAGGCGGCCGGACGGGTGGGGGCCGAAAACATCCCGCGGCGGCGCGTCCTCGCCCACGACCTTGACCTGGAACGAGACGAGCCGCCAGGAGCCGACCAGCTGCGCCGCAGCGTCATCGGCCAGGGAGGGCTGGGGCAGCAGAAGTGCCAAAAGGATCAGGGCGCCAGGAACTTGCCGCATCGGCCGCTCCACCGTCCCGCTGGGTCAAGTGCTACGTCGCCTGGCGGGCTGGGGGACGCGGCAAACCGCCTGGATGAGCCTTCATGGCAAGCTGTTGCGCATTCATCATGCGGCGGGGATCGGCGGGGTGCAAGCCTCGGTCCGGGACGTGCCACCGCCGAACGGGTCCTGCGGATAGCGCACCGCCAGCAGCATCAAGCCATCCGGCGGCGCGGTCGGCCCCGCAGCCCGGCGGTCCCTGGCCTCCAACGCCGCCCGCACCTGCGCCGGGCGCCAGCGGCCTTCGCCCACGAGCTTCAGCGTGCCGACCATGTTGCGGACCTGGTGGTGCAGGAAGCTGCGCGCGTCCGCGGCAACGGTCAGCATGTCGCCGTGCCGGGTCACGTCCAAGCGGTCCAGGGTGCGGAGTGGGTTCGTGGCCTGGCAGGCGCTGGCGCGGAACGAGGTGAAATCATGCCGGCCGAGCAGCAGCGACGCGGCCTCCGCCATGGCGTCCGCGTCCAGCGGTCGCTCGACGTGCCAGGCCCTGTGCCGGTCGAGCGCCGGGCGGGCGCGGCGGTTCAGGATGCGGTAGGCGTAGGCGCGGCCCACGGCGTCGAAACGCGGGTTCCAGCCCGGCGCGGCCGGAGCGGCGCGCAGCACGGCGACGGGGTGGGGCAGCATGTGGAAGTTGAGGGCGTCCCGGATTTGCTCCGCCCGGTAACGGTCGGGCAGCGCCGCCAGCGCGACCTGCCCGGCGGCGTGCACCCCGGCATCCGTGCGCCCGGCGGCCACGGTTGACACCGCGGCGCCGCTGTTGAGCCGGGCGCAGGCATCCTCCAGCACCGATTGTACGGATAGGCCGTTCGCTTGGCGCTGCCAGCCGACAAAGGGCGTGCCGTCATACTCCAGCAGCAGTGCCCAAGACACGACGCCAGGGGCAGTCACGCCAGCCGCGTGCCCGGCGGGATCGGGAAGCCGCGCAACAGGGCGTCGGCCTCCATCGGCGCGCGGCCGGGGCGCTGCACGCGCAGCAGGCGAAGCGCGCCCTCCCCGCAGGCGACCCGCAGGGCGCCGTCCAGCACCGTGCCGGGAGGGCCGGCGCCGTCGGCAGGCTCGGCGCGCAGCACCTTGAGGGTTTCCGCGCCCAGGGTCGCCCAGGCGCCGGGCCAGGGGGTGAAGGCGCGCACCTGGCGGTCCAGCAGAGCCGCGGGCTGCGTCCAATCGAGCCGGCCGCTGTCTCGGGTCAGCTTGGGGGCGTAGGTCGCGCCCTCCGCGGGCTGCGGCACGGGGGCGGGCGGGTCGCGCAAGGTGTGCAAGATAAGGTCCGCGCCGAGGGCGGCAAGGGCGTCGTGCAGGTCGGCGGCGGTGGCGCGGGGGCCGATCGGCACGCGGCTCCGCAGAAGCATGGCCCCGGTGTCGAGGCCCGCGTCCATCCACATGATGGTGATGCCGGTTTCCGCGTCGCCCGCCAGCACCGCCGCCTGGATGGGGGCCGCGCCGCGCCAGCGCGGCAACAGGCTGGCGTGGACGTTGAGGCAGCCGCGGCGGGGGGCGGCCAGCATGGCGGGCGGCAGGATCAGGCCGTAAGCGGCGACCACGGCGGCATCCAGGTCGAGGGCGGCAAAGGCCGCGTGCTCGGCGGTGTCCGTGCGCAGGCGCGCAGGCGTACGAACCGGCAGGCCCAGGCTCAGCGCGGCCTCGTGCACGGGGCAGGGGGTCAGGGCGCGGCCCCGCCCGGCGGGACGGGGCGGCTGGCTGTATACCGCGGCGACATGGTGCCCGGCCGCGTGCAGCGCCCGCAAGGTAGGCACCGCAAAGGCCGGGCTGCCCATGAAGGCGAGACGCAGCGGTGTCACCCGGCCGCCATCTGTCGGCGCTCCTTGGCCAGCTTGCGCAGCAGCATGTTGCGCTTCAAGGCCGACAGGTGATCCACGAACAGCACGCCGTCCAGGTGGTCGATCTCGTGCTGCAGGCAGGCGGCGAGCAGGCCCTCCGCCTCGATCTCGTGCGTGGCGCCGTTGGCGTCCTGGTGGCGCACCGCGACGCGGGCCGGGCGGGTCACGTCGGCGTATTGGCCCGGCAAGGACAGGCAGCCCTCTTCCCGCACCGCCCAGTCCTCGCTGACGCGGATCACCTCGGGGTTGATCAGCACCACCGGTGCCGGGGTTTCGTTCGGCATCAGGTCGATCACCGCGAAGCGCAGGCCGACGCCGACCTGGGGCGCGGCCAGGCCGATGCCGGGGGCGGCATACATGGTGGCGAACATGTCCGGCAGCAGGGCGCGGACCTGCTCCATGTCCGCCGGGCCGACGCGGCGGGTCCGGCCGCGCAGCATCGGGTGGGGCGGCATCAGGATCGGCAGCTTGGTGCCGGGAGCGGCGGGCGTGGCGGAGGTCATGGGGGCGATGTAGCGGGGCGGGCGGGCCGGTTCAATCTTCGTTCCCCGGCTTCGTTCCCTTGCTTGGTTCCTCTTGGACTTCATTCCCAGCGCGCATGCTCTTGCAACGGCCGGCGGCGCTGCCAACATCGGGGTGGTCGGGATGCCGCGCCGGGTCCCGCGTCCAACAGCTTCGCTCGCAGGAGGGGGCCACCGCCATGTCGTCCACGCGTATGTTCACGTCGCCGCTGTTCCTAGGGTTCGACCACTTGGAGCAGATGCTGGAGCGTGCATCGAAGTCGCCCGCGGACGGGTATCCGCCCTACAACATCGAGCAAACGCATCCCACGGGTCTGCGCATCACGCTGGCGGTTGCCGGCTTCACCATGGGCGACCTGCAGATCACCCAGGAGGACAACCAGCTTGTCGTGCGCGGGCGGCAGTCCGACGATACGCAGGGCCGGGTATACCTGCACCGCGGCATCGCCGCCCGGCAGTTCCAGCGCGCGTTCGTGCTGGCGGAAGGGATCGAGGTGAAGGGCGCGTGGCTGGACAACGGGCTGCTGCACATCGATCTCGCGCGCCCGCAGCCTGAGATTCGGGTGCGCACTATCGAAATAACCAAGCCGGATCCCACGCCTCGCGATCAGGTGATGGATTCGACATCAGAAACAACTTGATTGCCAAGCTGGAACGGCATTTAAATCAGCTGCGTAGCGACGGGTCTTCGCATCCGGCGTTATGGGCTTGGGTTTAGGCCGGTCGCAGGCTGCCGGTTCGGCGTGGCTTGCATTGTTCATTCTTTTAGCGGCTGGACCGCCGAGGAGATAAGGCCGTGACGACCTTGAAAGATTTTGAAGCCGATGGCGACCTGGATCAGGACCTGGCGCAGAACGAGCTTGATATCCGCAAGCTGACCCAGGCGCAGTTGATGCAGCTCGGCATGTCGCAGCTTGCCTACGTCAAGCCGGTTTGGATGGACGGGGAGACGGCGTTCGCGATCTTCGCGGCGGACGGTTCGCCGATGGCGGTGGCCGCGGATTGCGACCTGGCGGTGGCGGCGATCGTGCAGCACGAGATGGTACCGGCGCTGGTGCATTAGGCGGGACGGGCAGCTGCCGCGCCTTCCTCTTCGCGCTGCCGGTCAATCAGCCGGTTGAACTCGCGAGCCGGGCACGGTCGTCCCAGCAGGTAGCCCTGGGCCTCGTCGCAATCCATGGTGCTCAGCATCTTGTATTGCGCCTCGGTTTCCACGCCCTCGGCGATGACGCGCATGGACAAGCTGCGGCCGAGCGTCACCACTGCCTGCACGATGGCGTGCGTCGCCGCGTCGGCGGCCATCGACCCCACGAAGCTGCGGTCCACCTTCAGCTTGGTGAAGGGATAGCGGCGCAGATAGCTCAGGCTTGAGAAGCCGGTGCCGAAGTCGTCCAGCGCGATGCTCACGCCCAGGGCGCGCAGCCGGGTCAAGGTCAGCAGCGTTTGCGGCGTCTCATGCAGCAGGCTGCCCTCGGTGATCTCCAGTTCCAGACGGGACGGCGGCAGGCCGGTGTCCCGCAGGGTGGCGGCCACCTGCTCAACGATGCCAGGGCGGCGCACCTGCTCCGGCGACAGGTTGACCGCCAGGCACAGGCCGTCCCACCCAGCGGCCTCCGTGCAGGCGGTGCGCAGCACCCACGCCCCCAACTCGCAAATCAGCCCGGCGCGTTCCGCCAGCGGGATGAACTCCGACGGCGGCACCATGCCGTGCGCCGGGTGGGACCAGCGGGCCAACGCCTCCGCGCCCACGATGCGGCGGGAGCCGATCTCGGTGATGGGCTGGAAATGCACTTCCAGCCCGCCATCGGCCAAGGCGCGGCGCAGGTCGCGCTCCATCTCCTTGCGCCGGTGCAGCGCCGCGCGCATCACCGGAAGGAACAGGCAGGCCGTGCCGCGCTTCTTCGTCTTGGCCTCGTACAGCGCGATGTCGGCCTGGCCGAGCAGCAGTGCCGGGTCGGCGATGTCGTCCTCGCGGGAGCAAAGGGTGATGCCGACGCTGACGCCGACCACCGCTTCCTGCCCGTCCAGCTCGTAGGACACGGACGCCGCGGCGACGATCCGGCGTGCTATGTCCGCCGCCTGCTCCGCCGTCGCGACCTGTTCGAGCAAAACCGCGAACTCGTCGCTGCCGATGCGGGCCAGCATGTCGCCGGGGCGCAGGCATTGGCTGATCCGCTCCGCCACCCGCTGCAGCAGCACGTCGCCCGCGGTGTGGCCCAGCGTGTCGTTCACGTCCTTGAAGTGGTCGGGATCGACGATCAGCACGGCGGCGAGCCAGTTCCCGTCCGGCAGCGCTGGGCGGTGGTCCACTGGCCGGCTTTCGCCGCGCAGGCGGGCCAGGGCGTGGTCCAGCGCCAACGTGAAGCTCGTGCGGTTGGGCAGGCCGGTCAGTTCGTCATGCAGCGCCATGTGGCGGATGTGCGCTTCGGCCCGGCGACGCTCGGTCACGTCGTCAAAGGTGGCGACATAGCCGCCGTCAATCGTCGGCTCATGGTGGATGGCGTGCACGCGGCCGTTGCGCAACGTCACCTCCGTGTCGGTGACGCGGTTGGCGAGGTTGATGCGCTCCCGCCAGCCCTTGTATTCAGCTTCCGACATGTCCGGCCCGGTGCCGGCGGCGTAGCGCATGTCCACCACCTCGCGCAGCGCCATGCCTAGGCGGAGCTGGCCGGGGTCTATGTCGTACATCTCGGCATACCGGCGGTTGAACAGCATCAGCCGCTGCTCCGCATCGTAAACGCACAGGCCCTGGCGGATGCGGTCCAGCGCGAGGTCGCGCAGCTTGAGCTCGTGGAACAGGGTCAGCCGGTTGGCGTCCCGCGCTTCCGCGGTGCGCCCACCCGGCACGGCGCGTGGCGGCGACCAGTCCAAGCTCGGCTGCGATGTGCTCATGAGCTAACCAGTGGATGATGCTCGCCCAGGATACCAGCATTTAGTTAATTACGACAAAGGATTTTCAACCCGCGATATCTTTGCCGAGTGAGGTTTTCGCGCCGGGGTGCACGGTCCGGCGGGACCACGCCCGCTCCGGCGCCGGGCGGCTGCCGTGCCTGGGAGGTGGCGCCGGCTTCAGCGTTGCGCGGCCGGGTCGATCCAGCCGATGTTGCCGTCGGGGCGGCGGTAGATCACGTTGAACTCGGCCGTGGCGCTGTTGCGGAACATCAGCACCTGCTGGTCCGCGAGGTCCATCCGCATCACCGCCTCGCCCACCGAGAGCGTGTTGATCTCCGCCTGGCTTTCCGCGATCACGGTGGCAAAAGCGGGCACGTCGCCGCGGTTTTCCACGCTGACGGCGGGCTGGGCGCCCTCGTCCTGGCTCAGCACGTATTGCCGGGCCGCTTCCGGACGCGCCCGGGTGGCCAGATCGCGTGCGTGGTCGTTGACCCGGCGGCGGTAGCGGCGCAGGCGCTTGGCGATGTGCTCGGCCGCGTCGTCAAAGGCGCTGTGCGCGTCGGCGGCCTCCCCTTCGCCGCGCAGCGTGAGGCCGCGGCCGGCATGGAGGTTGATGTCGCAGGTGAAGAAGCTGCGGGCACGGCTGAAGGTGACGCTGGCTTCGAGCGCGCCGTCGAAGTACTTGTGGGAGATCAGGTCCAACTGCTCCGACACCCGCACCCTGAGGGCGTCCGAAAGCTCCATCTGCTTGCCCGCGACCGTGATCTGCATCGTTGTCCTCCGCTTGCGCTTCAACGTGCGGCTGCCGGCTCCAGACGCACGCTTTTATAGGCGCAGTTCAGGCCGGCATCGCCTTCTCCCGTTTGCGCTGCACTGAACTGGGGATTCGCAGCGCTTCCCGGTATTTGGCCACGGTCCGCCGGGCGATGTCCACGCCTTCTCGTCTTAAAGCTGCAACGATCGCGTCATCGGACAGCACATCATCGGGATGTTCGGCTTGCACCAGGCCGCGGATGCGGTGGCGCACGGATTCCGCGCTGTGGCTTTCGCCGCCGGCGACGGCGCTGATCGCCGTGGTGAAGAAGTATTTCAGCTCGAACACGCCGCGGGGCGTCGCGATGTACTTGTTGGCGGTGACGCGGCTCACCGTGCTTTCGTGCATCTCCACGGCTTCCGCGATGTCGCGCAGGATCAAGGGGCGCAGGTGGCCGACGCCGCCGCGGAAAAAGGCGTCCTGCTGGCGCACCACCTCGGCCGCGACACGCAGGATGGTGTTGGCACGCTGCTGCAAGGACTTCACCAGCCAGTTGGCGCTGGACAGGCTTTCGCCCAAGAAGGTCTTTTCTTCCCGCCCGGCGCGCACGCTGATCCGGGCGTGGTAGGCCTCGTTGACCAGGACGCGGGGCATGGTGTCGGGGTTGAGTTCCAGCAGCCAGGCGTCGTCGGGGCCGCGGCGCATCAGCACGTCGGGGATGACCTGGTGCAGCGGCCCGCCGTCGCCGGCGCCGGGCTTGGGGTCCAGCGCGCGGACCTCGGCGATCATGTCGGCCAGGTCCTCGGAATCCACGGCGCAAACCACCATGAGGCCGCGCAGGTCGCGGCGGGCCAGCATTTCCAGGTTGTCGAGAAGCGTTGCCATGGCCGGGTCGAGCCGGTTGCGGTCGAGGAGCTGGGCGGCGAGGCAGTCGCGCAGGTTCTCCGCGAACAGCCCGGCGGGGTCGAAGCGCATCATGGCGGCGCGCACCCGCTCCACCCGGGCGGCGTCGAGGCCCATGGCGCGGGCCAGCTCCGCCGTGGAATGCGGGACGCGGCCGGCGGGGTCCAGCAGCGCGATCAGGTGGGTGCCGACCATGCGGTCCACGGGGTCGGCGAAGCCCAGGCGCAACTGCTCGCCCAGACGTGCGCGGAGGGAGCGCGGCGCTTCGGCCAGGTCGTCGATGCCCGACACGTCCGCGTCGTCGCGCGGGCCGCTGCCGCGGGACAGGCCGGCGTAGCCGCTGCCCTCGGCGCCGTAGCCGTTGATCCCGTCCGACGCGCCGCCGGCGTCGTAGCTGTTGGAATGGTCGGCTTCCACCGCGTCCGGCAGCTTTTCCCGGCGCAGCAGGGCCACGGCGTCCAGCTCGCCCAAGGGTTCCGGCCGCTGGTCGGGCGCCGGGCGCTCGGCGGGCGCGTCCGGGCGCTCGTCGCGCTCCAGCAACGGGTTGCGCTGCAGCTCCTCCTCGACGAAGGCGGCGGCTTCCAGGTTGGTGAACTGCAGCAGCTTGATGGCCTGACGCAGTTGCGGCGTCATGACCAGGGATTGCGTTTGCCGAAATTCTAAGCGGGGGCCCATCGCCATGGGCGGCAATCTACAGGCTAAACCTTTCGCCAAGATAGACCCGGCGCACATCTTCGTGCGCCACCACCTCGTTGGGCCGGCCCTCCATCAGCACCTGGCCGTCGTGCATGATATAAGCGCGGTCGGTGATCTGCAACGTTTCACGTACGTTATGATCTGTGATCAGCACGCCGATGCCGCGGTGCTTGAGGTGGGACACCAGGTCGCGGATCTCGCCCACCGCGATCGGGTCGATGCCGGCCAACGGCTCGTCCAGCAGGATGTAGCTTGGCTGGGTCGCAAGCGCGCGCGCGATCTCCACCCGGCGCCGCTCGCCGCCCGACAGCGCCAGCGCCGGGGTGCGGCGCAGGTGGGCGATGCCGAACTCCGACAGCAACTCGTCCAGCATGAGGCGGCGGTGGTCGGGGTCGCGCTCCACCACCTCCAGCGCGGCGAGCACGTTGCGCTCCACGTTGAGGCCGCGGAACACGCTGGCTTCCTGCGGCAGGTAGCCGATACCGAGGCGTGCCCGGCGGTACATCGGCAGGCCCGTGATGTCCTGGCCGTCCAGGCTGATCATGCCGGTATCGGGGCGGACCAGGCCGGTGATCATGTAGAAGGTCGTGGTCTTGCCCGCGCCGTTGGGACCGAGCAGGCCGACCGCTTCCCCCCGGTGCACCCGCACGGTGACGTTTCGGACCACGGGTCGCTTCTTGTAGGTCTTGCCGACGCCGGTGGCGACCAGGCCGCCATCGCCCTGGATGACGCGGGGCGCCGGGATGGGCGTGGCGTTCATGGCGGCGCGGCCGTGCCGGTGGCGGGCGGCTTCTTGTCGGACGCGGCGGCGTCGTTCGGCACCACCAAGCCCTCCACGCGCTTGCCGGGGTTGCGGGACAGGGTGGAAATGCCGGTCCGCATGTTGACCAGGGCCTCGTCGCCGTTGAGCTGGCTTTGGCCGCGGGTGATGCGCACGTCGCCGGCGAGGCGGGCGATGCCGGTGTCGGCGACATACACGCCGCGGTCGCCGCGTATGGTTTCGGTGGCGGTGCGGACTTCAACGTGGCCGAAGCCCTCGATGCGCTGCAGCTTGCCGGACGCCAGCAGCGGGTCGGCGCCGGGGCGGGACGGCTTGGCGGCGGAAGCACCGGGCGCGTCCGGGGGCGTGGTGTAGCCCACCAGCGTATCGGCGGCGAGGCGGCGCCCGTCGGCGGTGGTCACGGTGGCGAGGCCGCGGCCCACCGCCATGTGCTTTTGCGACCAGTACTCCATGGTGTCGCGCGCCGTCAGCACCTGCTGCGGCGTGGTCAGCTTCACGTCGCCGCCGGTCATCAGCAGCACGGCCTGGTCGATGTCGTAAACCGCGTGGTCGCCCACCGCGAGGTCGGTCGGCGTGAAGATGTGGACGTGGCCATCCGCTTCTAGGCGGTAAATTTCGTTGTTGCCGGTGTCGGCCCCAGAAGCGCCAGGTCCGGGCGCGCCGGGCGTGGCGGCGGCGGGCGTCGCGCCGCCGGCCGACGCGGTGGGTGCCGTTTTGCGGCGGTAGCGGGCGGTGAGGCGGTCGGCGGTCACCGTCACGTCGCCGCGCACGGCGCGGGCGGCGCCTTGGGCGATCACCTCCTGCTCGTTCTGTCGCCATTCCATGCCGTCCCGGGACGTGACCTCGATGGGGCCGCCCTTGGAAAAGTCGATGGCCTGGGCCAGGGCTGTCCCCGGCGGCAGCAGGAGCAGCGCCGCCGGCAGCAGGCGGCGCATCACTCGCGCCCGCTCAGGGTGAGCTTGGCCGGGCCGTGGAACTGGATGGCGGCGCCCTTGTCCACCAGGGTGAAGCCCTGGGCGTCCAGAACGCCGAAGGGACCCTCGGCGTGGGTCATCTCGCTGCTGGCGGCGGCGCCCTGGCGCACGTCAACGGCAGCGGACTGGGTATGCATGGTCGTGCCGTCGTCGCGATACAGGGTCACATCATGCGACAGGTCGAGCTGGCCGGCGCGCTGGATATACACGCCGTCGCGCGCTTCCACCATGACCCAGCTCCCGCTTTCGGTCACGAGGTCGCCCTTGGGGTCCGAAAGGTCGATGCGGACGGGGCCGTTCTGCAAGGCGGATTCGGCGGTGATGGTGAAGGGGCGGCCGCGCTCGTCCACGCCGCGGTAGCGCGCCTGCTTCATCCGGCCGCTGTCCGGCTCCACGCTGAATGCCCGGCGAAACGCGATGCGCCCCTGGTCTCGCACCCGCGCGATCTCCGGCCACAAGGCGACGGAGGACAGCAGCAACAGGGCCGCGACCGGGAGCAGCCATTTGGTGAGGTTGACCATCACCCGCCGCCGGGCGATGCGAGACGCCGTGGGCGCTTGGCGCACGCGGGCGGGGCCGGCGGCGGAAAGGCGCTGCTCCCGGCTGACCGGGCCATGCGCGAGGGGTGGAGCCGCGGCCATCAGGCGACGCCCGCGCGCAGGAGGTCATGGACGTGCAGGATGCCGAGCGGTCGGCGGTCGGGGTCCAGCACGAACAGGCTGGTCACGGGGCGCGGCCCGGCGTTCATCGCGCGCAAAGCGTCGGCGGCAAGGGCGTCGGGGCCGATGGTGCGGGGATTGGTGCTCATCACGTCCTCTACCTTACGGGCCAGGAGGTCCGGCCCCATGGCGCGGCGCAGGTCGCCGTCGGTCAGGACGCCCTGGAGCCGCCCGTCCGCGTCCAGCGCGCCGAGGCAGCCGAACCCCTTGCCGGTCATCAGGATCAGCGCCCGGTCCATGGGCAGGGAAGCGTCGGCCAGCGGCACGGCGTCGCCTCCGTGCATGAGGTCGGACACGAGCCGAAGCTGTGCGCCGAGCCGCCCGCCCGGGTGGTTGGCGGAAAAATCGCCCGCGGTGAAGCCGCGCCGGGTCAGCAGCGCCACCGCCAGCGCGTCGCCCAAGGCGAGCTGCATGGTGGTGCTGGTGGTGGGGGCCAGGCCCATGGGGCAGGCTTCCGGCGCGGGCGGCAGCAGCAGCACGATGTCGGCGGCGCGGGCGAGGGCGGAGCCAGGGCGCGCGGTGATGGCGAGCAGCGGCAGGCCGAATCGGCGAGCATGGGCCACGAGGTCGGCGAGTTCCGCGGTTTCCCCGCTGTTGGACAGCATCAGCACGGCGTCGCCGGACAGGATCATGCCGAGGTCGCCGTGCGACGCTTCCGCCGGGTGCACGAACAAGGCGGGGGTGCCAGTAGAGGCGAAGGTGGAAGCGATCTTGCGCCCGACATGGCCGGACTTGCCCATGCCGGACACCACGACACGGCCTTCGCAGGCGGCGAGGCGCTCCACCGCGTCGCCAAAGCTGGGACCGAGCGAGGCGGACAAGGCGCGCAGCCCGGCGGCCTCCGCGGCCATCACGCCGCGGGCCACGTCAACGTGCGAGGCGGTGGGCGGGGAAAGCGCGTGCATGGTGGCGGGCATCCCGCCTGTATGGGCGGGCCGGTGGCGGGGGTCAATGGAAAGCTACCGATGACAGGCCGGTATCTTACATAAACAGCGGCTTAGTGGGCGAAGATGTCGGGTTCCTCATAGCCCAGCAGGTCCAAGCGGCAGCGGGTCGGCAGGAAGTCGAAGCAGGCCTGGGCCAGATGCAGGCGGTTTTCGCGGACCAGCAGCGCTTCCAGCCGGTCCCACAGGGCGTGGAGGTGCAGCACGTCGGAAGCAGCGTAGGCCATCTGCTCCGCCGTCAGTTCGGGGGCGCCCCAGTCGGAGGTTTGCTGCTGCTTGGAAAGCTCGACGCCCAGCAGCTCGCGGCACAGGTCCTTGAGGCCATGGCGGTCGGTGAAGGTGCGGACCAGCTTGGCGGCGATCTTGGTGCACTTGGTGGGTGCGACGGTGATGCCGAGGGCATGCTGCAGCACCGCCACGTCGAACCGGGCGAAGTGCATGAGCTTGGTGACGCCTGGGTCGGCCAGGAGGCGGGCCAGGTTGGGCGCATGGCAGCCGTGTCCGCCGAGGGCAGATGGGATGAGCTGCACCAGATGGGCGGCCCCGTCGCCCGCAGACAACTGCACGAGGCACAGGCGGTCGCGGTGCGGGTTGAGGCCCATGGTCTCGGTATCAACGGCGACCACGGACCCGAGGCCGAGACCGTCCGGCAGGTCATGCCGGTGCAGGTGGATGGGGCCGCTCGGCATGAGTTGGACCGTCATGGTGGTGCCCAGGAAAAGACTCGAACTTTCACAACCTTGCGGTCACAGGTACCTGAAACCTGCGCGTCTACCAATTCCGCCACCTGGGCAACCGTGCGGTGGGCCGTGAGGTAGCGCCGAGGGGGGCGGGCGTCAAGGCGGATTCGGGGGTGGGGGCGCTCGACAGGCGGGCAGCACGTGGCGATATGGACTAGGTCGTGGTGACGATTTCAGCCTGAATGGGTTCCGGTTCGACGACGGGC
>CALMVT010000113.1:1462-4972 GCA_937873175.1 uncultured Acetobacteraceae bacterium | reverse complement strand
GCCCTTCGGACAGCGCTCAGATCGTGGAGTTGCTCACCAACCCCCGCTTTCGCAGGACCTGGACGCTGGAGGAGAAGCAGCAGATCGTCATCGACGCCCTGCGCTCGGGCATGTCGATCAACCGGTTCGCGCGGGTTTCGGGTTTGACGCCCAGCGTCCTTTACCACTGGAAGCAGGAGCTCGCCGTGCGCGTCCGGCAGGGCCACGCCATGTTGCAGCACGACCCGCCGCAGCATCCCGCGGCGGCCCCAATGTTTGCCGCCGTGCACGTGGCGCCTGCGCCATCCGACCCGGCGCCGCACGCGCCCTGCAGCGCCGGGGACACGCCGGCCCGCGACACGGTCGAGGTCGTGCTGGCCAACGGGCGCCGTGTGCGCTTCCACGCCCAGATGGACGCCCGGACCCTGCACGCTCTCCTGGCGGCCCTGGAGGGCAGCGCTTGATTGCCGTGCCGGCGGGCGTGCGCATCCACTTGGCGCTTGGCGCAACCGACATGCGCAAAAGCTTTGATGGCTTGGCATTGCTGGTGCAGGAAACGCTGAAGCTTGACCCGTTCAGCAGCCACATCTTCATTTTCCGGGGACGCCGCGCGGACAAAGTCAAGATCCTGGTCTACGACCAGAACGGCATGTGCCTGTTCTACAAGCGCCTGGACCAGGGCCGATTCACCTGGCCGTCCACGCAGCCCTCGCCGGACGGCACGGCCTCGATCATGCTGACCCCGGCCCAGCTCTCGATGCTGCTCGAAGGTTTGGAATGGCGTACCTTGGTCCGGTCGCGGCAGCCCATGCTGGCCGGATAGGCGGGGCCTTTCCAGTTGTACGGCGCGGCGCGGGCTGATACGCTGGGCTGGTGAGGATCGCGCTCGACAACCTGCCGACCGACGTCGCCCTGCTGCACCAGTTGGTGCACGACATGGCGAGCGCCCTCGACGAGGGCGCGGTCGAGGCCGAGCGGCTGCGGCTGATGATCCGGCAGTTCCAGCGCGCCCGCTTCGGCCGGCGCTCCGAGCAGCTCGATCCCGACCAGATGGCGTTCGGGCTGGAGGAGCTTGAGGCCGACCTGGCCCGGGCGGAGGCGCGCAAGCCAACGCCGGCGCCGGCTGAACAGCCCAAGCCGAAGACGGCACCGCACCGGGCGCCGCTGCCGCCGCACCTGCCGCGCACAGAGAGCGTTGTGCCGGTGCCGCACGACGCCTGCCTGGACTGCGGCGGCGCGCTCAGCGATGCGGGGACAACCAGCAGCGAGATGCTGGACTGGATCCCCGCCCAGCTCCGGGTGGTCAAGGTGACGCGGCCGAAGTGCGCCTGCCGGGCCTGCGGCACCCTGTTGCAGGCGCCCGCGCCGGAGCGCGTGCTGGCGGGCGGCCTCGCCACCCCGGGCCTGGTTGCGCACGTGCTGGTCAGCCGCTACGCCGACCACCTGCCCTTGTATCGGCAAAGCCAGATCTTCGAGCGGCACGGGCTCGCCATCAGCCGCTCCACCTTGTCGGACTGGGTGGGGGCGGCCTGCTGGTGGCTGGAAGCGCTGCACGACCGCGTGCTCGCCCACGTCATGGCGGGCGAGCGGGTGTTCGCCGACGACACCACCTTGCCGGTGCTTGATCCCGGGCGGGGCCGGACCAAGACCGGGCGGCTGTGGGCCTACACGCGCGACGACCGTTCCTGGGGCGGCCCGGGACACCCGGCCGTGGTGTTCGTCTACGCGCCCGATCGCACGGCGGTTCGCCCGGCCGAGCATCTCCGGGGCTTTCGCGGCATCCTGCAGGTGGACGGGTATGCGGGGTTCGAGCAGCTGGCGGCCAACGGCGCCGTCGCCCTGGCTGCTTGCTGGAGCCACGCGCGTCGGAAATTCTACGAGCTGCACCAGGCGGGTTCGCCGGTCGCAACTGAGGCCTTGGAGCGGATTGCAGCCCTGTATAGGATCGAGGCCGGCATCCGCAGCCAGCCGCCTGCAGAGCGGCAGCGGGTCCGGTCGCAGCAATCGAAGCCGTTGGTCGAGGCGCTGAAGCTCTGGCTGGAGCTCAAGCTGGCCCACCTGCCGGGCCGCAGCCGCCTGGCCGAGGCGATGCGCTACGCGCTCAGCCGATGGCCGGAGCTTAGCCGGTTCCTCGACGACGGCCGGGTGGACCTCGACACCAACCCGGTTGAGCGGTCGATCCGGCCTGTCGCAATAGGAAGAAAGAATTCCTTGTTCGCCGGCAGCGACGGAGGCGCCCGACGATGGGCGGTGGTTGGGTCCTTGGTCGAGACGGCCAAGCTGAACGGGGTTGAACCCTATGCTTGGCTGCGCGACGTGCTGAACAGGATGGTGGACGGGCACCCGCAGCAGCGTCTCGACGAATTCCTGCCCTGGAAGCAAGCCTAAGCTCTACCGCCAATCCTAGTGGAAAGTGGACGTTGCAAACTGTGCGACGTTGCGGCATCTTGCCGGGATGGAATGGTCGCGAGTTGCTCCGTATTTCGACTATGACGGCTCGCTTCGTGACATTTACATCCTCGATACTTCACTTCGCGACTGGGCACGCGTGTGGGATCTCTTAGCAGCAGTCCCCGAACAGTTGACATTTAAGGTTGACGGCAAAGCGGCGACGCCGCCCGTCAGCGTTGAGGACGCGCTCCGTCTTCATGCCTCGCATTCTGTGACCGCTTCATATTCGGTAGGGAAACAGCGGCTCAACTGCCATTTCTTCAGTGAAGAGATGATTGAGTTCGACCTGGACCCGCAAGATGTTGATGGTCCAGCCGAAGGCGAACGTCTGACGCAATTTCTTGCAATGCTGGGGCGCACGACCTCGAAGGAAGTTCGACTGACAGCAGAGAACGAACCCGAAGCCATCATCGCCCGCTACGATCCAATCATTGGCAGCGTAATCTGGACCCCAGTTTCTTTCTGACCGCAACGTCCACAACTGGTCAAACGCGGTCAGTCAAGATGCGATGGTCGCACGCTTACCGGACAAGGAACGCGAACAAGCAAAAAAGCGGCAACGATCGGCACAAAACGGCGAGAGTTGGCAGCTATGGCTGCAAAAGCTCGGGCAACGCCTTGGCGACGGCAGCCGCCAAGCGCGTCATGGTGTCGAGCGTGGGGTTGCCGGCACCGCGTTCGAGGGTGGAAATGAAGGTTTGCGGCATCCCCGTCAGCTTTTCCACATCCTGTTGCGACAATCCGGCCGCAAGGCGAGCCGCCCGGAGATTGCGGCCGAAGATGCTGCTAGGCGTGTCGGACATCAACAGAAAGGACACGGCATACAGGTTGCTCCCAAGCGCAGGGCAACCTGCAACCAAGTCAGACGAGGATCAAGGATTCCTCGAACGACTCCTAATGACGCAAAAAGAGTGCGGGACGAGACGGCTGGTGTTCACCGCTATCGGATTTTTGCTTTCGCACCTGACTAAGGGACGCACGAAAAGGCCGGACCCTGCGGCCCGACCCTCCCACGACCCGAAAACTACGCCAGTTTGACCTTAAGCCAAGGTAATCTTCGCCGATTGCGCCGCAGCGTTG
>CALMVT010000113.1:336-1452 GCA_937873175.1 uncultured Acetobacteraceae bacterium | reverse complement strand
GTGAAGGCGTCGGAGGCGTAGGTGCCCGCCACATGGAAATCGAGCGTCGCGGCAGCAGCGCCTGTGCTCGGGTCCTGAGTGACGACGAACAGGTCCCCGGCGTTGCTGGACGACTGCGTAAACGAGACGCCGGTGACGGTCTCATTGTCGAGTGTCACTCCAGCGGGAGAGCCCCCGAACTGCCTGTCAGGGCTGAAACCGGCCAGCGTGCCTGCGAAAGCCATGGGCTGGTTCAGCTCCAGGTTCGTCTGCGTCAGGTTGATGGTCTGGCCTGCACCCACCTCGCCACCCAGCCGGACGTTGGCAAAACTGCCCGTAGTGTCCCTCGCGCCGGCGATTGTTCCTGTGCCCTCCAGGTCGGTCAGAATGGTCACAGAGCCGGTGGTGGTGCCGCCTTGGACGTTGATGCTCCCGTTGTTCTCGACCGCAGCTCCCTGATCGCCGTTGATCGTGAGGGTAGAGGCTCCTCCGAGGGAAGCGCCGTTCAGGGTGAGCACGCCGTCCGGGCCGTGCACATAGGCATCAACGAAACCGGGCGCGAGCGGACGGCCGCCGCCGATGGTAGTGCTCCCGGTGATCTCCGACTGCCCATACACGTCCAAATGGCCGTAATAGACGCTGCTACCGTTCGAGAGGTCGGCATCAACAACCGTAAGGCTTCCAATTGTCGCGGCATCGAGCGTCATGTTCGCTGGATTGCCAAAAGCCCCGGCCAAAATCACATTCACGCCGGCAAGCTGATCGCCTTCAGCGGTTGCGGTGGCACCGGCCGCCACGACCAAGGGGCTGCTGGTGGTGGAAGTCGTGTCATTGACGCTGAAAGTTGCTGGGCCGGACGAGAGCAGCGTCTGCGCGGCCCCACCGACCGCTACCCCGTCGTAGGTGGCACTGTCCACATAGAGGTTCCGGTCGGTGTCCGACGTGCCGCCGTAGGTGTCGTTGAGGAAGTTGACCGCAACCGTGTGCGGCCCGGGGGACAGGTTCGCGAGCACGTTTACGGTGTCCGATGTGCCGTCGCTGTGCAGGGACGAGGCAGTCAGGACATCGCCGACCTGCTGGCCGTCGAGATCAACGGGAGTGTCAAAAACCTGGGGCGCTACGCCGCAAGTTGGATCG
>CALMVT010000113.1:0-326 GCA_937873175.1 uncultured Acetobacteraceae bacterium | reverse complement strand
GTGAACTGCGCATTGCCCAGGTAGGCATCTTGGCTCACTTTCAACGTCAGTGTGTCCGAGCCGGAACCGACCGTGGTGGTGGTGCTCGGAAGTGTGGGCGCGCTGTCAAAGACGCTGAAGCTGACCGGGCCGCTTACTTGCAGTTCCTGGGCCACTCGGGGAACGAATGCCCCATCATAGGTCGCACCATCCAGATACAGGTTACGATCCGTGCCGGCCGTGCCGCCCCAGGCGTCATTCAGGAAGTTCACCGTCACGGTGTGATTGCCCGGTGCCCAATTGCCCAGCACGTCCACTGTGTCGGATGCGGTGCCGCTGTGCAGCGA
>CALMVT010000112.1 GCA_937873175.1 uncultured Acetobacteraceae bacterium | reverse complement strand
CCACCTGGCCCGCTCCGTCGGCCTCAGGGGCGCAGCAGGAGAACCAGGACCGCGTTTCCATGATCACCGCGTTTCCATGATCTCCGGCACACGTTCGCGGTCCGGTCGCTTGAGAACTGCGCACCCGAGCGGCACGCGATCGCCCGGCACCTTGTCGCGCTCTCCACCTACCTCGGCCATGCCAGGGTTGCCGATACCTACTGGTATCTCGAGGCGACACCGGTGTTGCTGCGTGGGGTGGCCGAGGCCGGCGAGACCCTGCTGTCGGGAGCACAGGCATGACGATGCTCGCCATTCAGCTCAGCGCCTTTCTTCGCGAGCATCTGCCACGCGAGCGCAAGGCCAGCCCGCACACCTGCGAGACCTACGCCTATGCCTTCCAGCTCCTGGTCTGCTTCGCCGCAGGCCGCCTCGGCGTCAGACCATCCCAGCTCATCGTCGGTAAGCGTCTGGTGATGGCCGCCTTGTTGGCGTGGGGTTGATTTGGTCTGCTTCTGGCGTTCAGGACGTTGGGGGCATGATGGCGAGTGTGGCAGCCACAGTGGCAGCTTCAGAGCTTCGGGTTGAGATCGTAGGCGAGCGGCGGCGTGCTTATGACGCGGCGTTTCGGGCCCGGGTGGTTGCGGAGTCCTTCCTGCCCGGCGCGCGGGCGGCGGAGTTGGCGCAGCGTCATGGCATCTGCAAGAGCCTGATCTATCGCTGGCGTCGGGTGGACGCACCTGGCGCGGCGGCGGCACGACCGGCGAGTGCTGCTGGGCGGGCAAAGGCGCCTGGGAGGCCTGCTGCGGCTCCACCTTTGGAGTTCGTGCCCATTGGCGTGCTGGAGCGGCCCAAGGTGAAGGCGTCCACTCCGGCGAGCCGGCCGGCGCCGGCGCGTGCGGTGCTGCAGGACGGCCGGCAGGCTGCCCCGGCTGCGGTGGATGAGGACCAGCCGGGGGTGATCAGGATCGACCTGGCGTGCGGGACGCGGTTGCGGGTGGATGCGTTCGTCAACGAGCGCGCCCTGCGGCGCGTGCTGACAGTGCTGAAAGCGGCGCCGTGATCTCCGTCGCGCCGGGCACCAAGGTGCACCTGGCCTGCCGGCCGATCAGCATGCGCTACGGCTTCGACGGCCTGGCCGCGCAGGTAGCGCACGTGCTGGGGGCCGACCCGTTCAGCGGCCACCTGTTCCTGTTCCGCAGCAAGCGGGCTGATTATTTGAAATGCCTGTATTGGGATGGGACCGGCCTGTGCTTGTTCGCCAAGCGGCTGGAGGCCGGCAAGTTCGTCTGGCCGCCGATTGTGGACGGCGGGATGGTGCTGACGCCGGCGCAGCTGGCGCTGCTGGTCGAGGCGATGGACTGGCGGCGGACGGTGGCACCCGAAGCGCCGCGCACGCCGGTGGCGGTCTGACCGGAGGCTGGCCAGGGAGCTGATCCCGACGCGATTTTTGCCAGGAAACGCTGTACTACGCCGCCCGGCTTTGGTACGATGCGGTCCATGTCCCTGGCGCACGATCCCCTGCCGAGCGACCCGGAGGCGCTGCGGCACTTTGCCGCGGGCCTGCAGGCCGAGTTGGCGCGCAAGGACCTGGAGATCGCGGCCAACGCCGCCGAGATCCATGCCAAGACGCTGCACATCGAGAAGCTGCGGATGCAGTTGGCTGTGCTGCGGCGGGCACGGTTCGGCCGCTCGTCGGAGAAGCTGGACGGCGACATCGAGCAGCTTGAGCTGCTGATCGGCGAGTTGGAGGAGGAGCGCGCCGAGGATGAGGCCCGCGCCGAGGCGGCCGACCCTGCCGGGCCCGGGCACGGCCAGGCTCGGGCGCGCGAGCGCAAGAAGCCGGTGCGCAAGCCGCTGCCGCCGCATCTGCCGCGCGAGGTCGTCACCCACGACCCGCCCTGCACCTGCCCTGGCTGCGGCGGCACGGTGTTCAGCCGGGTGGGGCAGGACGAGCGTGAGGTGCTGGAATACGTGCCGTCGAGCTTCAAGGTCATCCGGCACGTCCGACCTAAGCTGAGCTGCCGGGCCTGCGAGGGCATCGTGCAGGAGCCGATGCCTGCGCTGCCAATCGAGCGCGGCAGGCCCGGACCCGGCCTGATCGCGCATACCCTGGTGGCCAAGTACTGCGACCACCTGCCCCTGCACCGCCAGGCTGTCATCCATGCGCGCGAGGGCGTGGAACTTGACCGCTCGACGCTGGCCGATTGGGTCGGTCAGGCGGTGTTTCTGCTTTCGCCGCTGGCGGAGGAGATCGGCAGCCATGTCCTAGCCGGCGCTGTCCTGCATGCCGACGACACCACCGTGCCCGTGCTGGCGCCGGGGATGGGCAAGACCAGGACCGGGCGGCTCTGGGTGGCGGTGCGCGACGAACGGAACTGGGGATCAACCGCGCCGCCCGCGGCGCTCTACCGCTACTCGGCCGACCGCAAGGGCATCCACGCCGCGGCCTTGCTCGGCACCTGCCGGGGGTTCCTGCACGCCGACGGCTATGCCGGGTTCGACCAGCTCTACAAACCAGAGACGCCAGAAGGCGACCCGCCCCTGGTGGAAGTGGCC
>CALMVT010000111.1 GCA_937873175.1 uncultured Acetobacteraceae bacterium | reverse complement strand
TCGCGGCAGATCGGCCAGATCATCGGCGTGATCGACGAGATCGCCTTTCAAACCAACCTGCTGGCGCTGAACGCGGGCGTGGAAGCGGCGCGCGCCGGGGACGCAGGCCGCGGCTTCGCGGTGGTGGCGAGCGAAGTGCGGGCGCTGGCCCAACGCTCGGCCGAGGCGGCAAAGGAGATCAAGGCGCTGATCTCGGCCTCGGCCCAGCATGTCGGCTCCGGGGTGAGGCTCGTGGGCGAAACCGGGGACGCGCTTGGGCGCATCGTGGCGCAAGTCGCCGAGGTCAGCGGGGTGGTGGGCGAGATCGCCAGCTCGGCCCAGGAGCAGGCGACGGCGCTGGCCGAGGTCAACACGGCGGTGAACCAGATGGACCAGGTGACGCAGCAGAACGCGGCCATGGTCGAGCAGAGCACCGCCGCTTCCCACGCGCTTGCCCGGGAAACCGAGCAACTGGCCCAGCTCACCGGCCGCTTCCAGCTCGACCAAGGGGAGGGCAGTGCGCCGGCAGCGAACGTCGAGCCGCTGCGCCGCCCGGCAGCCGGCAAGCCCATGCCGCAGCCCAAGGCAGCCACGCCCTTCAAGGTCGTCGCCCAAGGCAGCCGGGGCCGCCCCGGCGGCACCCTGCGCAAGCCCATGCCGGCCATGGCCGCCGCCCAAGCCGACGAGCAAGGGTGGGAGGAGTTCTGAGCCATGGACGAAACCCTGGGCACCCACCAGCCCGGCCCGGCGCTGATGCTGCCGGACGTGCTGGACCTCCGGGCCGCGGCCCCGCTCGCCGCCGAGCTGATGGCGCGCCGGGGGCAGGACACGGAGCTGGACGCGTCCCGCGTCCGCAAGCTCGGAGGGCAGTGCCTGCAGGTGCTCCTTTCGGCGCAGGTCTGCTGGCAAGCCGAAGGCAGGCGCTTCCGGGTGGTCGCTCCGTCAAGCGACTTCACCGAGGGCGTGGCCCTGCTCGGCGCGTCGTCCCTTCTCCCGACCTTCGGAGCCTAGAACATGACCGTGGCCAAGACCGTGCTGACCGTGGACGACTCCCGCACCATGCGCGACATGCTCCGGCTCGCCTTGTCGGAGGCGGGATACCGCGTCGTGCAGGCGGTGGACGGCGTTCACGGCCTTGAGGTGCTGCAAGGCGAGGCGCCGGACGTCATCGTGACCGACATCAACATGCCCCGCATGGACGGGTTCGGCTTCATCGAGGGAGTGCGCCGCAGCGGGCTTCACCGGGCGACGCCGATCCTGGTGCTGACCACCGAAAGCGACGCCGAGAAGAAGAGCCGCGCCCGGCAGGCCGGCGCGACCGGCTGGATCGTCAAGCCGTTCAACGCCGCCAAGCTGGTGGACGCCCTCCGCCGCGTCGCGGCCTGACCGCCGCTTCCGCCGAGGACCCGCCCCATGGACCCCATGGCTGCCATCCGCGACACCTTTTTCCAGGAATGCGAGGAACAGCTCGGCGCCCTTGAAACCGGCTTGCTGACCATGGAAGGCGGCGACTGCGATCCGGAAACGGTGAACGGCGTGTTCCGGGCCGTGCATTCCGTGAAGGGCGGGGCGGGCGCATTCGGGCTTGATGCCCTGGTGCGCTTCGCCCACGTGTTCGAGACCGCGCTGGACGACGTGCGCGCCGGGCGCTTGGCGCCGGACGGGCGCGTGCTGGGCGTGATGCTGCGCGCGGCCGACGCGCTGGCCGACCTGGTTCGCGTGTCCCGCGACGGCGGCGCCACGGATGCCGAGCGCGACCGCCTGCTCGTCGAGGACCTCAAGGCGCTGAGCGGCAGCCCCCAGCCGCAGGCCCCGCAGCCGGATGCCGTCGCCAGCGGCAGCGCGGACGGCGGCGACATGGACGGTTTCGCGTTCCAGCCGCTGCGGTTCGAGCTCGACGCACCGCCTGCCCCGGCCGAGCAGAACTGGACCGTGCGGTTCCGCCCCGAAGCCGGGCTTTATGCCAAGGCGAACGAGGCCGCGGTGCTGCTGCGCGAGCTGGGCCGCCTGGGCTCGGCTCTTGTCACGCTGGATGCGAGCGCGCTGCCCTCCTTCCCCGACCTTCATCCCGAGGGCGCTTACCTTTCCTGGACCATCGACCTCGCCACCGCGCAGCCTGAGAGTGCGATCCGCGAGGTGTTCGAGTTCGTCGAGGGCGACTGCGAACTCGACATCGCGCCGGCCGCGGGACAGCCGCCGGGTGACACGGGCGGGATCGGCGACATCGACTTGGCGGCGCTGATCCAGCAATCCCAGGCGACCATGGCGGCGGCGCCTGTTGCTCCGGGCGTGGGAGCGCCCCGCGCAGCCGAGCCGGCTCCGGACACGGGCATCCCGAACCCCGGCCGCGCTTCGCGCCCGGCGGACGCCGCCACCGCGCCTGCATCCAAAGCCACGATCCGCGTGGACCTCGACCGGGTAGACGGGCTGATCGACCTGGTGGGTGAGCTGGTCATCAACCAGGCCATGCTGGCCCAGCGCGTGTCGGAAGCCGGGCTGCCCCGGTCCTCCAACGTGGCGCTCGGCCTCGGCGACCTGGAGCAGTTGACGCGCGAAATCCAGGACAGCGTGATGGCGATCCGGGCACAGCCCGTGAAGTCGGTGTTTCAGCGCATGCCCCGCCTGGTGCGGGAAGTCTCGGCCATGACCGGCAAGCCCGTCCGCCTCCTCACGGAGGGCGAGGGCACGGAAGTGGACAAGACGGTGATCGAGCATCTCGCCGATCCCCTGACGCACATGATCCGCAACGCCATCGACCACGGGCTGGAACGCCCGGAAGACCGGGCGGCGGCCGGCAAGCCCGCCGACGGCACGGTGCGCCTTGCCGCCCGGCACCGCTCGGGGCGCATCGTGATCGAGGTGTCCGACGATGGTGGCGGCATCAACCGTGCGCGCGTGCGGGCCAGCGCGGTGGCGAAGGGCCTGATCGCGCCCGACGCCGTGCTGAGCGACGAGGAAACCGACAACCTCATCTTCCTGCCGGGCTTCTCGACGGCCGAAACGGTGTCCGACATTTCCGGCCGGGGCGTCGGCATGGACGTGGTGAAGCGCTCGATCCAGGCGCTAGGGGGCCGCATCGCGATTGCCTCGCGGCCGGGCCAGGGGTCCACCTTCACCATGAGCCTGCCGCTCACGTTGGCGGTGCTGGACGGCATGGTGGTGTCGGCGGGCGGCCAGACGCTGGTGACGCCCCTCACCGCCATCATCGAAACGCTGCAGCCCCGGACGGGCGACGTGCACAGCCTGGGAAGCGGCGCCACGGTGATCGCGATCCGCGGCACCTTTATCCCGCTCGTGGATGTCGGCGTGGCACTCGGCTACCGGGCCGAGCCGCTGGACCCGGCGCGGGGCATCACGCTGCTGATCGAGAACGAGGGCTGCGCCCGCGCCGCGCTGCTCGTGGACGCCATCCAGGGCCAGCGCCAGGTGGTAATCAAGAGCCTGGAAGCCAACTACCGGCGCGTGCCCGGCGTCGCCGCCGCGACCATCCTGGGCGATGGCCGCGTGGCGCTCATCCTTGACGTGGACGCCATCGTCGCCGCTTCCCGCAGCGCCGCCGGGCAAGCCCCCGAGTTCACCCCAGCCGCAGGTTTCGCCCATGTTTGACACCACCCATTCCGTGCACGCGATGGCACGGCGCGAGCTGATCAACTTCCGCATCGGTCCCCAGGAATTCTGCGTGGACATCATGGCGGTGCGCGAGATCAGGGGCTGGACCCCAACCACCCCCCTGCCCCATGCGCCCGCCTTCATACGCGGCGTGGTCAACCTGCGCGGCGCGGTGCTGCCCGTCGTGGACCTCGGCGTGCGCCTCGGCTTGCCGCCCTCGGAACCGACGGAGCGGCACGCCATCATCGTCGCCCAGGTCGGCCGCCAGGTCATCGGCCTGCTGGTGGACGCGGTGTCCGACATCCTGACGGTGGGCGACGAGGCGATCCAGCCGCCGCCGGATGTGGCGTCCGAGCGCGTCCGCGCCTTCGTCCGCGGGCTGCTGGCCATCGAGGGCCGCCTGGTCAGCCTGGTTTCGCTGGACCACGTGCTGCCCGCGCAGGAGCTGGACGCGGCATGAGCGCCGCCTTGTCAGCGGTTGGCAGCCGTCCGCTTGTGGACGGCGAGTTCCCGCTGTTCATCGAGGACTTCCGCGCCATCGCGGCGATGCTGCACGCCGACGCCGGCATTGCCTTGTCGGAAGCCAAGGCGACCCTGATGTACTCCCGCCTGGCCAAGCGCCTGCGCACGCTCGGCCTCCGCAGCTTCCGCGAGTATCGCGCCCTGGTCGCATCCCATGAGGGGGGCGAGGAGCGCCGCCAGATGCTGACGGCGCTGACCACCAATCTTACCCGCTTCTTCCGCGAGCCGCACCATTTCGAGCACCTGAAAACGGCGGTGCTGCCGGCGTTGCTGCAGGAAGCGCGGCGGGGCGGGCGGGTCCGGCTATGGTCCGCCGCCTGCTCCACCGGCCAGGAGCCGTATTCGATTGCGCTGACGATCCTGTCCTTGATGCCGGACGCGGCCGGGCTGGACATCAAGGTCTTGGCTACGGACATCGACCCGGCGGTACTCGTCGAGGCGCGCGCCGGCGTTTACGAAGAGGCCAGCATCGAGCCGGTGCCGTCCGACCTGCGCAAGCGCTGGTTCAATCGCGCGACCGACGCGCGGGGCAAGGCCGGGTGGTCCGTGGCCGAGGACGCCCGCCGCCTCGTCTCGTTCCGAGAACTGAACCTGATCGGCACCTGGCCGATGAGGGGCCGCTTTCAGGCCATCATGTGCCGCAACGTGGTCATCTACTTCGATGAGGACACCCAGGTCGCATTGTGGAGCCGCTTCATGCCCATGGTCGAGCCGGGCGGCCACCTTTACATCGGCCATTCCGAGCGCCTGGCCGGCGACGCCGCCTGGCATTTCGAGAGCGCCGGCATCACGACTTACCGCCGCCGCACGGAGAACCGGCCGTGATCCGCGCCCTGATCGTGGACGACTCCGCCACCATGCGGGGCCTCATCGCGGCGGCGCTGCGGCGCGACCCCGGCATCGAGGTCGTGGGCCAGGCGACCTGCGCCGCGGAAGCGCGGCAGGCGATCAAGACCCTCAACCCGGACGTGATCACGCTCGACATCGAGATGCCGGCCATGAACGGCCTTGAGTTCCTGGAAAAGATCATGCGCCTGCGGCCCATGCCGGTGGTCATGGTGTCGACGCTGACCAGCCGCGGGGCGGAGGCGACGCTGGAAGCGCTTGAACTCGGCGCGTTCGACTGCGTGGCCAAGCCGTCCGTGGCGGGCATCCATGCGTTTGACAACCTGGCAGCGACGGTGCGGGCGGCGGCCGGCGCCCGGGTCCGCTCGCGGACGATGCCCCCGGTCCCGATGGCCCGGCCCCTGCCGGAGGCGCCCTCGCCCGGATACTTGCCCGATGGCCGCGTGCTCGCGATCGGCTCCTCAACCGGGGGCGTCGAGGCGCTGCTCACCATCCTGTCGCAACTGCCCGCCAACTGTCCGCCGACCGTCGTCACCCAGCACATGCCCGAAACGTTCACGCGGAGCTTCGCCGCCCGCCTCAACCGCGCCTGCACGGCCGAGGTCAGCGAGGCTTCAGACGGGGCGCCGCTCCTGCCCGGGCGCATCTACCTCGCCCCCGGCGGGCCGGCGCACCTGCAGATCGCCGGGAGCGGGACTTTGCGGTGCCGCCTGCGGCCCGACGACCCGGTGAGCGGGCATAGGCCGTCCGTGGATGTGCTGTTCGCCTCGGTCGCCAAGGCGGCCGGGCCGCGCGCCTTGGGCGTGATCCTGACCGGCATGGGGCGCGACGGCGCGCAGGGCCTGCTGGCCATGCGCCAGGCCGGGGCGCGCACGCTCGGCCAGGACGAGGCGAGCTGCGTTGTTTACGGCATGCCGAAGGTCGCCTTTGAAATACAGGCCGTGGAAAAGCAGGTCCGGCTTGAGAACATCGCGGCCGACATCATCGAGATCACCAATCTTCAGCGCGGGAAGGATTCCTGATGCCCACCGCTTCGTCTTTGAAAGTCCTGATCGTGGACGACCAGCATTCCATGCGCCTGCTGATCCGGGGCGGGTTGCAGCAGCTCGGCTTCAAAGATTTCGAGGAAGCGTCAGACGGAGAGGACGGCCTGCGCAAGCTCGTCGCCTCACCTGCGCACCTCGTCATATCCGACTTCAACATGCCCAAGCTCGACGGCCTGGGCCTGCTGCGGGCGATCCGGATGCACCCGCCGACCTCCAAGATGGCCTACATCATGCTGACCGGGCAGGCCGACAAGGAACTCGTGCAGCGCGCGGTCCAGTTCGGGGTCAACAACTACCTCGTCAAGCCGTTCACGGTGGCAACCCTGAAGCAGAAGATCGAGGCCGTATTCGGGCCGCTGACGTGACGCCGTACTTCGGGGCGGCGCAGGCGGTGCGCACGCCTGCGCCGTCGGGCGCGGAGGCCGAGCGCCGCATCCACGTGGTGCAGGGCGAGTTCCACGTTTCGGCCGATCCCGGCGTCGTGCTGACCACGATCCTCGGCTCCTGCGTCGCGGCGTGCCTGCGCGACCCGCTGGCCCGGGTGGGCGGCATGAATCATTTCCTGCTGCCGGGACGCGGCGAGGGGGCCGGCGGGGACGCGGTGCGCTACGGGGTCCACGCCATGGAACTGCTGGTCAACGGCTTGCTGCGGGAAGGCGCGCGGCGCGAGCGGCTGGAAGCCAAGCTGTTCGGCGGCGCCCGGATGCTTGAGGGCCTCACGGACATCGGCACCCAGAATGCCGAGTTCGCCAAGTACTTCCTGCAGCGGGAACGGATCGCCTTCACGGGCGGCAGCCTGCAGGGCGACCGGGGCCGGCGCGTCCAGTTCTGGCCGGCCTCCGGCCGCGCGCGCCAGATGGTAATGGAGCAGGGAGAAGCGACGGTGTTCGCCGCCGAGCGCCGCGCCAAGGCCGCGCCGGCCGATGTTGGTTCCGTTGAGCTGTTCTGAGCCGCCGCAGGGGCACGGGACGCCGCCGGGCGCGAGCGTGGCCGACATCCTGCGCGCGGTCAGCCGGGAGGTCGCCGATGCCGGGCAGTCCGCGTGTGGCCTTCAGGACGCCCTGAGCTGCTTCGTCCCGGCGCTTGGGCCGCAGGACCGGACAATCGAGGCGTTCCAGGCGCTTGACCTTCTCACGCAGCAGCTCCAGGGCGTTGCAGCGTTTCTGGACGCCCTGGCGCCGACCCTGCCGACCCATTGGATGGGCGATGCCGCCGCGGCGGCCCAGGCCGTAACGATGTCCGACCTGGCGCACCGGCTTGGCCGTCCGCAAGACGGTCCTTGCCGCATGGGAAGCGAAAACGCAGGCGTGCTCGACTTCTTCTGAACTGACGATGCGTGACGCTTCGCCGCGGTTGGCTTGCGGCGTTGCTGCCGGGCGCTCGGCGCACTTGGGCTGGGGTAGCACCCCGGCCTGGTGAACCGCAGACCGTTGTTTGGGAATGCCCGACTTGCGCTTGCCGCGGCGTCGGAAGGTCAGCTGGCCTGCGGAGGGCCGCGCCAACGCCCATGGGTGCCGTTCATCCCTTCAAATGCCGGGCCGCGCCGGTAAGCCTTGGCCTGACTGGGACGGCTCGACAGGGCCATGCCGCCCCGACAGAATGAGGCCGCCGACCGTTCGGGCCTGCGCTCCCGCCCCACCTTCATGCGAGGTCAATCAGATGACGCTGACACGACGCGGCGCGATGCGGCTGGCTTCCGGGGTGGCCGGGCTTCCCTTTGTCCGACGTGCAGCCGCCCAGGGAGGTGCGGGTCCGGCCGGGATCAAGCGGGGCGGAGTGCTGACCTCGCATCTCAGCGGGGAGCAGCGCATCCTCAACCCGGCGCTGCGCGCTTCCACCGGCGTTTACATCATCACCAGCAAGATCATGGAAGGGCTGGTCGATCTCGACGCGTCAGGCAAGCCTGTGCCGGTGCTGGCAACGGGGTGGGACGCCGCGCCGGACGGCAAGACCGTGACCTTCCGCCTGCGGGACGGCGTGCAATGGCATGACGGCAAGCCGTTCACCGCGGCGGACGTGCAGTACAGCGCGATGGAGCTGTGGAAGAAATACCTCAACTACGGCACCCAGTTGCAGCAATACCTCCAAGCCGTGGACACGCCGGACCCCCATACCGCCGTGTTCCGCTACAGCCGGCCGATGCCGGAGGACCTGCTGCTGCGCGCCTTGTGCGACCTCGGCTACATCGCGCCGCACCATGTGTTCGCGGGCACGGACGTGCTGGAAAACCCGGCCAACACCGCCCCGATCGGCACCGGGCCATTTAAGTTCGTGCAATACGAGCGCGGCCAGTACGTCATCGCCGACCGCAACCCGGCCTATTGGCGCGAGGGCTTCCCCTTTGTGGACCGCATCGTTTGGCGTTTCATCACCGACCGGGCCGCCGCCGCGGCGGCGCTGGAAACCGGGCAGGTCCAGGTGACGTGCTATAACGGCCTTTCGCTCGCCGACCTCGATCGGCTGAAATCCGATCTGAACTACGTCGTCACCACGCGCGGGTCGGAGGCCAACGCCTTCAACAACACGCTGGAATTCAACCACCGCCGCAAGGAGCTGGCGGACGTGCGGGTGCGCCGGGCCATCGCCCACGCGATCGACGTGCCGTTCTTCATCGAGAATTTCCTATATGGCCAGGGCAAGCCGGCGACCGGCCCCATCCCGTCCGCCTCCACCACGTTCTTCCCAGGCAGCGCGCCGCCCTACCCATTCGACCGCAAGCGCGCCATCGCCCTGCTGGATGAGGCCGGGTTCAAGCCCGGCGCCGGCGGCACACGCTTCACGCTGCGCCTAGTGCCAATCAACAACGGGGAGGACGTACCGCTGCTCGCGACGTTTATCCAGCAATCGCTGCAGGCGGTGGGCATCAAGGTCGAGATCGTGAACCTGGACACGGCGGGCGCGCTGTCCGCGGTGTACCGGGATTGGAACTTCGACCTCGCCACCGGCTGGCACCAGTATCGTGGCGACCCGGCGGTTTCGACCAGCGTGTGGTACCGCTCCGGCAGCCCTAAGGGCGCGCCCTGGACCAACCAATGGGGCTGGCAGTCTGAGGCGGTCGATGCGCTCACCGACCAGGCCGCCGCCGAGCTTGACCCGGCCAAGCGGCGCAAGCTTTACGCCGAGTGGACGAAGCTGATCAACGAGGAGCTGCCGATCTGGATGGTGACGGAGCGCGAGTTCCAGACGGCGGCGACCAAGCGGCTGCAGAACGGCCTGAACACGCCGCGCTGGGGATCGAGCGACTGGCACGATGCCTGGCTCGCCCCCGCCTAACAGCCCGTCGGCCGCCCCATGCGCGTCCTGACCCTCGCCGGCCGGCGCCTGCTGGCCAGCCTGCCGACGTTGCTGATCATCCTGGCCGGGCTGTTCCTGCTGCTGCAGCTCGCCCCCGGCGACACGGTGGACGCGCTTATGGCGCAGATGGGCGGCGGCGACCCGGCGATGATGGCGCAGCTCCGCTCTTTCTACGGGCTGGACGCCACCGTGCCGGTGCAGCTCGGCCGTTACTTGCTGCGGCTCCTGAGCTTCAACCTCGGCTATTCCGCCATCTACGGCAAGCCCGTGGCAACCGTGATCGCGGAGCGGCTGCCGGCTACCTTGCTGCTGATGGTGTCGTCGCTCGGCTTCGCGTTCGCCGGCGGGGTGGCTCTGGGCGTGGTGGCGGCGCGGCGGATCAACCGCTGGCCGGACACGCTGATCTCGACGGTTGGGCTGATCTTCTACGCGACGCCCTCCTTTTGGCTGGGCCTGATGGGCATCGTGGTGTTCGCGGTGCGCCTCGGCTGGCTGCCGCCGGGCGGGCTGGAGGAGGTCGGCGCGGGCCACGCAGGCGCGCGCCGGGCGCTGGACATGGCGCTGCACCTGCTGTTGCCGACCGCGACGCTCAGCCTGATTTTCCTCGCCACTTATCTCCGGATCATGCGGGCGGCCATGCTGGAGGTGATGGGCCAAGACTTCATCCGCACCGCCCGGGCCAAGGGCCTGAGCGAAACGGCGGTGGTGGTCCGTCACGCGTTACGCAACGCGATGCTCCCCATGGTGACGCTGCTGGGCCTGCAGGTCGGCAACCTGCTAGGCGGCTCCGTGGTGGTGGAAAGCGTGTTCGCCCTGCCCGGCCTGGGACGGCTGGCCTATGAGGCGGTGGTGCAGCGGGACCTGAACACGCTGCTGGGCATCGTGTTCGTGTCGGCGCTGCTGGTGATCGCCGCGAACTTCGCCGTGGACGTGCTGTATGCCCGGCTCGACCCGCGCATCCCCGGCGAACGGTAAGGGACGGTGCGGGCGGTCCGGCGCTACCTCCGCAGCCCCGCGGCAGTTATCGGATTGGCGCTGCTGGCGCTGGTCGTGGGGGTGGCGCTGGCCGCGCCGCTGGCCTTTCCCGGCGACCCGCTGGGCCTGGCCGGGCGCCCGCTGCAATGGCCCGGCGCCAACCCGCGCTTCCCGCTCGGCACCGACCCGAGCGGGCGGGACATCGCCGCGCAAATCTTCCACGGCGCGCGCACCAGCCTGCTGATCGGCGGCGTGGCGACGGCGGTGTCGCTGGGCATCGGCATCGGGGTGGGCGCGGCGGCGGGGTTCTACGGCGGTTGGATGGACGACGCGCTGATGCGCGTCACCGAGGCGTTCCAAACCCTGCCGGGCTTCCTGCTGCTGCTGGTGCTGGTGGCCGTGTTCGGCTCGGCGATCGCCACGGTGACGCTGGCCATCGGCATCGTGTCCTGGCCCGCCACGGCGCGGCTGACCCGGGCCGAGTTCCTGACGCTGCGCAGCCGCGAGTTCGTGCAGTCCTGCCGCACCCTGGGCATGGGCAACGCCCGGATCATGCTGCGCGAAATCCTGCCCAACGCGCTGCCGCCGGTGATCGTGTATGCCGGGGTGGTGATGGCGTCCTCCATCCTGCTGGAAAGCGCGCTGGCGTTTCTCAACCTGTCGGACCCGAACATCGCCTCCTGGGGCAACCTGATCGGGGCGGGCAAGGGCGTGTTGCGGGTGCAGTGGTACGTTTCGGCCATTCCCGGGATCGCGATCCTGCTGACCGTGCTGGCGGTGTCGCTGGTGGGACAAGGATTGAACGACGCGCTGAACCCGCGGCTGGAGGGCCGCGGTTGAGCGCCGTCCTGGAGGTCGGCAGCCTCGCCGTGGCGCTGCCGCCCGGCGCAGACCGGTTGTTCGCGTTGCAGGGCGTGTCGTTCAACCTCCATGCGGGCGAAATCCTGTGCATGGTGGGGGAAAGCGGGTCCGGCAAGTCGATGGCCGCCAGCGCCGTCATGCGCCTGCTGCCGCCCGGCGTGCGTGTGGCCGCGGGGCGGATCGCGCTGGATGGCACCGACCTGCTGGCCATCTCGGCGCCGGCGATGCGCCGGGTGCGCGGCGCCCGGATCGCGATGATCTTCCAGGACCCGATGACGGCGCTGAACCCGCTGCGCCGCATCGGCGACCAGGTTGGGGAGATGTTCGCCGCGCACACGGACCTGGCGCGGGAGGACATCCGGCGCCGGGTATTGGCGCTGCTGGGGGAAGTGCGGCTGCCCGACCCGGCTGCCGCTGCCCGCGCCTTTCCGCACGAGTTGTCGGGCGGGCAGCGGCAGCGGGCGGTGATCGCCATGGCGCTGGCGCTGGAGCCGAGGGTGCTGATCGCCGACGAGCCGACCACGGCGCTGGATGTGACGACGCAGGCGCAGATCCTCGCCTTGATCCGGGATTTGCAGCGCCGCCGCGGCACGGCGGTGCTGTTCATCACCCACGACTTCGGCGTGGTGGCCGACATCGCCGACCGCGTGGCCGTGATGCAGGCCGGGCGGTTGGTCGAGCAGGGTCCGGCGGCGGACATCCTGCAGCGCGCCCGGCACCCCTACACCCAGGCCCTGATCGCCGCCGTGCCGCCGCTTGCGCGCGCCGTCGCCGCCATGCCGCCCGCTGAAGCGCCGCCGGTCCTGATAGTGCAGGGCGTGTCCAAGACGTTTGGCAGGCCCGGCCTGTTCCGGCGCGGCCGGGTCACGCGGGCGATGGATGACGTGAGCCTTGTTTTGCCCCGCGGCGGCACGCTCGGCATCGTGGGGGAAAGCGGGTCCGGCAAATCGACGCTGGCGCGCTGCATCGTCCGCTTGCTGGAACCGGACGCCGGCAGCATACGATTGGATGGCACGGACCTGCTGCGCCTGACGCGGCGAGACATGCGGCGGCAGGCGGCGCGGGTGCAGATGGTGTTCCAGGACCCGTTCGCCTCCTTGAACCCGCGCCGCCGGGCCGGGGACCTGGTGGCGCAGGGGCCGATGCTGCATGGCGTCGGCCGGGCGGAGGCGACCGCCCGGGCGCGGGAGCTATTCGCGCTGGTGGGTCTGCATCCGGACGCGGCCGACCGCTTCCCGCATGAGTTCTCCGGCGGCCAGCGCCAGCGCATCGGCTTGGCGCGCGCCCTGGCCCTGCGGCCGGAGGTGCTGGTGGCGGACGAGACGGTTTCGGCGCTCGACGTGTCCGTGCAGGCGCAGGTGCTCCGCCTGCTTGCCGACCTGCGTGCCCGGCTCGGCTTATCGATGATCTTTATCACCCACGATTTGCGGGTGGCGGCGCAGATCTGCGACCGGGTTGCGGTGATGCGCGAGGGCAGAGTGGTGGAGCAGGGCGACGCCGCCGCCGTGCTGGGCGCGCCGCGGCACGCCTACACGCAGGCCCTGATCGCCGCCGTGCCGGGGCGAGACTGGGTGCCGCCGGGCTGATCAGGCCGATGGAAAACGTTCGGGCACGAAGAACGGCGTGTCCTGCAGTTCCGGCTCCGCAAACGCTTCCAGCTCGCGGCGGACATGGGCGATGTCCTCCGCGAAGACGTGCGCCGCCACCGCGTGGGCCAGGCGCTCTGCCCCGGCGGACACGCCCGGGATGTCCGACGCGATGGCGCCGAGGCTGGCAAACGCGGCGTGGTTAAAGGAATGGATGCGGGACAGGCCGGGGCAAGCGCCGGGCATACGCTCCGTCAGCTCGAACCCGTCGCCGAGCCAGGGAAAGCGGCCGAGGCCGGGGCGCTGCAGCCCGGCGGGCGGGGTGTAGCAATCGGCCCAGGTGGCGATGGCGCCGGCGACGTCCTCCAGCTCCGGCGACCGCCGCAGATCGATGTCGAACCCCGTGCCGAGGATCAGGAAGTCCACCTGCGCGTCCCCGCCGTCCGGCAAAGCGAGGCAGACGCCATCGCCGGACCGTACGGCCCCGCGCAGCTCGGTGCCGAAGTGGATGTGGAACCCGGGCTGGCGCACCGTGCGCAGCACCGTTTCGTGCGGCGGCGGGGCTTGCAGGTCGTGCAGGTAAGCGAGGATGCGCCATTTCTCCGCGGCCGGCAGGGCGGCCCAGCCCTCGAAAAAGCCGGGCGTCGCGGAGCCGCGGCCCTTGTTGATCTGCGGCAGCTCCCGCCGGCGCACATACATATCCACCCGGCGCGCGCCGTGCTCCAAGGCCGTGGCGGCGTTGTCCCAGGCGGACGGCCCCGCGCCGACCACCGCCACCGCGCGCCCGCGCAGGGCGCCGAAGTCGATGAACTCGGCCGTGTGCGCCGCCCGGTCCGGCCACAAGGCGCGGTCCACCCCGTCCGGCACGGCGTAACCCATGCCGGCGCGTCCGCTGGCCAGCACCACGCGGCGCGCATGCAGGGTCCGCTCGACGCCCGCCTCCGCCACGTCCACGGCGACCAGTTCGGCGCCGGGGGCGATGCGCTGCACGGCAACGCCGCTCCGCAACGGCAAGCGGAGCACGCTGCGCACCCAGGTCAGGTAGTCCTGCCACAGCCCGTTCGGGATTTTTCCCAACGACTCCCAGGCCGCGGCGCCGAACCGGGCCTCGTGCCAGGCGCGATACGTCAGCGACGGGATGCCGAGGGCGATCCCGGGCAGGTGCTTGGGGCTGCGCAGGGTTTCCATGCGGGCGTAGGTGATCCACGGGCCTTCCTGCCCTTCGGGCGCGCGGTCCAGCATGAGGACGCGGATGCCCTTCATGACCAGGGCGGCGGCCGCGGCGATGCCATACATGCCGGCGCCGACCACGATCACGTCGGGCGCCCCGTCCGGGCGGGCGGCGGTCCAGGGCGGGGGCGGCAAGCGCAGCAGGTCTAGGTCCCGCGCCACCCGCCGGTCATGCGCCGCCACGCCGATGGCGTCCGTCACGCCGCGTCCGGCCTGGCCCGGTGTCGGACGCCGCTATGCTTGACCCCGACCCGATGCCGGACAAAGCGCGGCGCGGCGCTGATGTGGTCGGTCATGGCGGTGTTCGATCCCCTGCAGGATGACATGAGGCGCGCGTTGTGCATCGCAACCTCCGGCCGCCACCGGATGCGTCGCAGGCCGGCATAGCTCCTTTGGCATGGCTCCCCTGGGGACGGCAAGTTGACCTGGATGGGCGCGGTGGGCCGCCGACCGGCGAGAACACCAGCCGCTGCAACCCAGTTCGCCTGACGTCGCGCAGTTCCATCGCCCGCACCGCGTTCGCCGGTTCGGCCAGCCAGGCGGCACGCTGGAGCCGGCTGGCATCACGGTCCCTATCCAGTCTTTCTATCGACGCAAAGACGGCTGACCCCGCGCTTCAAACCATTTTCTAACAGCAACCTGTGCATCCATATGGTCATTGCCTGAGTATATAAACAAATACAAACAAAACCGCTCAAGACGTAAACAACAACTGCTGCAATTTTTGATATGCCTGAACGAGGCATTATGGGTTATGACTTCTAATGTCGAACGAAATACATTTAATGTTTTTTCTTTAGTTTTTAGTACTGTAGAATTAGGGAGTTTATTCTTGACAGATACCTTGAAGCTGAATCTTTCCGAGGATGCGTATAAGGGCGATGCGCAGTTCACCGTCACGATCGACGGCGTGTCGCTCGGCGCGGCCCAAACGGTCACGGCGTCGCACAAGGCCGGCGCGCAGCAGGCATTCACCTTCGCCGGCAATTGGGGCGCGGGGCCGCACAAAGTCGCGGTCAAGTTCCTCAACGACGCCTATGGCGGAACCTCGGCCACCGACCGCAACCTTTACCTGATGTCGGCCGACTATGACGGCACGGCCTATGCCGGCATCAACGCCGGGATGTACTCAGCTGGCGACACCGCCCAGGTTTCGGTGAAGGCGCCGGCAACGACCGATACGCTGACGCTCAACCTTTCGGAAGATGCCTACCAGGGCGATGCGCAGTTCACCGCCACCATCGACGGCGTGTCGCTCGGCGCGGCCCAAACGGTCACGGCGTCGCACGAAACCGGCGCGCAGCAGTCGTTCACCTTCAACGGCAACTGGGGCGCCGGGCCGCACAACATTTCGGTCAAGTTCCTCAACGACGCTTATAGCGGAACCGCGGCCACCGACCGCAACCTGTTCCTGGTGTCGGCCAAGTACGACGGCAAGGCTTACGACAACCTCAACAAAGGAATGTATTCAACGGGTGACACGGCCCAGTTTACGGTGCAAACCACAACCTCTCCCCCACCGCAGTCGTCCCCCCATATGAGCCTTGTCGGCGTAAACCTTGCTGGCCCTGCCTTCGGCGCGCAGAACCCGTCCTCGGTTCCGGGCGTGGTGGGGACGGACTACGTGTATCCCAACCACGGCGAGATCGACTATTTCGCGTCCAAGGGCATGAACGTGTTCCGGCTGTCGTTCCTGATGGAACGCCTGCAGCACAGCCAGGGCGGCGCGTTCGACGCGGCCGAGCTGGCGCGCATCGACGACGTGGTGAACTATTCGGCGTCCAAGGGCATCAAGGTCATCCTGGACCCGCACAACTTCGGCGCGGCCTGGGGCAACGACATCGGCACGTCGGGCACGCCGGCCTCTTCGCTCACCACCTTCAACGCCAAGCTGGCGGAGCACTACAAGGACACGCCGAGCGTGATCTTCGGGATCATGAACGAGGCGCACAACCAGTCCGCGACGCAGTGGGAGCCGATCGTCCAGGACTCCGTCAACGCGATCCGCGCCGCGGGCGCCACCAGCCAGGAGATCCTGGTGCCCGGCACCTATTGGCAGAACGCCAAGGACTGGACGAACTCGGACAACGCCACGGTGATGGGCAAGGTCCAGGACCCGAACCACAACATGGCGTTCGAGCTGCATGTCTACTTCGACGCCAGCTCCGGCGGCACCGACCCTGCCGCCGCGTCGCCGACCATCGGCGTGGAGCGTATCACCGACGCCACGAAATGGGCGGAAGCGACGGGCAACCGGCTGTTCCTGGGCGAGTTCGGGGCGAGCCAGCAGTCCACCAGCCTTGCCGCGCTGAGCAACATGCTGACCTACATGGACCAGCACAGCGGGGCCTGGCAGGGCGGCACCGAGTGGGCGGCCGGGCCGTGGTGGGGCGACGACATGTATTCCATCGAGCCTACGGGCGGCCCCGGCAACTACACGGACAAGCCGCAGATGGGCATCCTGACCCAGCACCTCGGCACCGGCTGACGCCCTCCGCGCCGAAACAAGCGAGCCTGCCCGGCCCAATCAAGGCCCGGCAGGCCGTCCGGCTGCGGCGGGACCCTTGCGCACGGCGCGCAAGTGCCGGCCCCCCGCACCGGATGCGCGGCCCAAGCCGCCTCAGTTCGCCGTCACCTCAAATGAGACATAGCGCCTAACTCGCTCCAGCGGCGCCCCCCACACTGTCGCTTTCTTGCACCTGTCTCTCGCAGGTGCACCAATTTTGCTCGCGGCGGATGCTAAGCGGGATTGCTTCGCGTTATCGGCGAAGATAGAAGGGAGGCTCAGCCCCGGTTCCCTTGCTGCACAGGTTTAGGGTGGGTGAGGTGCGCGCATGCGTCACAGTGAATCCAATCGGGTCTGATTGATCTTCGCGGCGGCGCTCGTGGGAAGGAGGATGGTCGGTGTCAGATTACAGAAGCGAGTCCGCCAGCTTAAACCAGTTTCCAGCACCTTATGTGCCAGCCTACTCCAGCCCCAAGGAAGGGGTATCGACTGCAACGTTTGTCGAGATTTTGCGACATGTCCGCCGGCGGAAGCTGTTGATCGGCTCGGTGACGCTCCTGATCTCCGCCGCTGCGCTGGTTGTGCTTCTGGCGATGACGCCGCGCTACACGGCCAACGCCATCGTGAAGATCGAGTCCAGCCCCAAGTACCTCCTGCCCGTCGTGAACAAGGAAACGCCTGCGGACAAGCAGATGCTATGGGCAAACATCGCGGCTGAGTCCGAACGGATGGTGAGCTGGCCGCTGCTCAGCCAGTTGGCCGAACGCTTGGACCTCAATGAGGACCCGGAACTCAACCCGCGCCACGACGACAGCTTGGTGGGCCAATGGAGCGCCAAGCTGAAGTCGCAACTGCGTTCCGTGCTCCGCCCGCTCGTGGGCCGGCAGGCGCCGCCGGACCTGGCGAACTCTGAGCTACTTGAGCGCATCGCGCGCAACCTGAGTTCCCGGGTCGACACCGTCACCGGCCTCATGCACGTGTCCTTCACGTCCCATGACGCCGAGCGGGCGGCCAATGTCGCCAACATGCTGACCCAGCTTTACATCGACGACGATTTGACCCGGCAACGCAACGACGATCAAAAGCTCGTGCAATGGCTCAGCACGACTGTTGGCCAGTTGCAGCGCGACGCGACCACGGCGAAGCGCGCCGTTGCGGACTACAAGGCGCATGCGGCCATCTATGCGGTGGGCGGGCAGAGCACCGCAAGCTCTACCATGGGCCGCATGAATGACTCGCTCGCCGGCGCCCTGGCGGACGAGGCGGGGATCGCGTCGCGGCTGGCGCAGGTCAAGGCGGCCGGGTCGGACTTCCGCAAGCTGCAGAACCTTCCCGAAGTGATGCAGTCCCCCGTGATCCAGGAGCTGCGGAAGATCCAGGCGAACCTGACTACGCAGCTTGCATCCCTGGAACAGCGCCGGGCCAGCACGCACCCGCTGGTCGAAGGGATGCGGGCGCAGGTCGGCAACGCGGAGGCGGCGATCCGCCGGGAAGTGGACCGCGTGACCTCCTCCCTCATTGCCCAGGGCAAGAGCGCCCAGGAGCGCACGGAGAACCTGCGGGAGCAGCTCCGCAGCTCGGAAAAGCAGGTCGTGGTGGTCAACCAGGCCGAGCTGAAGCTGAGCGAGCTTGAGGACATCGCGCGCGCCCGGGACTCGATCTACCAGGCTTTCCTGACGCGGACCAACGAGCTGTCCGCCCAGCTCGGCTCGGATCTGCAGAAGGTGTCCATCGTGTCGCCCGCGCGGGTGCCGAGCAGCCCGTCCTTTCCGCAGGTCACGCTGATCGAGATGTTCGTCGTGTTCGCGAGCTTCGTGGCGACGAGCCTGGTCGTGGTTGCCCGGGAGCTGCATGACCGGGGTTTCGCCACCGTCGAGGAGATCGAGCGCCAGCACAAGGTGCGCTGCATCGGCATCATGCCCTCGCTGGCGCGCGACAAGAACGGACAATACAAGATCAACGAAGGCGTCGGCGTGCTGTGCCTCAACATGCTGAATGCGATCTGGTCCCGCTTGTGCCGGGTCGAGCATGACGAGAAGTCAAACGTGTTCATGGTTACCTCCTCGGTCCCCGAGGAAGGCAAGACGACCACGGTGCTGGCCGTCGCAAGGACCGGGGCACGCCACGGCGCTAGGGTTCTGGTCGTCGATTGCGACCTGATCCGCGGCGACCTGACCCAGCGGGTCAAGGCGAACAACGCCCCTGGCTTGGGCGAGGTGCTCCGCGGCCGGGCCGATTGGCGGCATTCGCTGGTCAAGGACCCGGTTTCGTCGGTGGACGTGCTGGCCAGCGGCGCGATCGGCGAGCAGTTGCCGTCGCTGGATGTCCCGATCATGACGACGCTGCTGGAAGAAGCCCGCAAGGAATACGACCTCGTGCTGCTGGACGCGCCGCCCGTGCTCGGGCTGTGGGACGCGGAGTGCTTGTCGCGCCTGAGCGACGCGACCATCATGCTGGTCCGGTGGCGAAAGACGCCGCAGCGCGTGTTTGCCAACGCCCTGCGGAACGTGTCGGGCGGCCCGGTGTTCTGCCTGCTTTCGCGCGTGGATCTCCGGCAGTACTCGCTGTTCGACGCCAAGGAGTTCCTGCCTTTGATGAAGGCGTACAATGGCCGTCGGTTGGCGATGGGCGACAAGATTGCTCTGTGACGGCAGCCATGACCACGGCGGCTCCGCCAACCCGGCCGTTGAAGGTCGTCCATGTCGTGCGCCAGTTCTGGCCATCCATCGGCGGCCTTGAGGATGTCGTGCTCAACCTCAGCGCGGTGCAAAGGCAGACGCACGGCATCGACGCTTCCGTCGTCACGTTGGACACCGCGCACCAGTTGCCGGGCCAGCAGCTTCTGCGCAACGACACCACGCGCGGCGTCCCTATCCGGCGCATGGCTTGGTTCGGCCCCAAGTCATACCCGATCGCCCCCGCCGTGCTTGGGATGCTGCGCGGGAGCGATGTCGTCCACGTCCACTGCATCGACTTCTTCTTCGATTACCTGGCCCTGACGAAGTGCCTGCATGGACGCCGGCTGATCGTATCAACCCATGGCGGCTTTTTTCACACGCAGTTCGCAAGGCTGCTGAAGCTGGTTTTCTTCAACACCGTGACCCGGCTTTCATCGAAGTTCTACGATTCGGTCGTGGCATGCAGCGAGGCGGACGCCCAGTTGTTCCGCAGGATCACCCGCCGCAACCTGGTGACCATCGAAAACGGCGCGGACATCGACAAGTTCAGGGACTCCGCGGCCCCGACGCCGCAGCGCGTCCTGGTCTGCTTCGGGCGGTTTGCGAGCAACAAGCGCATCGAAACTCTGTTCCCGCTGCTGGGCGAGTTGCGCCGGATCAACCCGGCCTGGCGGCTTATCATTGCCGGAGCGGAGGCGGGCGTCAGCGCCGACGCCCTTGAGGCCGCGGCGCTGAATGCAGGCGTGGGGCCGGCCGTCACCATCAGCGTCCGCCCGAGCGACGCGGAGCTGCGCGCGTTGATCGGGCAGGCGAGCTACTTCATCTGCGCGTCGTCCTACGAGGGTTTCGGCATCGCGGCCGTGGAAGCGCTATCGGCCGGGCTGGTGCCGATCCTGACCAGCATCCCGCCGTTCGCCAGGCTGCTCTGCAAGGCTGGCCTCGGCATGTTCTACGATCCCGACGATCCCGCCACGGAGGCCCGCCGCATCGAGGAGATGGCGTCGGGGAACGACGGCCACCTGCGCGAAGAAGCGATGCACGCGGCGGCGTCCTATGGCTGGGAAGCGGTCACCGCGTCCTACGTCAACCTTTACCACCATCTTGCCGCGCGCAACCGGGCATGGCCGCGCGGCCGCCGGGCGCGGACATGAGCGACAGGGCCGGAACCGTTTTCCCCATCCCTTTGTCGGATGTCCGGGTCGACGAGGGCCTGCCGGCCTGGACGGTCCATGCCGTCATCTGCTCGACGATCCTGCTGAACTTCGTGCTGTGCATGCTGCGCACCCGCGGGCTGCCGGTGGGTGCGAACGCCGTCGCCGCCTGCGAGGTCGCGACCTATGCGATGGCGCTTTATTGGGCCCGGCGGGAAATCACCCTGGGCGCGGTAGGCGTCGCGATCGGGATGGCCTTGTACGTGCTGTCCCTGCGAACGCTCGTCAATCCCGGCCTTGATCCGAAGATCCTGCGCGATGTCGCCATTCCGTTCATCTTCGTGGCGTTCGGGCGGGCCTGCGGCAACCCGGAGCAGGCGGACCGGGTGGTATACTGGGCGGTCGGCATCGTCACGGCAGGCGCTCTGTTCGAGGTTTACTTTCCTGAGTCCTATTCAAAGCTCGTCGATATCCTCACGTTCTATTACGAGCGCGGCGGTCTGAGCGGCGTCAGCTTCGAGCAGGTGGTCCGGGCCGATCCCGGGAACACGCTTTACACCGGCGGCACCCGCACCGTGGACGAAGGGCGGACCGTGGGATCCTACCTCGGCGACCTCATCGGCAACCACCGCGTTTCCTCCGTGTTCCTGGAGCCGGTCTCGTCGGCCGCCTTCAGCGGGATCGCGTTTGGCTGGATGGTGCACCGGTTCTCCAGCAAGGGAATAATCAACGTCGTTTTCATGTTCCTTGCCACCCTCGACATCCTGCTGGCGGATGGGCGGCTGGCGTCGATGACCTGCTTGGCGGCTTTGGTCATCTACCTGCTGGGTATGTCGCTCAACGGCATCGCCCTGTTCTGCCTGCCGTTCGTTGCGCTGGGATTGCTCCTGCTGGACGGCGCCTACAGCTTCGGCACGATCGACAACGGCCTGTTCGGCCGCCTGCTGATGTCGGGAACCGTGCTCCACTCCTGGAGCATCGAGGAGTGGCTGGCCCTGAAGCCCTCAGCCATGGGACTGGTTGATTGCGGCTACGGCTGGCTGCTGTCGAACCTGGGCCTGATCCCGACAGCCGCCCTGTGGTCGCTGTTCTGCTTTCAAGGACGGCTCACGCTGAAGCAGCGGCAGTGGCTGACGTTGATGGCCCTTTACTTCGTCCTGTCCCTGTCCGTCGGCCCGGCCTCCTTGAGCGTGAAAACGGCGGGCCTTGCCTGGTTCCTGTGCGGCGTCGCGACAAGCCCGCGCTGGAATGCGGCATGAGCGCAAACGGGTAGACCATACCCCGGCAGGCACGTGACGTGTTGAGCCGTGCGCTCGAAAGCGGTGCTGCCGCGGACGCCGCCAACTCTCAGCGCGGGCAGAATCGGGTACGCT
>CALMVT010000110.1 GCA_937873175.1 uncultured Acetobacteraceae bacterium | reverse complement strand
CAATGACGGAGGCCCGAGCGACCGGGTGCGAAAGGGTTATGGTTGAGGATGAACAGCGGTCGGGTAATGCATAAAAGTTTCACGCTTGGCTGAAACTTACGCGCGGCTCGGAAGAAGGTTTCTCTTAATGCTCTTTTTTGTGTCTAACCGTCGCAATTTTATTAACGCCCATAAAGTCTGTATCAGCCTTTAACGATCCTGGTCCTAGTATGGGCATATGACTGAGAAAGCTTACAACTACGCTTATTGCAAAATTTGGGAATCTTGCAGCAATCTACATTGACCTAGTTTTCGGCATATCTTTATTTGCCATCCGTAGATGGATGCTTATTGTATATGCGTTTAATTAGGTGTTTTTCGGCATGTACGGAGCAGGTATCGCGTTGCTTTTTCTTTACCAACCGACAGCCTTGCCTGACGGATTTCAGAAGCTTGCTCCCTCGAGCACCGATTATCCACAATACATTGGTCTAGTCTCATCAATTTACGTAATCGTTCGAGGTCTGGATAACTGGGGAAAATGGATCAAAGGAAAAGAGAATAGGCGGCAATTACCGCCAATCCGCAACGTTCAAACGTGGAAACTCTCCCCACACCCGCAACGCCCCTTCTCATTCGGGTTGCTAAACGTGAACCCGGACACAAGGTCCTTCACCTCGTAATCCATGACGCTGCCAATCAGAAACAGGCTCGCTTTCCGGTCCACCAGCACCGTCAGCCCCTTGTCGATGACCACCTCATCGCCGGGTCCGGCGGCGGGGACCCAATTCATGTTGTAGCTGAGGCCGGAGCAGCCCTTGGTGCCCACGCTGATGCGCAACAGCAGGCCCGCCTGCCCTTTGGCATACAGGCTGCGCAGCCGGTCGGCCGCGGCGTCGGTCAGGGTCATCAGCGGCGGCAAAGCGCGGGGCGGGCGGGCAGCGGCTTGGGTGGCGCTCATCGGAGGCTCCGTCAGAACATGTTCAGCGCAAGGCGCGCATCTTCAGTCATGCGACTGGGGTCCCACGGCGGGTCCCACACGGTGTCGACGTGGCAGGATGCAACGCCGGGCACCGCCATGATGGCGTCCTGCACCTGCACCGGCAGTTCCTGCGCGCTCGGGCAGCCTGGCGCCGTCAGGGTCATCTCAACCTTCACGTTGTTCGTGTCGTCGATCTCTACGGCGTAGATCAGGCCGAGTTCGTAGATGTTCACCGGGATTTCCGGGTCATACACCGTGGCGATGGCGGACAACAGGGCATCCTCGGTCGGCTTGGGATCAACCTCGCCATCGGGCGTCCAGGTGGAGACGGTCGCGCGGCTGGTCGGGACTTCACTCACTGGTCGTCTCCTTCTCGCCATGGAGGGCCGCCAGCAGGGCGTGCCATGGCAGGGTCACGCATTTCACGCGCGACGGGTATTCATGCACAGCCGAAAGCGGGTGCACGTCGCGCAATGCCTCGTCGCACGCCTCGCATCGCCCGGTGCGGGCCATGGCGGCCACCTGGTCGGACAAAGCCCGGATGTGACCGACGGGCTGGCCGCGCACCGCTTCGCACATCAGGTCGGCGCTGGCGACGGTGATCTCGCAGCCGCGCGCCTCGAACCCGGCCTCCGCTACCCGGCCGTCGTCGCGGCGGACGAACACCTGCACGCGGTCGCCGCACATCGGGTTGTCGCCCTTGGCACTCGCGTCGAACACGGCTGGGCGCTGCCCATGGGCGGGCGTTCGGCCATGCGCCCGGATCTCGGCACTGTAAAGATCACGGAGATCGTCGAACATCTAGGCGAAGAACTCCCGCACGCGCAGCAGCGTGTCGGCCAGGGCGTCGATCTCGGCCATTGTCGTATAGATGCCGGTGCTGGCCCGGGCGCTGCTGTCCACGCCCAGGCGGCGCATCAGCGGCTCCGCGCAATGATTGCCGGCGCGCACCGCGATGCCCTGACGGTCCAGCAGCGTCGCGATGTCATGGGCGTGGGCGCCTTCCATGGTGAAGCTGAACACCCCGCCGCGGTCCTGCGCCGCGCCGAGCACGCGCAGGCCGGGGATGTCGGACAGCCGGGCCAGCGCGTGGTCGGTCAGCCGGGCCTCATGCGCGGTGATGGCGTCAAAGCCGATGGCCTCGACATACTCGACGGCCGCCTTGAGGCCGATGGCCTCGATGATGGCGGGGGTGCCGGCCTCGAACTTGTGCGGGATCTCGGCCCAGGTGCTGCGCTCGAAGGACACGGTGCCGATCATGTCGCCGCCGCCCATGAAGGGGGGCATGGCTTCCAGAAGCTCACGCCGCGCCCACAAGACGCCGATGCCGGTCGGGCCGTACAGCTTGTGCGCGGTGAACAGGTAGAAGTCCGCGCCGATGGCCTGCACATCGACCGGGCGGTGCACGGCGGCCTGGCTGCCGTCGAACAGCGCCTTGGCGCCGTACTCGTGCGCCAGCGCCGCGACCCGCGCCGCCGGCACCACGGTGCCGAGCACGTTGCTCATATGGGTCACGGCCACCAGCCCGACCTTGCGGTCCTGCAGCAGCGCCTCCAGCCCCGCCATGTCCAGCTCGCCCGAGTCGGTGATCGGGGCGACCCGCAGCTCGACACCATGGGCGTCGCGCAGCATCTGCCAGGGCACCAGGTTGGCGTGGTGCTCCATCTCGGAGATGACCACGGCCTGGCCGGGCTTCATAATGCCGCGGCCGTAGCTGTGGGCCACGAGGTTGATGCCCTCCGTCGTGTTCTTGGCGAACACGATCTCGTCCCGGGACGGCGCGTTGATCAGCCGGGCCACGGCGTCGCGGGTGCCCTCATAGGCATCCGTCGTGCGCTCGCTCATCCAATGCAGGCCCCGATGGACATTGGCATATTGGGTTTCCATGGCCTGCACCATGGCGTCGATCACCGGACGCGGCTTCTGGGCGGAGGCGGCGCTGTCCAGGAATACCAGCGGCTTGCCCCGCACCGTCTGCGACAGGATCGGGAAATCGGCGCGGATGCGCTCCACGTCGAAAACGGGCTTGGTCATGACGTTCATGCGCGGTGCTCCCACCATTGTTCGATGGCGCGCTCCAGCAGGGCGCGGGCGTCGTCGTGCGCGATGGGGTCCATGGCCTCGGCGAGGAAGGCGCGGACCAAGATGGCGCGGGCCTCCGCGTCGGGCACGCCGCGGCTGCGCAGGTAGAACAATTGGTCGGCGTCCAACTCGCCCACCGTCGCGCCGTGGCTGCACTTCACGTCGTCGGCGTAGATCTCAAGCTGCGGCTTGCAGTCGATCTCCGCTTGCGGCGACAGCAGCAGCGCCTGGTTCATCTGGTAGCCGTCAGTCTTCTGCGCGGCGCGGGCAACCTCGATGCGCCCCTGGAACACGCCGCGCGACCGGTCGGACAGCACGTTCTTGATGGTTTGGCGCGAGCCGCAGTTCGGGGCGTCGTGCGCGACCACGGTGGTGATGTCGCCGTGCTGCTGCCCGCCCAAAAGCTGCGCGCCGTTCAGGTGCACCATGCCGTGCGGCCCGATCAGCCGGGCATGGATCTCCGTGCGGGCGACCTGGGCGCCGAGCGTCAGCACAAAGGCGTCATACGTGCCGTGCTCCGCCACTTCGGCAAAGGTGGTGTTGACGTGGAAGGCGTCGCGGCTTTCGTCCTGCAAGCGGATATGGGTCAGCACCGCGCCCGGGGCCACCACCGCCTCCGTGACGGCGTTGTGCAGGTAGGCGCCTTCCCCGCGCGCGATCTCCAGCACGGTGAGCTTGGCGCCCGCTTCCAGGTGGATGCCGTGGCGCGGGTGAAAGGCGATGGGGCGGTGGCCCTGGGGCGCCAGCGACAGCAGCACCAGCGCGCCCGCGTCCACCCCGGCGGCGACGTGCAGTTGCACGCCGTCCTCGGTCAGCATGGTGTTCAGCGCCGCCATGGGGCGCTTTGTGTCCGGCAGGCGGCCGAAATACGGGTTCTCGGAAAACGGCGTGACCGTCACGCCCACGGGCGGCGTGGACAGGTCCGGCTGGTAGCGGCCGTCCACCAGCACCAAGCGCGGCGCGTCGATGGCGTCGCCCAGGATCGGCGCCGTGGCCACCATCGACAGCGGCTCCCCGAAGTCGGTCTCCGCCAAGGCGCGCAGGCTGGTGTAGCGCCAATCCTCGTCGCGCATGCTGGGCAGCCCGCCCGCCTTGAACGCGGCGGCGGCGGCGTCACGGATCGCGGCGTCGCCAGGCAGGCGGTCGCGCAGGCCCTCGTAGCGGGACAGGTAGGCGTCGGCGCCGTTATGCAGCGACTGGTTCATGCCGCGTCCGCCACCACGCCGGCGTAGCCGTTCGCCTCCAGTTCCCGCGCCAGTTCCGGCCCGCCGGAACGGACGATGCGGCCCCGGGACAAGACATGCACGCGGTCCGGCACCAGATGGTCGAGCAGGCGCTGATGGTGCGTGATCACCAACGCCGAGAACTCCGGGCTGCGCAGCGCATTCACCCCGTCCGCCACAATGCGCAGCGCGTCGATGTCGAGGCCGCTGTCGGTCTCGTCGAGCACGGCGAGCTTGGGGCGCAGGATCGCCATCTGCAGCACCTCGTTGCGCTTCTTCTCGCCGCCGCTGAAGCCCACGTTGACGTTGCGCTTCAGCATGTCGTCCGGCATGTGCAGCCGCTTCGACTCCGTGCGCGCCAGGCGGAGGAAGCCCACCGCGTCCAACTCGGCCTCTCCCCGGGCGCGGCGCACCGCGTTGAGCGCGGTGCGGAGGAAATTGGCGTTGTTGACGCCGGGCAGCTCAAGCGGCGCCTGGAAGGCGAGGAACAGCCCGGCCGCCGCGCGCTCCTCCGGCTCCATCGCCAGCAGGTCCGCGCCGCCGAAGGTCACGGAGCCGCCCGTGACCTCGTAGCCCTCATGCCCCGCAAGCACGTAGCCGAGCGTGCTCTTGCCGGACCCGTTCGGCCCCATGATGGCGTGCACCTGGCCGGCCGGCACGTCCAAGCTGATGCCGCGCAGGATCTCCTTCTCGTCAATCCGTGCGGCGAGGTTGTTGACTGACAGCATTATCCGACCGATCCCTCAAGCGAAACAGCGAGCAGCTTCTGCGCCTCCACGGCGAACTCCATCGGCAGCTCCTTCAGCACTTCCTTGCAGAAGCCGTTGACGATCAGGCCCACGGCGTCCTCTTCCGACAGACCGCGGCTGCGGCAGTAGAACAACTGGTCGTCGGCGATCTTGGAGGTCGTCGCCTCGTGCTCCACCTTGGCCGTCGGGTTGCGGCTTTCGATGTAGGGCACGGTATGGGCGCCGCACTGGTCGCCGATCAGCAGGCTGTCGCACTGCGTATGGTTCCGCGCCCCGCTTGCCTTCGGCAGGATGCGCACCAGGCCGCGATAGGTGTTGTCGGACCGCCCGGCGCTGATGCCCTTGGACACGATGGTGCTGCGGGTGTTCTTGCCGATGTGGATCATCTTGGTGCCGGTGTCGGCCTGTTGCCGGTTGTTGGTCACCGCGACGGAGTAGAACTCCCCCACGCTGCCCTCGCCCTGCAGCACGCAGCTCGGATACTTCCAGGTGATCGCCGAGCCGGTCTCCACCTGGGTCCAGCTCACCTTGCTCCGCGCCCCGCGGCAAGCGGCGCGCTTGGTGACGAAGTTGTAGATGCCGCCGCGGCCGTTGGCGTCGCCGGGGTACCAGTTCTGCACCGTGCTGTACTTGATCTGCGCGTCGTCGAACGCGACCAGCTCGACCACCGCGGCGTGGAGCTGGTTCTCGTCCCGCATCGGCGCGGTGCAGCCTTCGAGGTAGCTGACCTGGGCGCCGTCATCGGCGATGATCAGCGTCCGCTCGAACTGGCCGCTGTTCTTCGCATTGATGCGGAAATAGGTGCTCAGCTCCATCGGGCAGCGCACGCCCTTGGGGATATAAACGAAGCTGCCATCGGTGAACACGGCGCTGTTGAGCGCCGCAAAATAGTTATCGGACACCGGGACCACGGTGCCGAGGTACTTGCGCACCAACTCCGGATGTTCCCGCACCGCCTCGCTGATCGGGCAGAAGATCACGCCGGACTTCGCCAGCGTTTCCCGGAACGTGGTGGCGACGGACACGCTGTCGAACACGGCGTCGATGGCGATGTTCGGGTTGCCCGAGCCGATCACGCCCTCCATCCCCGCGCCCTCGACGCCGGCCAGGGCCGCGCGCTCCTTGAGCGGGATGCCAAGCTTCTCGTACATCGCCAACAGCTCGGGATCGACGTCATCCAAGCTCTTGGGCGCCGGGCGCTTGGGGGCGGCGTAGTAATGGATGTCCTGGTAGTCGATCTTGGGATAGCCGACCTTGGCCCAGTTGGGCTCAACCATGGCTTCCCAGGCCGCGAACGCAGCCAGGCGCCAATCCAGCAGCCATTCCGGCTCCTCCTTCTTGGCGGAGATCATGCGGACCGTGTCGGCGGTCAGGCCCTTGGGGGCGATGTCCATCTCGATGTCCGTCTCGAACCCCCACTTGTAGCCGGACTGGGTGAGGGACTGGACGGTGTCGATCGTTTCGGTAGCTGCGGGCATGCGGACCTACTCGGCAGAAATGAGGGTGAAAGCGAGATTTTGGGGCTGCTGGGCCGCGGCCCGCACATGGGGGCGTGGGGTGCTGCGGTCCATGTCGGCAAGGGTGATGCGGCCGAGCGCCTGCCGCACCGCGTCGTTCACCAGGTCCCAACGGCCGCGGACGGGGCACGTGCACTCCGCCTCGCAACCGGTTCCCGACCCTTCCACGCAGGCAGTCAGCGCGATGGGTCCGTCGATGGCTGCCACCACGTCCGTGACCGGGATGGCGGAAAGCGGGCGGACCAAGCGGTAGCCGCCGCGGGCGCCGCGCTGGCTGCTCACCAAGCCCGAACCGGCCAGGGCCTTAAGCACCTTGGCCACCGTCGGCTCGGGCAGTCCAATGCCGGCCGCGATGCCGGGTGATGTTTGCACAGCCTCGCCATGCGACAGGCGAATCAGCACAACAACGGCGTAATCCGTGAGTTTCGACAGCCTGAGCATGATGCAACCTGTAATCGGACCTGGGAAGTCCTGATTACTGTCAGATGAGCGGGTGGAGCCGGTCCGTCAAGGGCCGCGGCGCCCGCCCGGCGCCTCCTTCCGCAGCCGGATCAGCCCCCGCCCCCCCGGCTCAGCCCCCCGGCTCAGCCATTGATCAGCAAGCCCGAATACACCACGGGTCCG
>CALMVT010000109.1 GCA_937873175.1 uncultured Acetobacteraceae bacterium | reverse complement strand
CCATCAGAACAGGGCGACTGGCCTGCAAGCTTGAAAGTGCCCAGGTAGTGGTAGTTGGCTCGCCTGCAGCATACGCGCGGGTTTTTGCGGTTGGGCCCGAACAGCGCCCCACGCACCGGTAACGGGGGCCGGATCGCGAACGCCAAACCGTTGTCGTGAGTAGCGGAGTCCCGGGCCGGGCGTTTTCGCCTACAAAAACCAGGCATCAACCAACCCAAGGATGGAAGCCGGCAATGGGCCAACAAGCGCCCCGTCCTGCGCTACGACCGGCTCGGCTTCATCGTGCAGGCCCTGTCGAACGGCCAAGCGTGCGGTCCCGGTTCGTTCTCAGGGTGCATGACGACGAAACGCGGCTGAACTCGACGCTGCTTGAGATTCTGCGCCCAGAATTCGCCATCCGCTTCCCGACGCTTGAAGCCGAGCGGCCGCCGGTGGACGAGGCCGGGTTCGACGTGCCTGCCATCATGGACACCTTCCGGTCGTAGCTGCGCGACATCCGGGGCTGGGAGGTCCGGGACGAGGCGGCGCTCACCATCCTGTCGTCCACCAAGTTCCTGATGTGGAAGGACCTGGCCCACCGAGCCGACGCGCTGCGCGGAAACGAGGTGTCGCGCCGGCTCATGGACGGGCCAGCACCCGACGGCAGCAACGGGAAGCGGGGAGCGGCACCCGGCCGGCGGCGCGCTTGACGACACGCTGGCCGCGGCTGACCTGCTCTGCCCGTTGGAGGAAGACTCGTCCCAACTGCGAGCGGTGGCACAGGCGACTGCGGGCGAGAGCTTCGTGCTGATCGGGCTGCCCGGCACGGGCAAAAGCCAGACGATCGCCAACATCATCGCCCATACGCTCGCACGGGGCCGCACGGTTCTGTTCGCGGCGGAGAAGCGGGCGGCGCTGGAAATGGTGCAGCGGCGGCTCAAGCAGGTCGGGTTGGCGGATTTCTGCCTCGACCTGTTTTCCAGCAAGGTGAACAAGACCGCCGTGCTTGGGCCGTTGGAACGGGCGCAGTCCGCTTCCGAAGGCGGAGCACAGCTCAGATTGGGCCGCTGCGAAGGCCGACCTCGCGATCCTGCGCGAGGAGCTCGACGGCTACGTGCGCGAGCCGCATCGCCCCGGGCGGAACGGATGGACGCCGTTCCGGGCCATCGGCACCGTGCTGCGGGCGGTCGACGGCGGCGTGCCGCAGGTCGCCCTGTCCTGGCCCCGCTCGGACGCGCACAGCGCCGGCCACTGGCAACGGCTGGTCGAGGCGGTGGAGGAGGCGCGTGAGGTTTTGCGCCGGGCCGGCGCTGGCCGGGATCGAGCAAGCGGGATGGTTGCCGGTCTGGCAGGTGCGCCTGCTTGAAGCGGCGCGGGATGCGGGCGCGGGGCTGGACGATCTGGAAAAGACGGCCGCTGCCGTCTGCCAAACGCACAAGCTCGACGGCTTTCCTCGATCACGGACGGGCCTGCAACGGCTGGTGGCATAGGCGGGGCTGACGGAACCGATCGGTTTGGGGGCCGCCTGGACGTTGTCGGACGGCGCCGCGGCCCTGCGCGCGGCGGCGGCCCAGGCGGATCGGCATCGCGGCCTGCGCCAGGCTCTCACCGGCTCCTGGCAGCCCGGCGTGCACGCCCTGCCGCTCACGGCGCTGCGGTCCGAGCGGCGCACGGCCGGCGAGAAATGCGCGCTGCCGCGGATGGCGGGGCAACGGTCCGTGCGCAAGCGGCTATCCCGCGAGGCGAGCGGCGCGGTGCCGGACGATTGCGGTCCCGATCTCGACCGCCTGCTGGAACTGCAGGAGATCGAGGCCTCCGTTGCGGCCACGCCGCACACGGCGGCGCTGGACCGGGCTTGGCGTGGGGTGTCGCAATCGGCTGCGTAGCAAGGGTTAGGGCCGCTGTTCCAGGCCAGGGAGGACGGCGCTGTTGGGCCGGACGACGCGGTCCGTGCGTTGGAAGCGAACTACGCCCGCTGGTGGATCGACCTCGCCGTCGATGCGTCGCCCAAGCTGCGCAGCTTCGTCGCGGCCCGGCACGAGACGCGGATCGAGCGGTTCCGCATCCTGGACGCGCGCATGCTGGGCCTGTCCAGCCGTCTCGCCCAGGCGCGCATCGCCTCCGCCATTCCGAACCCGGTGAACCGCCAGGCCGACCCCGAATACGCGGTGCTCACCCGTGAGCTTGCAAAGCGGCAGCGCGACCTGTCGATCCGGCAACTGGCGGCGCGCATGCCCAAGGCGCCGCGCCGCCTGACGCCCTGCCTGATGATGAGCCCCCTGTCGGTGGCGCAGTACCTGCCCGCGGAAGCGGAGCCGTTCGATCCCGTGACCTTCGACGAGGCGTCGCAGATCACGACATGGAATGCCGGCGGCGCCGTTGGGCGAGGTCGCCAGGTGATCGTGGTGGGCGACCCGGGGCCACTGTTGCCGACCAGCTTCTTTGAACGGCGCAGCGGCGAGGAGGACGGGGGGCGGTCGAGGTGGAGACGCATGATCTGGACTCGGTGCTTGACGAGTGCCTCGGCGCCGGCATCCCCACTGTTGAGCTGACCTGGCATCGCCGCAGCCGGCACGAAAGCCTGATCGCCTTCTCGAACCAGGTTTGCTGCGGCGGGCGGCTGGTGACCTTTCCACTCTCCGTCACCCGGGACGACGCAGTGCGCTTCCGCCACGTCGCCGACGGCGTTTACGCCCGGGGCGCCGGACGCACCAACGAGCGCGAGGCCAAGGCCGTGCTGGCCGAGGTCCTGGCCGTGCTGCGTGCACCCGAAGCCCGTTCGCTGGGTCCCGTTCGCTGGGCATCGTCAGGTTCAACGCCGAGCAGCAGGCTTTGATTGAGGACCTGATCGACAAGGCACGGCGCGATGCCCCGTCGCTTGAGCGGCATTTCGGCGACGACGTGGCCGAACCGGTCCTGGTCAAGAACCTCGAAGGCGTCCAGGGCGAGGAGCGGGACGTGGTGTTGTTCTCGCTCACCCACGGCCCGGACGCGACGGGGCGCATCGCGCTCAATTTCGGGCCGCTCAACCTTTCGGGCTGCGGGCGGCTGAAAGTCGCCGTGACGCGCGCACGGGAACGGCTCGTGATGTTCGGCAGCGTGCGGGCGGAGCAGTTGGATCTGTCGCAGACGGGTGCTGCAGACGTCCGGCATCTCATACAGTTCCTGCTCTTCGCCGGGCACGGGGCCAGTTTCTTCGCCATAGCCGCGCAAGGCCCGCAGGGCGACCACGAAAGCCCGTTCGAGGTGAAGGTTGCCGAGTGTCCGCGGCGGATGGGATGGACAACACACCCGCAGGCCGGCGTGTCCGGCTTCGGGGTCGACCTCGGCGTCGTCGATCCGGATGCCGCCGGAAGCCACCTCGCCGGCGTGGAATGCGACGGCGCCACCTGTCACCGGGGCGCCACCGCGCGGGACCGCGACCGGTTGCGGCAGCACGTGCTGGAAATGCTGAGTTGGCGCATGCTGCGCATCTGGGCCATGGACTGGTGAACCAATGCCGCGCGGCAAGCGGACAGCCTGCACAGGCAGCTCAGCGACGCGCTGGAAAAGGCACGCGCCGGACGGGCCGCACGAGCCGGGGGACAGCAGCGGAACGACGGGGCCTGACGATGCCGGTCCCCTGCCGCGCGACGCGGCGGACCCGGTGGCTGGGCTGTTCTATGACCCCGCTTACCGGACCTGCCTGGGTGCTCTCGTTGCAGGGCTGTTGCGGTTGCAGGGGCCGTTGCGCGAGGACCGGTTGGTGCAGGCCGTTGCCCGCCTGCACGGCTTCGGCCGGGCCGGCCGGGAGATCAGGGACCGGGTGATGGCGATGTTGCCGGAAACCAGCATCGTCACGACGGAGGACATCGGGCGGCTCCATCTGGCCGCCGGGGATTGACCCCGCTTCCTGGGACACGTTCCGCGCCCCAACCTCCAAACGGGCCGCCGACCCGGCGGAGATGCCGCTGGCGGTTGCGCAGTCGCCGCCGACCTGCTGCCGCTCACGATGCCTGAAGCCAGGCGCATGCTCTGGCATTTGCCCTGGGCGCCGCCGCCGCCGACAGCAGCATGCACGTCCCGCCCATCGGCACAAACGGATGCACCCTAGGCCGCGCTTGCGCAAACTCCGGCTTGAGGATTGGCCCAAACAAACCCGGGGACATGCGAAGCATGCCCCCGAACAACCCAGGGCTTCAACTTGGCGGAGAGGGTGTCCGC
>CALMVT010000108.1 GCA_937873175.1 uncultured Acetobacteraceae bacterium | reverse complement strand
AGGCGAGCGTGACATCTGGCAGCGGCGGTTCTGGGAACACACGATCCGGGACGACCGCGATTATGCCGCGCATGTGGATTACGTTCACTTCAATCCCGTGAAGCGTGGCCTCGTGTCCGACGTGCGGGATTGGCCCTACTCGTGGTTTCACCGGTATGCCGCGCGCGGCGTTTATCCGGCCTCGTGGGCGGGAGGAAGCTTCGATGTTTCGGAGACGGGCGAGCGCTCTTGATCGGAACGATGCGATGGGTTTCACCCATCCTGCGGTGTGCGATTGAGGATGGGCGCTATGGCGTGGTGCCCGGTGTCGTGAAAGACCTGTCCGTCAAACCCACCCCCGCTCGCCCGCATCGGTCCCGTTCAGGCATACCCCAGCAACGCGTTGCCACCGTTCAGAACGCCCGCCGCCCCCGCAGCGCCGCCGCCAAGGTGCCGTCGTCCAGCACGTCCAGCGCGCCGCCGATGGGCACACCCTGGCCGACTCGGGTGATACGGGCCGGGCTGTCCAGCTTGCGCAGGCGCTCCGTCAGCCAATGCGCGGTGGTGGCGCCGTCCACGGTGGCGCCGAGGGCCAGGATCACCTCGGACACGCCGCCCCCTTCCACCCGGGCCAGCAACGGCTCAACGTTCAGGTCCTCCGGCCCGGTGCCGCCCAGCGCGGACAGCGTGCCGCCCAGCACGTGATACAGGCCGCGATGCACCGCCGCGCGCTCCAGCGCCCACAGGTCACCCACGCCCTCCACGACGCAGATCGAGCCACCATCGCGCTGCGGGTCCGTGCAGATGCCGCAAGGGTCGCGGCTGTCCAGGTTGCCGCATTGCCCGCAGGGCCGCACCGCCCGCGCCGCGTCGGACAAGGCGCTTGCCAAGGGCAGCATACGCGCTTCCGGCTGCTGCAGCATCTTCAGCGCCGCCCGGCGGGCGCTGCGCGGCCCCAGACCGGGCAGGCGGGACAGCAAGCCGATCAGCCGCTCGACCTCGGGACCGCCCATTCCGTTAGAACGGCAGCTTCAAGCCTTCCGGCAGTTGCAGCCCGCCGGTGGCCGCCTGCATCTCCTCCGCCATCACCGCCTCGACCTTTTGCTTGGCATCGGCGTGGGCGGCCACGATCAGGTCTTCCAGCATCTCGGTCTCGCTGGGGTCGATGAGCTTGGGGTCGATCTTCAGCCGCTTCAGCGCGCCCTTGCCGGACAGCGTGACGCTGACCATGCCGGCGCCGGCGCTGCCCTCGATCTCCATGGCCTCGATCTTGGCCTGCATCTCCTGCATCTTGGCCTGCATCTGGCTGGCCTGCTTCATCAGGCCGGCTAGGTTTTTCATACATGCTTCTCCATCAGATCGAATCCGCGGCGTCCGGCGGCAGAACGTCCCCATCCTCGGCGTCGAGCGGCGCGAACTCCCGCCCGTCACCCTCTTCCGTCAAGGGCACCGTGTCCACAAGCCCGTAGGCATCGGCCCGGCTGTCCGTGACGCTCGCGATCTTCGCGCCGGGAAAGGCATCCAGGATCGCCTGCACCAGCGGGTGCGTCGCGGCCTCCGCCCGGCGCGCGGTGTCCGCCGCCTGCCCCTGACTGGCCAATGTGGGTTCGCCGGCCTCGCGCGACAACGCGATGGTCCAGCGGGTGCCCGTGGCGTCCAGCAACAGGGCGGCGAGACGGGACGCCAGGTCGCGCGGCGCGTCCGGCTCCGGCCGCAGCTCGATGACCGGGGGGGCGAAGCGCACCAGGTGGACGGCATGGAGCAGCAAACCATGCAGCAGCGGCTCGCGCTGCTCGGCAACCAGCATGGCCACGTCGCGGAAGCTGGATAAACGCGGGCCAGACGGGGCCGGGTCGGGCGCCGAAACCGCGGCAGCGCCGTTGGCAACGGCGCGGGCGCCCCCGCCGTCGAAGGGTGGCGGGGCAGTAGGTGGCGTGCGGGGCGCGGCGGCAGGTGGCGCATCCGTCAGCCGCCGCACCAGCTCGCCCGGCGGCGGCAGGTCGGAAACGTAGCACAGCCGGATCAGCACCATCTCCACGGCAGCCCGGCGGTCCGGCGCCTGCTCGGCCTCCTGCGCGCCTTTCAGCAGCATCTGCCAGGCGCGGCCCAGGACGGGCATCGTCAGGCGGTCGGCGAGCGCCGCGCCGCGGGTGCGCTCGGCTTCCGGCAGCTCGTTGCCGTCGCGGAGCGCAGGCACGGATTTCAGCCGGGTCAGGGTATGGGACAGGTCCAACAGGTCGCCCAGCATGAGGCCGAGGTCGGCGCCGCGCTCATGCGCGCGGTCGGTGATCGCCAGCGCCTGGTCCGGGCGCCCGGCCATCACCGCTTCCATCAGGTCGAACACCGCCGAACGGTCGGCGAGGCCCAGCATGTCGGCGACCGCCGCGCCATCAATGGACGCGCCGCCCGCACCTTGGGCAATGGCCTGGTCCAAAAGCGACAGCCCATCCCGCACCGAGCCGTCCGCCGCGCGTGCGATGAGGTCCAGCGCGTCCGGCGCCACGGCGACGCCCTCCTTGGCCGCGATCCGCCCGAACTGCCCTGTCAGTTCCGCCACCGACACCCGGCGCAGGTCGAAGCGCTGGCAGCGGGACAGCACCGTGACCGGCACCTTGCGGATTTCAGTCGTCGCGAAGATGAACTTCACGTGCGGCGGCGGCTCCTCCAACGTCTTCAACAGCGCGTTGAAGGCGTTGCGGGACAGCATGTGGACCTCGTCCACGATGAACACCTTGGTGCGCGCCTGCAGCGGGCGGTAGCGGGCGGCGTCGATCACCTCCCGCATGTCATCGACGCCGGTGCGGCTCGCGGCATCCATCTCGATCACGTCGGGGTGGCGGTCGGCCAGGATCGCGATGCAGTTAGGGCACACGCCGCACGGGTCGGCGGTGGGCCCGCCCGTGCCGTCCGGCCCCACGCAATTCAGCGCGCGGGCGATGATGCGGGCGGTCGTGGTCTTGCCGACGCCGCGCACGCCCGTCAGCATCCAGGCATGGGCCACCCGGTTCTGCGCAAACGCGTTGCGCAGGATGCGGACCATCGCCTCCTGCCCAATCAGGTCGTCAAACGTAGTGGGGCGGTACTTGCGGGCCAGCACGCGGTAGGGCGCGGGCGCCGCCGCGGGGGCGGGCGACTCCGGCTCGCCGAACAGCCCGGGGCCGGACGGCGGCGGCTCGGGCAAGGGGTCCTCCGCAAAGCCAGACATGCGCCCGGTTCCTGCCGCCAACGGGGTGGATGGGGGTGGGAGGCCGGACATCGACCCGAGCATGAACTCGTTGCGGCTGCTTCCTTCCGGACCTGACCGGGTTGGCGAGGCGCCCGTCCGCCGCCGACCTCCCGAGGTTGTCATACCACGGCACCCCGGGGTTGGCACAAGCCCCCGGGATTAGCCTAAGCCCCAGGGGTTGGCACAAGCCTGGCTGCATGCGAAATCCGGCTGGCATGTCAGTGATCCTCGCCAGCCGCCCCAACGTTTACACCGGAAGCCCGCTGGACCGCGCGGACGGGCGGCGCACGGACGAGGCCTGGATCGCGGAACGCCTGGCCGACCCGGCCAGCCGCTGGGTTCCGGTTTGGCGAGCCCGCACCCTGTTCCGCGGCCTGGACGAGGGCCGGCCGGAGGCCGTGTTCCTGACCGGGGAAGCGGCATCCGCGCCGCGCCTGGCCGGCGGACCCTGGGCGTTCCTCGGGCTGCAGGACGGCGTTGCGGTGTTCGCCGTGGATGTCAGCGCCGTGGACGACCCCTTGCCGCTGCTGCCGGACGAAGCGGCGCGATTCGAGGACCTGCGACAGATCGGCCCCGGCCTCCCGCCTAACGAGGCCGCGATCCTGGCCCATGCCCGCGGTCTCATGCATTGGCGCAACCGGCACGGCTTCTGCGGCGTGTGTGGCGGGCAATGCGAAGCGCGGAACGCCGGGCACGCGATGGCCTGCGCCCAGTGCGGGGCGCAGCACTTCCCCCGCACCGACCCGGCCGTCATCATGCTGGTGCACCGCGGCGGGCGCGCGCTGCTGGGCCATTCGACGCGCTTCCCCAAAGTCACGATGTACTCGACCCTCGCGGGCTTCGTGGAGCCGGGCGAAAGCCTGGAAGAAGCGGTGGCGCGCGAGGTGCTGGAAGAAAGCGCCATCCGCGTGGGCGACGTACGCTACCACAGCAGCCAGCCCTGGCCCTTCCCGGCCAGCATCATGCTCGGCTTCTACGCCGAAGGGCTGACGGAGGAGATCACCATCGACCCGACCGAGCTGCGGGACGCCCGCTGGTTTTCCCGCGCCGAGCTGCGCGACCCTGACGCCCACGGGTTCAGCCTGCCGCGCCGGGACAGCATCGCCCGGCGCTTGATCGAGGACTGGGTGGCGCACGGATGAGCCGGGGCGCGGCCTTGGCCCTGCTGGTGCTGCTTGCGGCCTGCGCGCGGGAAAGCCCCGTGGACCAGGCTTGCGACGCGGCAGTGGACAACGACCCCACCGTCAAGCAACTGATGATGAAGGGTCTCGGCAACCCGTTCTTCCTGGATAGCAACCAGGACGAGCTGAAGGCGGCCAGGCAGCAGGCGCGGCTGGCCTGCCTGCGCAACCGCGGCTTGGCGCCCCCGGGCGGGGTCGAGCGGCAGAAACCCATCACCTGACCGGAGGACACACGCCCTGGACACCATCCGCATTACCTCGGGCAGCTTCGCCTTCACCGCAACATTCGAAACCGCTGCTCCGCAAACCTGCGCACGGTTCCGCGCCCTGCTGCCCTATCGCCAGCGCATCATCCATGTGCGCTGGAGCGGGGAAGCCTGCTGGATCCCGCTCGGCGATTTCGACACCGGGCTGCCGTATGAGAACGCGACCTCCTACCCGGCGCCGGGCCAGATCCTGCTGCACGCCGGCAGCGTCAGCGAGACGGAGATCCTGCTGAGCTACGGCGCCTGCTGCTTCGCCAGCAAGGCCGGGCAGCTCGCGGGCAACCATTTCCTGACGATCACCGAGAGGGTTCAGGATCTGGCGACGCTCGGCAAGAAGACGCTTTGGGAAGGCGCGCAGGAGATCGTGTTCGGGGCGTAGTGCGTGGGCGCCTGCCTTGGAGCTTAACCATGGCCCGCGCCTGTTGCGGCATCGATTCGTTTGCTGAGCGGCTCAACCGCCATGTCGAAGTGCAGCACCTCCTTACGCGTCCCAAGTTTCCCATACAGCGCGATGGCAGGGTCGTCCCTGTGGTCGGCCTGGACGTAAACGACCCAGGCGCCGCGCCGTGCGGCGATCCCGCACAGATGCTTGAGCAGGGCGGTGGCGATGTGCCGCCGCCGATGCCTTGCACCGACAGCAAGGTCGTAGATATACACCTCGCGCCGCACCCTCTCAAACTTGTCGAGCTCATAGGCGACAAGGCCGCCCAACACCTCGTCGCCCGCCAGCGCCACGACGGCGATCACATGCTGTTTCGTGAGCAGTGCTTTCAGGTAGGCGTCGTCCGGCGGCGCACCCGTGTATGTTTCCTTGTCTCCGAATGCCTCGCCGAACAACGCGTTCAGCTTGCGAAGGAACGGGACATCAGCAGGACCGAGGCGGCGGATGGTGTTGGACGAAGCGGGCATTGTCTGGAGATAGCGCCGCGACCCGCCGCCGGGCAACATCGTGATCGAGATCCAACCTCGTTTCTGACCCGCTCGCAATTCAGCAAAACCCACCCGCGGCAGCCTCGGCCTCAATTCCCTTGCCGTATGCCGGGTTGTCAAACAGAGTGGGCGTTCGGACACCGTAGCCTTATCTGCATCCGTTCCTGGAAGTAAGATGCCATCCTCCATGTCCCGAGGCAGCCTGCCGCAGGTCCTCCGCGTCTTGGTGCAGCCCCATGACGGGGTTGCGCCGGTGGCGGCGCTGATCGATGCGGCGCAGAGCACGGTTGTGGTCAAGATGTTCACCTTGACCTCGCCGGTGCTGCTGGACGCGCTGGCGGGCGCCCAGGCGCGCGGCGTCCGGGTCCGGGTCATGCTGAACCCGGCCCGCTCCTCAGGCAGCCGCGCCAACGACGAGGCGGAAGGGCGCCTGCGGGCCGCCGGCGTGGCGGTCGCCTGGTCCAGTCCGCGCTTCGCCGTGACCCACGAGAAATCAATGGTCGTGGACGGACGGACGGCACTGATCGCCACGTTCAACTTCGGCGACAAGTATTTCCAAACGACGCGCGACTACGGCCTGCTCATCGAGGAGCCGGACGCCGTGCGCGAAATCCTGTCCGGGTTCGAGGCGGACTGGCGGCGCCAGGAGTTCGATCCGCCGCCGGGCAGTGCCCTGCTGTGGAGCAGCCGCAACGCGCGGGAAGGCATGGCCGCCCTCATCGACTCCGCCGAGCATTCGCTCGCGGTGCAGCACCCGAAATTCTCCGATACGGCCATCCTTGACCGCTTCCTGGCGGCGCAGGACCGTGGGGTGCATCTGCGCGTGCTGTGCGGCGGACGGCATGGCATCAGCCCGTCCGACATGCTCGACACGTTCGGCGCGCTGCGCATCCTGCGGCGTGCCGGGGTTAGGGTGCACAAGCAGCACGGCCTGCGCCTGCATGCCAAGCTGCTGGTTGCCGACGGCAAGACCGCCTTGGTCGGCTCCATGAACATCGACCGCAGCGCCTTCGACCTGCGCCGCGAGCTGGGCGCGGTCGTGACGGACAAGCATGCGCTTGCGGTGCTGCTCGGGCGCTTCGATGCCGACTGGGACGAGAGCCGCCGCTATGAGCCGCCGGACCCCATGGCGCTGCACCTCCACACGGAGGCGACCCTGCCGCCGGACGCCGACCTCGACCATGAATGACGCCCCTTCCCTGTGGACGCTGGCCCGCGCGTTCAACCGGATCGCGCTGGCAAGCTTCGGCGGCGGCCTTTCGGCCTGGTCCAGGGAGGTCATCGTGGCGGAACGCGGCTGGATGACCGAGGAGGAATTCCTCAGCGCGTCCACCATCTGCCGCATCCTGCCCGGCGCCAACCAGGTGAACATGGCCGTGTTCGTGGGCACGAGGCTGCACGGCGTCGCGGGCGCCGTCGCGGCGGTCGCCGGGCTGATCGCGGTTTCGATGATCCTGATCCTGCTGGCCGGCGCGTTCTACCTGCGCTACCGCCACGTGCCGGCGCTGCAGCATGCGCTGGCGGGCATGGCGTCGGCCGCGGTTGGGCTGACATTGTCGGTGGCCTGGCACCAAGGGCAGCGCGTCCTGCGCTCCCCGGCGGCGGGGCTGCTGGCCGTGCTGTCGCTGGCCATGGCGGCGGGGTGGCGGACGCCTTTGTGGCTGACGCTGCTGCTGCTGGGACCCGTGGGCTTCTGGTGGGCATGGCGGCAGGAGGCGGGCCGGTGAGTCCCCTGCAAGCCTGGCAGATCTGCGCCGTATTCGGTTCCGCGTCCCTGCTGTCGGTCGGGGGCGGCAACGCGATCGTCCCGCAGTTGCAGCGCGAAACGGTGCTGGACCACCATTGGCTGAGTGCCGCCCAGTTCGCCGACAGCTTCGCCATCGCCCAGGTGGCGCCCGGCCCTAGCAGCTTGCTGGTCACCCTGCTGGGATACCGGGCCGCCGGCCTGCCCGGTGCGCTGCTTGCGACGGTTGCGATCATCTTGCCCGCGGCCATCCTGGTGTGGGTCGTGGCTCGCTTGTGGCTGCGCACCGGCCATGCCCGCTGGCACACGGCGCTGGAGCGCGGCATCGCGCCCGTCGCGGTCGGGCTTGTGGCGGCGAGCGGCGTCGTGATCGCGACCTCGGTAGACCATACAGCGCTGCATTGGGCGGTTTCCGCCGCCGCCGCGGCCGTGCTGGGCGCGACAAAGATCAACCCGCTCTTTGTGGTGCTGGCCGGCGGCGCGGTGGGTTTGTGGGCGGGGTAGCGCGGGCGTCGCGTCATCCCAGCATGTGCGCCAGCGCGCCGCGCATCGCCCGGCTGGAAATGCCGAACAGCCCGCCATACGGGAGGTCCATGTCCAGGATCACGAACAGGGCGCTGGCCACGCGTACCGCGCAAAGGCCGACCACGGCCACGACCAGGCCGTTGGGCGGCGTATACAGGCCGAAGCTGGCGAAGATCACCATGAGCCAGAACACCAGCACCCGCAGGAACGGCTCCGAGATCGAGCCGCGCGCTTCCTCGATCAGCAGCCAGCGCTGCTTGACCACGCCCTGCATCTGGGCGGAGCAGTCTGCAGCCAGCCTGGCGTGGAACGGGTCCGGCGCTTGCAAGCGGCGTATTCCCAGGTCCACCTGGTCCAGGATACGCCCGAGCGTCTCGCTTTCGCCGGTCCTCGGCATCCCGGCCGTGTCGGGGTGGTTCACACCGGCCGGCAGCGGCTCCACGGGCCAGGTGCTGGCGACCACTCCCACGGTGTAGTCCAGCAGCCGGCGGCGGATCGGATCGGCCTCGGCGCCATAGTTGCGCAAGCAGCCGTCCAGTTCGGTGAGCTGGGCGGCAAACTGGCTGCGGTTGCGTTCGGCGCTGTCGAACGCGGTCTTCACGGAGGTGGTCAGCAGCCCGAGCACGAGGGCGGCAAAGGTCACGAGCATGCCGATAACGAGCCGGATCAGGTCGGCGGCCTCCGCCGACCGGTGCGCTTCCGGGATGACGCGCCGAACGCGGAACCCGGCTATGGCGCTGATCGACAGCAACGTGAACACGGCCAGGGCCGACCAGAATTCCAGCATAGGGAAGCTCCAATGGCCTGGCCGCGCGGCGTGTCGCCGAATGGGCGATGCGCAGGGCGGCCGGAACGGCTTCGGGGATGGCCCGCTATGACGGGGCCTTGGGGATCGCCCGCGTGCTCTGGGCCTGGCCGGGTGCAAACGCCAATGTCGGAACGGGCATGGACTCACAGTGGCCGGATTGCGGGGAGCAGATCAAGGAAATCACCCAAACAAGTTTCTGACTGCGCCAACGCAACGTTGTGCCCCCGACCGGGTTCATGAACTCACGTCCTTCGCCCAGAAATTGAGCGGACTCGTTTTTCAATTGGTGATACCAGCGTACCTGGCTGTCAGCATCCCGCACGGGCATCAGGTTGCTTCCATGGCGCAGCCCTTGTTGCTGCATCGCCACCACGGTCCGGCCCTGTTGGAGGAAACGGCGGACAAGCACGTGCAGCAGCGGTTTCAGCCACCAGGCCCAACGCATGGTCGCGTGAATGGAATGCGTGGCAACCGTGCTGCCCCATCGGCGAGCGTCACCGTCGTCAGCTTCGGCACGCGGTGCCGGCCGACCTGGACCGACTCGATCTGGACGCCCGGCGACGGGAATGAGATCTCCGTTTCCGGCGACCCGGCAAGGAGCTTAGGCAAACGAGTTCCTGGACGGCGCGTGGCACAGCATGGTGAAGCCGGGCGGCAACGGCGGCTTCGCCCATTCCTGGGCCGAGCTTGATACGCTGCGCCACTTCGAACTGCCCGTGACGGCGACCGTGCTCAACAACGGCAATCCCCGGGTTTCAGAAGCACGCGGAGGACGCGTTGCTGGGCAGGCACACCGACGCTTGCGGTTTCGCCGATGCGGACCATGCCGCAACCGCCGGCGCTTGCGGGATTGGGGCTACCCGGGTAGAGCGCGGCGAGGATGTCGGCGCCGCGCCTCATCGAGGTGCTGAACGATCCCGACGCCAAGCCTCCGCTCACCTTCTGCCACCGGCACTCCCCGGAGCCATTCTGAGCATGCTCGCGCTTCGCAGGACCCAGGCCGGTTTGGCCTCTGAGCCGTGGAGGTTCCCGAACCCGGCACGCCGGGACCCGGCCAGGCCAGCATCCGCGTCGAGGCGGCGAGCATTCATGACGCCTACAAATCATTCCGGCCAATGATCACCCGCCGCCTTTCCTTGGCGCGCGGGCTGGAAAGTTTCGAGCTTTCGCGCCAGCGTGCCGCGGGCAAGGTCGTCGTGCGGCCATGCGCTGCGCCGGCCGCATTGCTTCCGTCGCCGGCAAGCAGTTCAACAATGAACAGGGGAACGCCATCATGCAGAAAAAGCTCAAGCGCGCGGCCGGCCGCTTGGCCGCGCTTGCTTGCACCGGGCTGGCGTGCCTTGCCCTGATGGCCGGCACGGCCCGCCGGGCGCAAGCCCAGGAAATCCAGCCCTACGAGTTCACGCCGCTGCCCGCCGGCACCAACCTGATCTTCGGCTACTACCTCTACGGCCACAACACGGACTTCAACTTCGCCCGGGGAAGCACGATCAAGGACTCCGGCGTCGAGATCAACGTCGGCGTGGCCCGCTATGTCCACTTCGTCGACATCAAGGGATACCCTGCCGGCTTCCAGATCGTCCAGATCTTCGGTTCCCAATCGGGGGCCCATATTGACGGGCAAAGGCTCGGGAGCGCGTTCGGCGCGCAGAACATCGCCCTTTCGGCGTTCATCTTCCCCTATGTCAACACCGCAACCAAGACCAACGCCAACGTCACCGTCTGGCTTTACCCGCCGACCGGCTCCTATGACCGGAGATCCCTCGTCAACCTCGGCGACAACCGCTGGCGGGGCGACCTTGAACTCGGCCTTTCGCAGGGCATCGGCGAGCGCTTCGCCTTTGACGCCGAGTACGACGTCCAATTCTATGGCGACAACGACAAATACTTCCCGGGGTCCCGGCGGCTCAGCCAGGACCCGACCCACCGCATCCAGTTCTGGGCCAACTGGCGCTGGAACCCGGCGTTCTCCACGTCGGTCGGCTACGAGGGCCTGTTCGGAGGCGACCAGAAGGTGAATGACTTCCCTGCCGGAACCAAGACCGAAGTGCAGCGCATACGCGCGAACGCCGCGCTGTTCCTGTCGCCCACGGTGCAGACCATGCTGGAGCTCAACCACGATGTCCATGTGGTCGGCGGCTTCAAGCAGGAGTTCGGCGCGACCCTACGCGTGCTCAAGGTGTTCTGACCGCCGCCGGTTTCATCCATTTGGCCCGAAGCCTCCCCTGCCGCGTGCCGGCAGCCGCTCCAACGGAAAGATGCCCCGCCATGACGCACATGAACCGCTTCGCTGCCGCCGCCATGCTGCTGGCGCTCGCTGCCTGTCAGTCGCCAAGCGCCTCGTCCACCGCCGGCGCGAACCCCGCCGACGCCCGGTTCATCACCGACGCCTACCAGATCATCGAGTTCGACCGCCAGGAAGGGCAACTGGCCCGAACGGAGGCCAAGGACCCGCGCGTCAAGGCCCTCGCTGCGAAGCTGACAAGTGAGGCGAACGAGTATGCGGCCCGGATCGCGCCGCTTGCCACGGAAGCGGGCATCAGGCCGCCCAGCGTGCTGCGCAACGACCTGCGCGTGCGCCTTGGCCACATGCGCCTGCAGAACGGCCTGGATTTCGACCGCACCTACCTCGACGACCAGATCGCCAGCCATGAGGAGGTGGTGCTCAGCGAAAGCGCGATGACCCCCCAGGAGCATAGCCCGCCCCTGATGGGCGTGGCCCGCAGCGCCCTGGACCTGATCCGGCAAAACCTTGCAGAGCTTCGGGCGCTCCGGCAGCAGATCGGGCCGGGCCGGTGAGGAACGGCGGCGCGGGGCGCTTTCCGCTGCGGGACGGGGTTGCCGTCGCCACCGGGGCGGCGAGCGGCGTCGAACGGCGCAGGAAGCGCGTTCTCGTCGGCAACAAGGTGCGGCACACGGTGGCGATCGAGCGGATGTTTCCGGTCGATTGCTGGCGCGTGATAGCCCGGCTCACCAGGTGAGACCGGCAGCCGGAGGTGTCCGAGAATGCGCCCCTCCCCATCCCGCCCGGCGCCGCCACGTTCCGGCACAAGGAAAGCAAGCATGAGCGACCAGGACACAATCTTTGAGCGCGGGTCGGCCCGCGCGGAGCCGGAGCCGGAGAGGGGCGCCGCGACGCAGCACTTCGATGTCCTGATCGTGGGCGCCGGGCTGTCCGGCATCGGCGCGGGCTGCCACCTGCAGGAGCGCTGCCCCGGGACAAGCTACGCGATCCTTGAAGCAAGGGAGGCGACCGGCGGCACCTGGGACATATTCCGCTATCCCGGCATCCGATCGGATTCGGACATGTACACCCTGGGCTATGCGTTCCGCCCTTGGAATAACGCCAAGGCGATTGCCGACGGGCGCTCGATCCTGGACTACATCCGCGACACGGCGCGGGAGCACGGCGTTGACCGGCATATCCGCTTCAATCACCGCGTCCGGAACGCATCCTGGTCCTCGGCGGACGCGCGCTGGCTCATCGAGGCCGATTATGCGGGCACGGGCGAGCCGATCCGGTTGACCTGCGGCTTCCTGATGATGTGCAGCGGCTACTACAGCTACGCCGGCGGGCACGCACCCGCGTTTCCCGGGAGCGAACGGTTCCGGGGGCAGCTCGTGCACCCGCAGTTCTGGCCGGACGACCTCGATTACGCCGGCAAGCGCGTGGTGGTGATCGGCAGCGGCGCAACCGCCGTCACCATCGTGCCGGAGATGGCCAAGACAGCGGGGCACGTCACCATGCTGCAGCGCTCGCCCACCTACGTCGTTTCGCGCCCATCCGAGGACAAGGCGGCGAACTGGCTCCGCGCCTGCCTGCCGGCCAAGCTCGCCTACCGGCTCACGCGCCTGAAGAACATGGCGCTCGGCATGTATTTCTACCGCATTGCCCGCAAGCATCCGGAAAAAACCAAGCAGCAGATCCTGGCGATGGCGCGCAAGGCGCTCGGCCCGGACTACGACGTGAAAACGCATTTCACGCCGTCCTACAACCCCTGGGATCAGCGGCTGTGTCTTGTGCCCGATTCCGACCTGTTCCGGGCGATCCGGGCCGGCCAGGCTTCGGTCATGACCGGCCACATCGAAACGTTCACCGAAACGGGCATGCAACTGCGGTCGGGGGAACACCTTGAAGCCGACATCGTCATCACGGCGACCGGCCTCAAGCTCAACCTGCTCGGCGGCGTCACGCTCAGCATCGACGGCAGGCAAGTCGATCTCGCCAAGGCGCTGTTCTACAAAGGGGTGATGTTCAGCGGCGTGCCGAACCTTGCTTCGGTGATCGGCTACACGAACGCATCCTGGACGCTCAAAGCCGACCTCACCTGCGAGTACGTGTGCCGCCTGCTCAACCACATGAAGCGGCGCGGCTACAAGGTCGCAACGCCCCGCCGCGACCCTTCGGTCACGGAGGAGCCTTTTTTCAGCCTGACCTCCGGCTACGTCCAGCGCGGGCTTGACATGCTGCCGAAGCAGGGATCGAAGCGGCCCTGGAAGATGCACCGCAACTACGCGCTGGACGTCGCAGCATTCCGGTTCGGCCGCGTCGCAGACAAGTCCATGGAGTTCGCCCGGCGGTGACGGCGCCGCCGGCACCATGGCTGGCGCGGAACCGAAGGACGGGTTGCCCCGCACGTTGATGGGCCTGCATCCGTGTTCCATCAGCCACCATCAGCAGCAGCCTCTGAATTGCCGCACCGCAGGAGTTGGCTACAATGACGGGAGGGCCAGAGAAGCATTCAAGAGAGTTTTGCCTATGCACGACCACGCCTATCCCGCTCAAAGCGGTCCGACCTTGCCAGCGCCGCTGCACCTGTTCCTGTTTCCAGGGTCGGGAGGCCATGATCCCAAACTGATCGAGGTCGGCAACGCCTGCCAGGAGGCCGGGAGAACGGTGCAGATCACCTATCGCGATTGGCGCTTCCTGCGCGACGCCCCCGACTTCGATTTCGAGGCGTTGGTCACCGACGCGGTCGCGCAGATCGAGCAACATCGCCCGGCCCGCGAAATCATGCTGACCGGGCACTCGTTCGGCGGCATCATTGCGTTTGCTGTCGCCATGCGGTTGCGGGACGCAGGCCATGCAATTCGCTTCTTGGGACTTTTGGACACTGAAGCCCAGCCCGGGCTTGATGTTGCGCCTGGCGCACCGCGCGCCCGAAAAACGAAGTGGCAGCAACTCCTTGGCTTCTTGGCCGCGCTGCGGCAGGGCGAGGCTCAAAGCAAGCTTGCCTATGCATCCGCCCGGGTGCTGATGAGGCCGCGCTGGAGTTCGCTGCTTGGCCTTTACGCGCGCGTTCCACGGCGCTGGCTGAAGGGAAAGTTCGCGGTCTACCTCGACCGCGACCTGCGGTCGCAATACATGGAGCCGCTGTGGAACCAATGGGTGGCGCGTTTCCGCGCTTTGCAGCCGTTGCCGGTTTCTGTCTATCTGTTCCGGACGAGCCAGCACAGCGCAAACGCCGCAGACCACCTTGGATGGGATCATTGCTGTCCTGACCTCACGGTGGTCTTGGTGCCCGGCAAGCATCTCAGCATGTTCGCACGGTCAAACCTGCCGGTCCTGTGCGCCGCGTTCCAGGAGGCGGTTTCCCAGGTTTTTGGGCGCATGGCCCGCAACGAGGGCAGCCTGCCGGCCAACTGAAAGAACCGCGGAGCCGTCCCTGCCCCATGGCATCAGGCCAGCGCCGTCCGCTTCGGTTTGCCTTGCAGGCTCCTCTCACGTCGATCTGTGTTGTGCTGTCCACAAGCAGGTGCAGGCGCTCGGCCTCGCCGCCGGCCCCGGCACCGGGCCGCGTCGGCTGCGGCATGTCGAGCGTCGTACGGTCCGACACGCGCAGCGCCAGCCCGAGCAGGGCGACAATGGAACCGATCAGGCCCTCGGCCTGCCGGATCGCCAGGCGGCACGCGGCGTCAGCGCCGCCTCGTCGCGCGTCCCGGCGACAATCCCCGGGGGATTTCGCGAGCGCATGGAATTTGCTGCATCGCCAGCATCCACGACGCCCACTGGGAGCCGTCCGGGCTGATCCGGTCATGGCCGGGCGGCTCCGGAAGCTTTGAGCGTTCCAAGGGCCGCACGGCCAAGGACCCGATCAACCGAGGATGCGCTGGCCCGCCAGGTCAGCCACAGGCCCCGGGTGAGAGCGTGGAGTGCATCAACTCGAAGTTGAAAACCATGCCGGATGGTGTAAATCCGTTCCGAAATAACAACGGAACGTGCAATGGCCCAGCCGACCGCTTATGAGCAGTATGTCCTGGAACTGGTGAACCGCGCCCGCGGCAATCCTGGCGCGGAGGCCGCCCGCCTCGGGATCGGGCTCAATGACGGGCTGGCCGCCGGCACCCTGTCCAACAGCCCGCAGCAGCCGCTGGCTTTCAACCTGCATTTGATCGCCGCCGCCCAGGGGCACAGCGCGTGGATGCTGGCCAACAACAATTTCTCTCACACCGGGGCGAATGGAAGCTCGCCGGGCGACCGGATGGGCACGGCGGGCTACGGCTTCACGGGGTCATGGAGCTGGGGCGAGAACATCGCCATCCAGTACGGGAGCGGCACGGTGCCCAGCCAGGCCACCTCGGCCGCCTTGGAAGCCATGCTGTTCAAAAGCCCGGAGCACCGGACCAACATCCTGAACGCCAAATTCCGCGAGGTGGGCATCGGCGTCGCCGGCGGCACCTACCAGGGGCAGAGCGCGGTGGACGCGACGCAGGACTTCGCTTTCTCCGGCAGCGGCAACTTCCTGACCGGGGTGGCCTACACCGACCTGAACGGCGATGGGTTCTACGAGCCGGGCGAGGGGCTGGGCGGGTTGTCGGTGCAGGTGAAGTCGGGCACGGGAACCACTTATCAGACCACGACCTGGGATGCGGGCGGCTACCAGTTGAAGTTGCCCGCGGGCGCGTATCAGGTCGCCTTCTCGGGAGGCGCCCTCGCGACGCCGGTGACCAAAACGGCGAGCGTCGGATCGCAGAATCTGGAGTTGGACCTCGTGCGCGCTCCCGGTGGAACCACCGCGCCGGGGACGCCGGCCATCGACACGCTGGACATCGCCGTGGCCGAGGACGCATGGACGGGCGACGCGCAGTTCACCGTCAGCGTCGATGGCAAGGCGGTGAGCGGCATTCAGACCGCACACGTCCTCCATTCGACCCGCGGTGACGGCCACGTCCTGCTGACGGGCAACTGGGGCGCCGGTCAGCATGACGTGCAGATCGCTTTCATCAACGACGCTTGGGGCGGCAGCGCCGCGACCGATCGCAACCTGTATGTCGATTCGGTCGCGCTGAACGGGACCACCTATGCCGGGACGGCTGGAGCGTTCCTTGCGAACGGGAGCAAGGACTTCCTGGTGGGCGGGTCCGCGCCGAAGGGCGTGGTGGCGGCGCCGGACAAGCTGGTGCTGCACCTGTCCGAGGATGCGTGGTCGGGGAATGCGCAGTTCACCGTCAGCGTCGACGGCAAGACGCTCGACACCGCCGAGGCTGTCACCGTCCTGCACGCAAGCGGCACGTCCCAGGATTTCACGTTCACCGGCAGCTTCGGCGCCGGTCCGCACGATGTCGGCGTGAGCTTCCTCAATGACGCCTGGGGGGGCACGGCGGCGATGGACCGCAACCTGTATGTGAACTCGGCCAACTTCGACGGGCATAGCTATGCAGGGGCCGCGCTGCTGACGAACGGGACGGCGCACTTCACCGTGTCGGCGTAACCTGCCATCCGGTGGACGTCCGAGCCGGAAACGGCGGCGTTGTCGCGGACGGCATCCACCGCCGGTGCCCAGCCCTCACCCGATCAACGCGTGCTGATCTGTTCGCCGGGTGCGGGCTGGTCAGCTCACGACCCTAGAGCAACATCCGACCAATCTGTTCTTTTGGTCGGAGAAAGTTGCTCGTCAAAACAAAAAGCTCTAGCCGCACGCTGGCGCCCGGATCCGGACACCCCATGCGTGCGGCCGATTTCGCGTTTAGCCAGCGGGCCTATGCTTTGTGCAAACGGGGTAGGGACCAAGCGAGCAGACCGATGGTAGGCAGGAATGAGCACACGCGGTACACGGTCTCGATGCCATACTGATCGGCAAACCCGCCAAGCAGGGCAGCCGCGATTCCGCCCAGTCCGAACGTCAGGCCGTAGAAGAACCCACCGACCAGACCCACTCGTCCGGGCA
>CALMVT010000107.1 GCA_937873175.1 uncultured Acetobacteraceae bacterium | reverse complement strand
GCGCCCTCGCCCCCGCCGGTGCCGCCCGCCCCGTCGCTCCGGCCGCGGGCGGCCTGCACGGTGAGGTCGAGCGCGGGGGCCGGGTCGTCCGGCGGCTCCCAAAGGTGGTGCCCGTCGTCGCGGTACTCAGGCTCGATCACGTAGTCGCGCCAGTTGAACTGCACCCGCATCTGGCCGAGGTCGTGCCCCAGGACGCGGCCGATCCGCAGGCTGAGCGCCGGGTCATGGAGGCCGCGGGCCGTTTCCTCCGCGAACATCGCGCGGGCCTTCGCGACGAACCCGTCGGGGTCCGCGTGCGCCGGGTCGAACAGGGCACGGGACAGCCGCGACATCAAGTTGCTCGCCGTGCGCGGTCCGTCCGATGGTGCCGTGTGGAACGGCGCCCATAGCCGGGACAGCCCGGGGAAGCGGCGCAGCGCCAACGCTTCGACTCGCGCGTCCTCGATCAGCGTGACGAGCGCGATCTGCAACGGCTTCAACGGCCCGACCGCACGGCGCACCGGCGGCTGCGCCAGGTGGGCGGAAGCGTGCGCGGCCGTCGCGAGGTAAAGCCGCCGGGCCTCCGCCGCCGTGTCCGCCGCGACCGAGGGCGGCAGCAGGACAACGCGGCCCACCAGGCTGGCGCGTGGCTGCGGGCTGTCGGATGACCCAGCGCGCAAGGTCGCCACGTCGCCCCAGACTGCCCGCGCGTAGGCGGACAGCAGGCGTGACAATGCCTCGAATCCCGGCACGTCCGGCCGCCGCGCCAGCAGCGCCCGCGCCCACGGGTCCTCAAGCGAGAAGAACGCCCGGCGCCGCGCAGGGTCCTTCGCATACGCCTTCAGGCCGGCTGCTACGAAGTCCGCAAACATCCGGCCATGCCGGTCGGCCAGCAGCCTTTGCGCATGGCGCGCGACCGGCGCCACGCAGTCCGCAGCCTCCCGCGCCAACCGCTCCAGTCCTTGCCACCATCGGCACAGCGCCTCGTCCCCGCCCGAGACACCTACGGCGTTCGGCAGGGTTTCCAGGCAGGCGAGGGCGGTCCGTGCGCCCGCGTGCCGGCACACCGCCGCAGCTGCCCGTCCGCTGACGGCCTGCATGCGCAAGGACATCGCCCCGCCGGCCGCGGCGCTCCAGAACGCGAGCTGGCAGGCTGGCCCGGCGTTGACCTCGACCAATTCCAGCGCCGCCGCCGCCCAATCCTCCAGCGCCACGGCGTCGTGCTTCGGCAAGCGACGCCACGCCCGCTCAAAGCCGGACCGCAACGCGTCGCGGTGCCGCACCAGCCGGTGCAGCCGCACGGCGGCGTCCCCGTGTACCGCGGCGGCGGGCGCGTGCGCCGACGCGCTCATGCCGCGCAGGCGGCGACAGCGTTGTCCAGTGCGTCCCGCATGTCGGCGTCGTCCGTGATCGGCAGCACGATGCTTGCGCGCACCGCGTCACGCATCGAAACGCCGCCGGCCAGCAGCCGCCCGGCGTGGATCAGCATCCGGGTCGAGGCGCCCTCATCCAGCCCGTGGCCGCGCAGGTGGCGCGACCGCTCGCCGATCTGTACCAGACGGCGAGCGGCGGCTTCGTCGATTCCGGCTTCCTGCGCGATGATCGCCGCCTCCACGTCCGGCGCCGGGTAGCTGAAATCAACCGCGACGAACCGCTGCTTCGTGGACTCCTTCAGGTCCTTTATGGCGCTCTGGTAGCCCGGGTTGTAGGAAATCACGAGCTGGAAGTCCGGGTGCGCCTGCACGAGTTCCCCTTTGCGGTCGAGGGGCAGCACCCGGCGGCTGTCGCCGAGCGGATGGATCACGACTGTCGTGTCCTGCCGGGCTTCCACGATCTCGTCGAGGTAGCAGATCGCCCCATGGCGCACCGCCAGCGTCAACGGCCCGTCGTGCCAGACCGTGCCCTCGGCCGTCAGCAGGAAGCGCCCGACCAGGTCGGCGGCCGTCATGTCCTCGTGGCAGGAGACGGTGATGAGCGGACGCCCGAGCCGCCAGGCGACGTGTTCGGCGAACCGCGTCTTGCCGCAGCCGGTCGGGCCTTTCAGCATCACCGGCAGGCGCTGCCGGAACGCGGCCTCCACAATGCCGACCTCCTGGCCGGACGGCTCGTAGTAGGGTTCTTCGGTGATCCGGAAGCCAGACAAATCCATTATGGAGTCCTCTTGAGGGGGCCTGCTTACCATACCAAGCGTTTTTCGCTTCGGCCCTTCCGCGATTGCGATCCGTTCTCGCAGCACGGCACGTCCGTGACCAGATCAGGCACCCCGTATATTGCTGCACTGCCTTCGGAGTGCGCGTTTCATGCAAAGTGAGGCACCGTGCCATTCGCGTTCAACCTGACCTTCGACCCGAAAACGTCGCTGGAAATCGAACGCCTTTACGCCGGCCTCGCCGCGCTCGATATTCCCAAGCATGATCTGATCACGCAGTATGGGCCTTGCGTCACGATCCTGGTGGTGGCCGACCGTGTCCGTCCGGCCTTCGTGGTGGACGTGCTCAAGCTGAGGCTGCCGGAGATGGGATCGGTTTCGGCCGCCCTGACCGAACCCTGCATCACCGACGGCACGCCGCCGGCGCTCAGCCTCCGGGTCAGGCCGACCGACGCGTTACTCGCGTTGCACAACCTGGTCTTCAACGAGCTGCCAGAGGAGGAGGTGCATCTCCGCTACCGTCCCGCCTATTGGCAGCCTCATGTAAAGCTGGCGAACGTGCACGGTGGCCGGGCTGCGGCTGCGCGCCTGGCAGCTAGGATGGCGGCACAATGGCACATGCTGGCCGGAGAGCTGGACGCACTGGAAGTCCTGCACTATCCTCCAGTCCAGGCGATCTGGCATGCGCCGCTCAAGAATGCGGCGGCCGGGACACGAGGCGCCTAAGCGCGGTCTCGGTAACCCCAGCGCATTCTGGACGGCCATCAGGTCCAACTGTTCATAAGGGGCAAATACCCGCGCCGCCATGAACATGAAATAGTAGGGACCGCCGGACGGGCCGCAGCATGGGCCGTGCAGCACCCGACCGGTACAGCAGCCTTCCTCTCGTACCACTCTAGCTGCGACTTTATAAAGATACCAGTCTCGTTTTTGGAAGAACTTAGGCCGGGCCGAGCCAGAATTCTGCATCTGACACATCTTCTTGCAATGCAGCCTTGAAAATCACGCTTGACTCCGATGAGCGGACGTCGCCTGATTGTTAACCAGAGACTGACCGTTCTGGATTGCGTGCGGAATCACCAACGGCGTTGATCCCGCAGACTTCCGCCCCAAGACGCGTCACCTCGTATTTCGCCTTCTCGCAAATGGAAGGCAGCCGGCCCCTCGAGGGCCGCCTGCTTCTGGATATCCACATCGCCACGCGCGGTCTCGCGACAGCCTGTTCCCATAAGGAGAGTGGTCCGACGGATGAGCGCAACAATGGAGGAAAAGCTGAAGCGCCGGAAGCTGGAGGCGCTGAAACGCGGCGTGCATCGCGTGCCGATCAACGAGACCCTGCCGGTATCGATCCATGCCGTCGGGATCGGCGGCGACGGCGTTGCGGCGGTTGCCGAACTCCTCCGCAACCTGCCGCCTGGCGGCCCGAAGCTCCACGCGCTCGCCATCGATATCGGCGCCCAGAAGGTTTCTGAACTCCAGGCCCTGACCGCTAGCTTGCTGCCCGGGCGGGCCGAGGTGGTGACGGTCGTTCTTGACCCGCCGGACGCACAGCACCTGGCGTCCGCCCTGGCGCAGTATCCGGATTTCCTTAGGCTGGAATACCCGTTCCATGCATGGGGCGCCAATTACGAGCCTTGGCTATCTGCCGCGGCGGACTATTCAGCGTCCGGCGGCCGCGTCGGGCGCGCCGTGGCGAAGGCGGTCTATGGCGCAGCGTATTATGCCGGACCGCGGACACTTGAGCGCGCGCTTCGTGCCTTTGCCGCCACGGTCGATGCAGTCCAGGGCCAAACCCAGGCCATCGTGCCCATCGTGTTTGGCCTGGGCGACAGCGTCGGCAGCGGCATCGCCGTCGATCTCGCGCGGCACCTTTCGACCAAGATGTTCGGGCGGCGCATTCTGGTGGCCGGCCTCGGCATCGCGCCGTGCGACGGGGATCCGGCGGAATGCCATGGAGGCCACCTGTTTGCAACGATCAACGAACTCGACTGCTTGAACGACGAGGCCAAGAACGGGGGCGTCGTCGCATCCTGCGGCGAGCTGTTCCGCAACCCATTCACCGCCGGGTTCCTCCTGGTGCCGACGCAGCATGTCTGGGCGGCGACGCATGATCTGGCCGCGACGCGCAGCCGTGCCTACCAGGAGGTTGCGGCCTTGCTGACCTCCAAGGGCGGTGCCGGCTTTTGGGAGACGCTGCGCCTGCTGAACTGGGTAGCCGCACCATCAACCCAGCACTCTGCAGCCCGGACGCCGTGGGGCGCCAATTGGGTTCATGTGCTGGGCTACGCCGACACTGCCGGCCTGGTCGGCGCCGACCAGGCGGCCATGGGGCTGCTGCCTGGCTACAAGCCGGAATTCGTGGAAGCGCGCGTAGCAGACATCGCGGACGCCGGCGGGGCCGCGGCGGCGATTGACGCTGCCTTCAACCCGGACCTGCCGACGCAGCTTGTGCCCGGCGGCCGGCCAAGCTCCGTCCAGTTCGTGCTGCCGACACTCGGCAAGACCGATCTCAACCTCTTCTTCAAGGCGCGGGACGCCTACGACGCCGAGCCGCCGGCTCGGCGGCTGCTGGACCATTCCATGCTGCTGGAGCAGGGGGTCCTGCTCAGCGAGCCCTCGACGCGCCTGGCGGGCATGGCCGGCGCGAGCATCGGGTCCAGCGCGTGCTGGGTTGCGGTCCCGCTCGACGCGTTGCGCGGAGGGGACGCGCCCCCTCCACCCTCCGCGAGAGCCGCATGACGTCGTGCGCTTTGCCGCCTTTCCTCAACATCGCTGATGGGAAATCCAGATGCCGCTCGACTGGTCTAAAGTTGTTGAGAAATACAAGGGCGGGTTCAAGGTCCCGACCCTGACCGGGGGTAAGTTTCTTCAGGTCTCGTCGGCTGACGACGCTACGATCCATATTGAGAACCCGGTCTGGGAGTCGACTCTCGAACGTGCCCACTTTGAGAAGGCAGTCCAACTCATAGAAGAGGGCTTGATCTCGACGGATCCTGGATTGTTTGTTGAAGACTATATGCTTTATGTTTCTAACCATAGAGCAACATCTGTCGCGCATATTATGCGGGATTTGGGCTACATCGAAAGCACTGGAACATTCTCGGTTCGCTGCTGATTTCTTGAGTTGCAGAACTGTCGCGCCATCGGGCGTGACAGCAATGTCTAAATCAGAAGGACGCCAACATGAGCGCTTCGCTTTACCACAGTTCAACCGGGACCCAAGCGCCGCATTGCATGCACGTCGTGGGCGTGGGCCGCACGGGCGCTGCCTATGTCGAGGCTCTGCTCCGCACCGGGGAGATCGAAGACCACCTGGCCGACCCTCGCGCCACCTTCGCTGCCCTCGTGGTGGATATCGGCGACCAGGACATGGGGCTGGCGCAGGACTACGCGGCCGCCTTCGTCAAGCGCCTGGAATCGCGCGGCATCCCGAGCGACCGTTTCCTGTTCCAGGCCGTGCCGCTTCCGGTCCCGTCGAAGGAAGACTTCTTCGAGGGCATGAACCGCACGCGCGAGTTCCTGAAGATCGAGTATCCGCGCTATTACTGGAACCCGAACTTCGAGTCCTACATCCCGAAGAAATATGTCATGCCCGAGGCCGGCGGGCACTTCCCGCGCGCCGTCTCCAAGGCGATCTATGCAAACGCCTACTACGCCGGCGAGCGTCCCATGGACCTGGCGCTCCGCGCCTTCGTCGCCCACGTCGAGAAGGCGGCCCTGCCGTCGCTCGTGACGGTCTGCTTCAGCCTCGCCGGCGGCACGGGCAGCGGCATGGTCATGGACATGGCTCGGCACCTGTCGAACGTGAAGTTCGGCCGCCGCATCCCGGTCATCGGCGTCGGCCAGTTGCCGAACTCCGGCGATCCCGAGATGTACCAGAACAGCGCGAGCCTCTACACCACGCTCAACGAACTCGACTGCATGTTGGACGACGTCAAGAACGCGGGCGTCACCGCCGTTTGGGGCGATCTATACCGCAGCCCGTTCACCGGCGGCTTCTTCGTCGTCAACCCCGAGCATAGCTGGCAGCGCCTGACCGCCTACACCACCACGGGCGAGGCCCATATCCGCCAGCACGCCAAGGAGATGGTGACCAACCGCTTCGTGGCCGACAGCTTCATGCGGTTCGCCGTGGTCGATAACGGGCGCGACCTGTTCCGTGCCCTGCGCCCATCGGGCCTGACCGGCGCGCCGCACGAGACGGTCAGCTCCAAAGCGCGGAGCTGGACCCTGTTCGACGTGGCGAAGCTGACGCATCCGGGCGTGCAGGTTCTGCCGGGCGAGGCGCCGTCAAAGTGGGACGACGTGATCTCGCAGTGGATCGACTTCACGCCGAATTACAGCGGCCTCAAGGATGGCTTCAAGACCGACTACGCCGAGGTCACGGTTTACGGGTCCCGCAACATGGGGCACACGAACATGTCGAAGTCGTTCGAGGAGATGATCAAGAAGAATTACCTGCTCGACGACGAGTCCTCGCTGCAGATCTCGACACACGAGTTCTTCGATACCTTGACCGCCTATGCCAATGTCATCCTGCCCGGCATGGCCAAGACCGACCTGGTCGCCTTCTGGGAGGCCCAGGCGAACTACGACAAGCTGGCCTGGGAGGAGCGGCTGATCGAGCATGCCTGGCTTATCGACCTCGGCCCCATGCTGTCCGAGCCGGCGATCCGCTTCGAGGGCATGGCGGGCGAGTGCTTCTGGGGCTGCGCGTGCTGGGTGGTCGTGTCCTACGACGAACTGCGCGGCACCGTGCTGCCGCCGCCGAACCGCAAGGTGATCGTCGAGGAGGGTATTGCCAAGATGGCGACCACCGTCGTCGCGACGCCGGGCGGCCTGGCGCCGAAGCGGGTCCGCACGTCGATGGCGGCGCCTGAGATGGCCTCGTAAGGGCCAATGGGCGGGGGTCTCGCGGCCCCGCCCAACTTCCCGTTTCCAGAACAAGGTTTCCTCATGTCCAGCGCCGACACCCGCATCCCTGCGACCGTCGTCACCGGCTTTCTCGGCTCGGGCAAGACCACGCTGATCAACCGCATCCTGCGCGAGCAGCACGGGCGCAAGCTCGCGGTGATCGTCAACGAGTTCGGTGAGATCAGCATTGACGGCCAGCTCGTCATTCATGACGCGGACGCGCAACTCGTGGAGTTCAACAACGGCTGCCTGTGCTGCACCGTCCGCGGCGACCTCGTGGAAACGCTGGGCCGCCTGCAGGAGCGCGCCGGCACGCTCGACGGCATCCTGATCGAGACCACCGGCCTCGCCGACCCGGCGCCGGTCGCCTCCACCTTCTTCGCGGCCGACGAGGTCAAGGCCGGCATCCGCCTCGATGCCTTCGTGACCGTGGTCGATGCGGTCAACTTGGAAAAGAACCTCGCGCAAAGCAACGAGGCAATGGAGCAGGTCGCGTTCAGCGACATCGTGCTCATCAACAAGATGGACTTGGTGTCCGCCGAGCAGATGGCCACCATTGAGCGCCGGGTCCGGCAGCTCAACGCCCTGGCCCGGATCTACCACACCACGAATTCCGAGATCGCGCTGGCGGACATTCTCAACGTCGGAGCCTTCGACCTCGTGCAGAAGCTGGAGGTGGACCCGGAGTTCCTGGGCGATCATGAGCACGAGCATGACCCGGCCATCGGCTCCTTCGTGCTGACGGAGCGCAGCCCGGTGGACGTGAACCGGCTGATGACCTGGATGGGCGGCATGGCGGAGCGCCGGGGCGACGACCTGTACCGCACCAAGGGCATCTTCTTTGCCAATGGCTTCGGGGAACGCCTGGTATTCCAAAGCGTGCGCATGCTGACGACCCTGCGCCGGGACCGCCCGTGGAAGCCGGGCGAGGAGAAAATGACGCAGTTCGTCGTCATCGGAAAGAACTTGGACCGGGAGGAATTCGCGGCTGGCCTCGCAAGCTGCGTGTTCCGGTAATCTTCAACCCGATCATAGGAGCGACTGAATGGCCATTGAAGTTGGCACCACGGTGCCGCCCGCCACGTTAAAGCAGATGACCCCGGCCGGCATCGAGAACGTGGAACTCAGGCCGCTGCTGAAGGGCAGGAGGATCATCCTGTTCGGCCTGCCAGGCGCCTACACGCCGGTGTGCTCGACGCAGCATCTGCCGGGCTTCGTGGAGGATGCGGATCAGCTGAAAGCCGAAGGGGTGGCGGCGATTGCCTGCATTTCGGCGAACGACCCGTTCGTGATGTCCGCCTGGGGCAACGAGCATGGCGTCGGCGACAAGGTCATGATGCTGTGCGACCCGGAAGCTGCGTTCATCAAGAGCCTTGGCCTGTCGCTCGACCTGTCCAGCCTCGGCCTGGGCGAGCGGTCCAAGCGTTGGTCGATGGTCGTGGAGGACGGCGTTGTCGCCATCGTCAACGTCGAGGACAGCATCTTCGACGCCCATGTCAGCGGGTCCGCCAACCTTCTCGCCCCCGTCCCGGCCTAGCGTATCGGAGCCGGTAGCCCCCTCATGCAGGCCGCTGGCGCCGGCCCGGAGCCAGTCTATCGGGTGCACGTGTTCTGCTGCACGAACCGGCGGCCGGACAGCCATTGGCGCGGCTGCTGTGCCAGCAAGGGCAGCAAGGCGCTGTGCGATTACATGTGCCGCCTGGGCATGGTGCTGGGCGCGCGCCGCATCCGAATCAACCATGCCGGCTGCTTGAACGTGTGCGAACACGGGCCGACAATGGTGATCTACCCGGACGGCGTCTGGTATCGGTACGAGACCGAGGCGGACGTGGAGGAAATCCTCCGCCGCCACGTCATCGGCGGCAAGCGGGTGGAGCGGCTGCTGCTCGACATCGACCCGGGCACGCTGCGTGGATGAGCGGCGCCGGTTTCACGCGCGGCGCCACCACCACGAGCCATCCCATTCCCAACAAGGAGGCTAGCATGACCAGCGTGTTCCAGAGCCTGCGCCGCGCCGGCCTGTCCGGCGTGCGCGGGCGCACCATTGGCCTCTATGCCTTCTTGGTCATGGCGAATGCCGCGGCCTGGATCTGGGCCTTCGCGCTGTTCCACGAGCAGCCGATCCTGCTCGGCACCGCGCTGATCGCCTACGGCTTCGGCCTGCGCCACGCGGTCGATCCCGACCACATCGCGGCCATCGACAACGTGACCCGCAAGCTGATGCAGGACGGCCAGCGCCCGGTCGCGGTCGGCTTCTGGTTCGCGGTCGGGCACTCGGCCGTGGTCGCCCTGGGCGCCGGGGTCATCGCCTTGGCCTCTGCCGCGATGCAAGGCAGCTTCGCCGAGTTCAGGCACGTCGGCGGCATCGTCTCGACCTGCATATCAGCGCTGTTCCTGTTTGTGATCGCCGGCATCAACCTGGTCGTGCTGTGCTCCGTTTACCGCTCGTTCCGCAGCGTCCGGAGCGGCGGGTCCTATGTCGAGGAGGACTTCAACACGCTGCTGAACGCGCGCGGGCTGCTGGCGCGGCTGTTCCGGCCGATGTTCCGCCTGGTGACGCGGAGCTGGCACATGCTGCTGCTCGGCTTCCTGTTCGGTCTGGGTTTCGACACCGCGACCGAGATCAGCCTGCTGGGCATCGCCGCGACGGAGGCGGCGAAGGGCGTGTCGCTGTCCGCCATCATGGTGTTCCCCGCGCTGTTCGCCGCCGGCATGGCCCTGATCGACACCACGGACGGCGTGCTGATGCTGCACGCCTACGACTGGGCGTTCGTGAAGCCGATCCGCAAGCTGTACTACAACCTCACGATCACGCTGGTGTCCGTGGTGGTCGCCTTCGCCATCGGCGGCATTGAGGCGCTTGGCTTGGTCAGCGACAAGCTGCAGCTGACCGGGTGGTTCTGGGAAAGCGTCGCGGCGCTGAACGAGAACTTCAACACGCTGGGCTTCGTGGTCATCGGGTTGTTCGCCGCGAGCTGGGCCGCGTCCGTCGTGTTTTACTATGCCCGGGGCTACGACCGGATCGAGACAAACGCGGCTCGGCCGACGTAGGCAGCCCGCCGACCGGGCCGTGACTTTGAACAAGTCAGTAGCGCAGGTCATCGACACAAAGCGTTGCACACTTCATAACAACAGAACCCCGCTCAGGCGCCACTAATACCAAAGCTCACTGACCAGAACCTGTCACTCTTTCGGCTTGCTCAGAGATGGGGGTCATCTCGGGTTGGAATGGGTTCTGGTCAGTGAGCTTTGGTGTAAGCAGCCCCACTCGCGTCCGCCTGCCCCACGCTGACGGTTCCAATAAGGGGCAGGGCGATGCTTGCGGAACTCGCGCAGACGCTATCGAGAGTGGAACGGCACCAACTGGAGATCGGGGGGGACTGTCCAAAAGTTGGGGGACTACGCCGCCTCTGCCCAGTGCAGCCCGCGACCGGGTGCTGGCT
>CALMVT010000106.1 GCA_937873175.1 uncultured Acetobacteraceae bacterium | reverse complement strand
ACGGCAGTCCGCAGGCGAGCGCCAGACCTTGCCGCGAACCGAACGGGAGTGCCGTCGCCGGGAGCAGCCTGGCCTTGTCAAGCTGCCCGAATGGCAAGCTGTGGGCCAAACCTTTGATCCGGCGGCACGTCTGTTCAGCACCCGGTAAAGCACGTTGCCACACGTGAAATCCTGGCAACGAGGCGGGGATTCATGAATTCCAAGTGCTACTCCGGCTCTGCGTTCCCGAAGTAGTCGAAGGCGATCCGCTTGGTCTCGACGGCCCGGGCAACCCAGGCGAGGCCCTCACCAGTCAGACATCCAGTATCCATGACGAAGCCAGCCTGTTGTCATGGCCCAAACCTGCTGGCAGGCTCGCGGGCGGGAGGATCTGACATGAAGACTGGCCTGCTCGGCGCCGCGCTGTTGATGCTGGCCTGCTCGGCGTCCGCATCGCAGGCGCAGTCCTTTCAGATGGGCGCGGGGACGGAGGGCCGGCAGTGGCTGCCGGAGCGCGCCCGCGTCGACAACCCGCAGCTCCGCTTCCCGGTCCAAGTCCAGGACGGCGTTACCGTCACTGCCCGCGACGGCACGGCGCTCGACGCCCGGCTGTTCCTGCCGACGCTGGCGGCGGGTGCCGCACCGATGCCGTGCGTGCTGATGTCGGACGGCTATGGCCGCTCGTCCAACACCGGCGCCAGCACGGACCCGGTGCTGATGGACATCGCGTCCCGCGGCTACGCCGTGCTGCACCTCAGCCTGCGCGGGTCGGGCAAGTCCGGCGGGACGGCGACGCTCTACAACCAGTTCGGGCAGGACGGCTACGACACGGTGGAGTGGATGGCCAAGCAGCCGTGGTGCAACGGCCGCGTCGGCATGGTCGGACCGTCGTTGCTGGGCATCTCGCAGTGGCTGACGGCCAAGGAGGCGCCGCCGAACCTCAAGGTGATCGTGCCGCAGGTGGCGTGCGGGGACTGCTACGGGCTGCTCTGGTATCCCGCCGGCATGGTGCCCGGACCCGGCCGGGAAGCGCGCAAGCTGTCGCCGGGCGCAGAAGCGGAGTACGAAACCTCCATCCAGCACCGCAACCTCGACGATTGGTGGCACGAGCGGCTCACGCTCGCCCCGGACATCAAGGCGATTGCCGGGCGCGGCGTGGCGGCCTTCATCTCCGGCGGGCTGGACGACTACATCACCCCCGCCAACCTGCGCGCCTTTGAGCAGTTCGACGGGTCCCGCAAGCGGCTGCTGCTCGCGCCGCACGCCCACGGCTGGCAGATCGACTTCCGCCAGGAACTGCAGGTGCAGTGGCTGGACCACTGGCTGAAGGGCGCCGACAACGGGGTGGAGCAGGCGCCCCGGGTGGTCCTGTACGTAAAAGGGGTGGACCGCTGGCGCTACGAGGCGGACTGGCCGATCCCGGACGCCCATGTGACTAAGCTGTTCCTGCAGGCCGGGCATAGCGGGACGGTCGGAAGCCTGAACGACGGGGCGCTGACAGCGCAGCCCGGTACGGGCCCGTCCGCGACCTTGCCCTATGCGCCAGGCTCAGGCCCCGCGCTGCCGGTGCTGCTGAGCGCGACGGCCGGCCGCCCGGCCGGCGACCAGCGTGAGGTGGAGAAGAAGGTGCTGACCTGGACCACCGCCCCCCTGCCGGTGGCGGCAGAGGTGACGGGCTACCCGCACGTGTCGCTCTGGGCATCGTCCAGCACGAACGACGGGGATATGGTGTTCAGCCTGAACGACGTGGCGCCGGACGGCACATCGACGCAGGTGGTCCAGGGCTACCTGAACGTGCCGCACCAGGAGTCGCTGTCCGACCCGAAGCCGCTGGTGCCCAGCCAGGCGCAGAGGATCGAGGTGGACCTGCTGCCGACCGCCTACGTGTTCCAGCCGGGGCACCGGCTGCGGCTTGCCTTGGCCGGCGCGGCCAGCGTGGCGCCCGGCTTGCCGTTCCCGCAGGGGCCTGGGCCGAATCCGGCCGCGTTCACCTGGACCGTGATGCAGGACGCTGAGCACCCGGCGACCATGGCGCTGCCGATCGTCGGCACTGCAGGAGAGCAGCTCTCGCGGTTGACGCTGGCGCAGCAGTGACTGAATGCCGACGCTTGTTGCGGGGCGAGACCGCTGCTTCCCAGCTTCCGTCCATGCTGTTCTGCGGCCAGGCCCAATGCTGTTTACCTGGGCGCTTGGGCGCCCGCTCGGGAACGCTCGCTTCATGGTAACCTCAGGCATAGCAGGATGATCATGGGTTGATTGCTGCGGGGTTGTCATGGGCGGAAACGCCCTGTTCGGCCTGGAAATCCACCATTCACGACAACACTTGGTTTGCGTCGACCGGGGCCGGAACCGACCTGCGCTTCGCTCAGGCCGTTGCCGTAGAAATCCACACGGATGCTGCCGGTGGATCATGATGGGCAGCCTGGTGCTGGTCTGTCCTAGCCGTCCTCGCGCCATCCGCCGGCTGGACGCACCGTATGGCTTCGGGGCAGGTGGCTCCGTATTCGGGGCGGCAACAGAGGGGCCGGCAACACTGCGGCGCAAACTCCTTCTTGCGGAACGCCGTCACTCCTACCTGTCCTAGAAGCCGATCGCATTGCGCAAGGCGTGGGCGTGCGCTCCATGCGGCGCTCGAAACCCGCCGCAGCCCCCGCCTCGCCCGCCGCCTCGGCCAGCACGATCCCGTGCAGCACCGAGCCCTCCAGGTCCGTCGCCGTGGCGTCCATGGTCTCGCCGGCCGCCTTGGCGCCGCCGCCGGTCACTGACGCCCGGAGTGCCGCGATCTCGCCGAAGGCGGCGGCCAGCGCCGTCTCCAATGCCACGATCTCGCCCCGCAACTCGGCCGGCTCGTCCGCGCCCGCCATCCGCTTCACCTCATCCGCTGGCAGCGCCGCGTTGCCCGACTCGCGCCTTCCGCTACGAGGGGCTGCGTACCATGGTTCCGGCCATCGTCGTCCTGCCGCTCACCCCGGCAGATGGCGCGAGCTGCTATCGCGGGGCTGAGCGTGAGCATAGTGGCTCGTGCTGGCGAGGCTGGCATGACCGACTGCGGCCTGCGCCAAGCGCACCGAGGCGCCACGGTCGAGCGCGTGGTTGACACCGGCATGGCGGAGCCAACGCGCCGACACGGCCAGGGTCAGCCCGGCGCGTTGGGCGGCGATCTTGACGATGGCGTGCGCTTGGTTCGGGTCGAGCGCACCACCGCCCTCGCGCGACCGGGACACGGGGACATCCGGGAAAGCAGGTGCGGCAGTGCCTTGTTGCGGCGCTTCCGCTTGAGGACGAGCACGTGCAGCGTGGCATCGACGTCGAGGATGCGCTCAGCGATGGTTCGCCAAAGGCGTCATAGGCGGTGCCTCCGCCGCCCCGCCGCTTCGTCCCTAGAACGCCACCACGGCGCCCTCGTTCGGCCCAAGGCGGAGAGCGTCGTCCACATGGTGGCCTACCGGCCCGTCAAGCGTGCTGGACAGGAGAAGGCGGCCGCCGGCGCCGTGCAATGTGCGTGTCTGCGGCTCGTTCCCGAGATTGAGCGCCACGAGCAGGGTGCGCGCTCCGAGCTGGCGTTGGTACGACAGCACGGACCCGGACGCGCGGACATTGCCGATGGACCCGACCGACAAGGCTGGCTCCGTGCGCCGCAGGCGCAGCAAGGCCCGGTAAAGCGCTAGCAGCGAGCGCGGGTCGCGCTCCTGCCCGGCCACGGTGATGCCCGTGCCCGCCGGGCCGAGCGGCAGCCACGGCTCGCCGGTGGTGAAGCCGCCCTTTGGGCCGCACTTCCACGGCATGGGGGTGCGCACGGGATCGCGGCCTAGCCCCAGGCCAGGCACACGGCGCTCCCACGGGTCCTTCACCAGCGCGGGCGGGATTTGCACGTCCACCATGCCGATCTCCTCGCCCTGGTAGATGGTCGGCGTGCCACGGAGCGTCAGCAGCAGCATGGCAGCCACGCGGGCTTGGGCCGGGCCGATGCGGCTGGCCAGGCGGGACCGGTCGTGGTTGCCCAGCACCCAGTTCGGCCAGGCACCGAAGGGCAGCGCCGCCTCGTACTCCCCGATCAGCGCGGCGATGGCGGCCGGGGTCCAGGGCGCGGAAAGCAGGTGGAAGTTGAACGGCAACTGGAAGCCGGGCGCATCCGGGCGCCCGTAGTAGGCCATCATGCGGGGGATCGGCAGGTAGGCTTCCCCGATCAGCACCCGGCCGCCATACGCGTCCGCGACCCGGCGCATGGCCGCGACCACATCCTGCACCTCCGGCTGGTCCATCGTGTGGACGCGAACGACGCGCCGCGCTGGAGACATGCCGGGGCGCCAGTCCGGGTTGGCCGGGTTATCGCGCAGCGCTTCGTCCTCGAACAGGTGATGGATCGCGTCGACCCGGAACCCGTCCACCCCACGGTCCAGCCAGAAGCGCAGGACGTCCAGCATGGCCTGGCGGACCTGCGGGTTGCGCCAATTCAGGTCCGGCTGGCTGGGGAGGTAAGCGTGGTAATACCATTGATTCGTCGTCTCGTCCCGAGTCCAGGCCGGGCCGCCGAACTCGCTGAGCCAGTTGCTGGGCGGCTCGCCACCGGGCTTGCCGTCCCGCCACACGTACCAGTCCCGCTTGGGATTGTCGCGGCTTGACCGGCTTTGCTCGAACCAGGGGTGCCGGTCCGAGCTGTGGTTCGGCACGTAGTCCAGGATGACTTTGAGGTTGCGCGCATGCGCGGCTGCCAGCATGGCGTCGAAGTCGGCGAGGGTGCCGAAACGCGGGCCGATGCTGCAGTAGTCGGACACGTCGTAGCCGAAATCAGCCATGGGCGAGGGGTAGACCGGCGAGATCCAGACGGCATCCACGCCCAACTCCGCGAGGTAGTCGAGGCGGGCGCTGATCCCCGCCAGGTCGCCGACGCCGTCGCCGTTCGAGTCCTGGAAGGAGCGGGGGTAGATCTGGTAGATCGCGCCGGCCTGCCACCAAGCGGGCGAGCCGGATGGCGCATCCGGCCCGGCTCCGTCCTGCATCAGGCCACGCCTGCGCCCCCGGTGACGCCGTATACCTCGCCGCTGATGTAGCTGCCTTCCTGCGAAGCGAGGAGGACGTAAACGGGCGCGATCTCCACGGGTTGGCCTGGCCGCCCGAACCCGCTCTGCTCTCCGAATGTCTCCACCTTCTCCGGCGGCTGGCCGCCGCTGGCCTGCAGCGCCGTCCAGAACGGGCCGGGCGCCACGACGTTGGCCCGGATGCCCTTTTCCAGCAACTGCTTGGACAGCGCCTTGGTGTAGGCGACGATGCCGGCCTTTGTCGTGGCGTAGTCCAGCAAGGTGCCCGACGGGTCATACGCCTGGACGGACGCGGTGGTGATGATTGCGGCCCCCGGCGCCAGGTGCGGCACGGCTTCCTGCGTGATCCAGTGCATGGCGTAGAGGTTGGTTTTCATGGTGGTGTCGAAGTCCTTCGACGTAACCTTGTCGATCGACTCGCGGCTTTGCTGGTGCCCGGCGTTGATCACCAGGATGTCGAGGCCGCCAAGCCCGGATACGGTGTCGGCCACCATCTGGCGGCACCAGGCCTCGTCCGTGACGTCGCCCGGCAACGCCACGGCCTTGCGGCCGGCCGCTTCGATCAGCGCGATTACCTCCTTCGCGTCGGTCTCTTCGGTGCCGAGATAGGAGATCGCCACGTCGGCGCCCTCCCGCGCAAAGGCGATGGCGGCGGCGCGGCCGATGCCTGAGTCGCCGCCGGTGACAAGGGCCTTGCGGCCCAGCAGCTTGCCGCTCCCCTGGTAACTGTGTTCCCCGTGGTCGGGCACCGGGTCCATCTTGGCGGCCAGGCCGGGGACGGGCTGCGGCTGGCGCGGAAAGGGCGGGCGCGGATACTGGCTGCGCGGGTCCTGCATGGCGGGGCGGTCGGTCATTGGCGTGGTTCCTGGATGGGTAGGTCGGGCGGCAACTGCCGCGGCTGCCTACGTGCCGGCCGCGCCTGCGTTCCATGCGGGGCGCGCCAGTGCCCATCACGCTGCGGTCAACGCAATCGCGCCCGTTCCCGACAGGTCACCCGCGCGGGTGCGCGCCGCTGTGGGAAGACGCTGAAGCGCCGCGTTGCCGGCCGGAGGGCGACGCGCCTCCGCCATCCGTGGTGGCCGCGCGAGGCGGGACAGCAGCGGGCGACATGACCCCGTCCAGCAGGTCGGTCTGCCCGGCCGCGGCGTATCGTTGCAACCCGGTCGGACCTTTGGACCGCCCGAGGGTGGAGTCTCGGGCCTGTTTGATCAGCACCCGACCGAGACGCCTCGTCCCGGGAGCTCGCCTGGAAGACTCACGGTGCGGGTTGGCGCAATGTGGCGCAAGCGCGGTCGTGCCATGCCGGCAGGCATGCGTCGAACCGCGCCATGCGCTTGGCCAAACGCGGGTGTCGCCCAACCCATTGCCAACACATTGCACCAAGCCGACCCAGGCTCGTGAGCTGTAGAAGGCCTTGACTGGGCTGTATGGCCGGTCCTGCTCATCGATCAGGAGCAGCCCGAACTCGACACGCATGCGGCGCACATGCTCCGCCGCGAAGCCGTCTAGATGCAACTTGGCCTCGGACCGACACTTGACGACGTACCAGTCCCAAAGCCCAGGACTTCGGCCGAACTGTGACGGCACGAACCTGCGCAACCCCAACAGGTAGCGGTGCTGTCCAGACTCGGTGGCATCGGCACGGAACTGGCGACCGTGCTGGTGCGCGAAGCGCTTCACCGCCCGCTTGCTAACCGCCGCGAGGTGGCCGCCTACGCCGGGCTCACCCTCAGCTTCTACGCCCGCGGTGACAAGCACCGCGACCAGGGCATCTCCAAAGCCGGCAACGCTTGGTCAGGAACACCACACTTCGCCGGGCACGAGTGGATCAGCGAACCCGGGGTTCATGAGACTGCCCGGCTCACCCCCGCTTGCCCGAAACCGCGAACGCCGAGACCTTTTGCCGGGAAGCCTGTTTCGAGCCGAGATAACGAGGTTTCAGTCGGCATAGCCTTGTTCCCCTACCGCCCCAGGGTCACTCCGCGCAGCCGGATCAGCCCGTCCGGCACCTGCACGAACCCCTGCAGCCCGCGTTTCAGCCCCACCACGTTCTTCGTCGTCCAGAGATACAGCAACGGCAGGTCCGCCCGTTCCACCTCCCACAACTTGGCATACAGCGCCCGGCGCGCCGCCACGTCGGTCGGAATGCGCGCATGGTCGAGCAGTGCGTCCGCCGCCGGGCTGCTCCAGTGGCCGTAGTTGAACGTGCCGCCGGTGTGCAGCTGCTGCCACGTGTTGCCGTCCGCATCCGACCGACCGGACCAGGCGATCATGTAGGCCTGGAACTCCCCGCCGTACCCTGCCTGCAGCGACGACGCGAACTCCATCACCCGCAGCTTGAGGTCGAAGCCCCCCTCGGCCACCATCGCCTGGATCACCTCCGCCGCCTGCTGCACGTCGGGGCTGTTGGGCAGCGTCAGTGTGACCAGCACCGGCGGCGTGACCCCGGCCTCCTTCAGCAAGACCCGCGCCCGCGCCAGGTCGCGCGGCGGCGGCTGCACCTCCGGCACGAAGAACGGCGAGCTTTGCGGGTTGGCCTGCGCGGTCGGCGAGAACAGCCCGCCATAGACGACCTGGTTCACCGCGTCCCGGTCGACGGCTCGCTCGAACGCCTGCCGCACTAGCCGGCTCCGCCCCAGCGCCGTGTCGGCGGCCGGGCCGTTGTCCGTGTTGAAGGTGATCCCCTGGTAGGCCAGACCGTCGCCGATGGCGAGCTTCAGCTTCGGGTCGCGCTCCACCGCCTCCGCGTCGCTGGGCAGGATGTACTCGACGAGGTCGAGGCTCCCCGCCTGCAGGTTTGCCAGCCGCACCGACGAGTTCGGCAGCGGCCTGAACACGACCCGGTCGAAGTGGTAGTTCGCCGCGTCCCAGTGCCGGGCGAACCGCCGCAGCACGATGCTGTCCTGCGCCACCCGGCTCTCGAACGCATACGGCCCGGCGCAGACCGGGTGGTTGCCGAAATCCCCCGCCTCCGCCGCCTTGGGCGAGATCATGATCCCCGCCCGGTCCGCCAGTTGCGACAAAAACGGGCTGGACGGCGCTTTCAGCACGAGGCGCACCGTCAACGGGTCCACCACCTCGACGGCGGCGATGGCGTTCACCTCGCCGGCCCTCATGCTGCCCTTGATCGTTTGGTCGCGGTGGATCTTGTAGCGCACCGCCTCCGCGTCGAACGGCTCGCCGTCGTGGAACACGACGCCGGGGCGCAGGTGCAGGACAAGGTGCGTCGGGTCCTCGTACTCCCACGATGTCGCCAGTTGCGGCACGAGGTTCAGCCCGGCGTCGATGTCGATCAGCTTGTCGCACATGGACGCATAAACGATCCGGCTGACAAAAGCGGAGCCGAGCGTCGGGTCCAGCACATCCGGGTGTTCCCGCAGCCCGATGGTCAGGGTGGACGGCTGAGCAAGGACCGGGGACGCCAGCCCGGCCCATAGAAATGCTGCCCAAAGCAGCGCAACGAGGACGCGGCGCCTCACAATGGCCGGCCGTCACGGGCGATGGCCGCCTCGATCACCCCGCGGTCCAGCGTGCCCCATGGGTCGGCAGTCCTGGCCAGATGCCGCCGGAACACCGCGAAGCGTTCCAGGCTGACCCGGTGCAGCCGGCGCAGCTCCGCCAGCGGGTCCGGGTGGTCGTCAGCGCGGATATCGAGGTCGGGGTACGGATCGGACAAAGCGATCTTCAGCCCGGCGCTCTGCCGCCCCCGCTTGTCGCCGCCCGCGGCTTCCCCGGCCTCCATCGCCGCCAGCAGCCGCTCCGCCAGGCTGCCAGACGACGCCATGAAGCCGTCCAGCGTCCGCGTCACCACGTCCGGCCCGGCCAGCATGTTGCCCGCCACCGACACGTCCAGACCCCGCACATGCCCGGCCCAGGACACGCAGTCCGGCCCGCTGTGCTGCGCGATACGCCCGGAAGCGTCCAGGATGTGGAACTGCCGCTCCGCCCGGCCCGGGTCCGGGCCAACCAGCGCCCCCAGCACGGCGTCCGACGCCTCGCCCCCTCGTAGCCGCGGCATGGCGTGCACGGCATACATCGGGTTCACCAGCGCCTGCGTCGCCAGCGCCGCCACGTCTCCCTCCACGTGGATGCACAAGCCACCCACGGCGAAGAACCGTGAAGCGACGGCGGCGCCCAGCGCGCCGGTGGCGCTGTCCCGCGCGAGGATGGACCAGGTCATGCCGGCACCCTCCCGCGCCCGGCCCGTGCTGGCAACCCTGGACTGTTTTGCTGCAATGCGGCATAAACCTCCGCATGAGCCTCCTGACCTGCACCGGCGTGACGTTGCGCATGGGGGGCCGCACCCTCCTGGACGGCGCCGACTTGGCCGTGGACGCCGGGCGCCGCATCGGTCTCGTGGGCCGCAACGGCACCGGCAAGTCCACGCTTCTGAAAGCCATTGCCGGCGACATCACGGTGGATGGCGGCGACATCCGCCTGTCGTCCCGCGCCCGCATGGCCCAGGTGAAGCAGGAAGCGCCCTCCGGCCCCGCCACACTGCTCGACACCGTGCTGGAGGGCGATCCCGAGCGCCTGGCCCTGCTCGCCGAGGCAGGGCGCGCTGAACACGGCGAGCTGCCGCCCGACCGGGTGGCCGCGGTGTTCGAGCGCCTGCACACCATCGGCGCCGACGCCGCCCCCGCCCGCGCCGCCATCATCCTGGCCGGGCTGGGCTTCGACGCGGAAGCACAGCTTCGTCCACTTGACTCGTTCTCCGGCGGCTGGCGCATGCGGGTGGCGCTGGCCGCTGTGCTGTTTTCCGCCCCCGACTTGCTGCTGCTGGACGAGCCGACCAACCATCTCGACCTGGAAGCGACGCTGTGGCTGGAAGGCTGGCTGGCCCGCTTCCCCGGCGCCGCCCTCGTGGTGTCCCACGACCAGGGCCTGCTCGACCGCTCGGTGCAGGCCATCGCCCACCTGGACGGGCGCAAGCTCAGCCTGACCCCCGGCGGCTACAGCGAGTTCGTCCGTATCCGCACCGAGCATGCCATGCAGCAGGCCCGCGCCGCCGAGCGCATCACCGCCCAGCGCGCCCACATGCAGGCCTTTGTGGACCGTTTCCGCGCTCAGGCCAGCAAGGCCCGGCAGGCGCAGTCCCGCCTCCGCGCGCTGGAGCGGATGCCCGCGATGGATGCGGTGATCGAGGCTGCGCCCACTAGGTTCAACTTTCCCGAGCCGGCCAAGCTCGCCCCCCCGATCCTGGCGCTGGACGGCGTGAGCGTCGGCTACGCCGGCGTCCCGGTGCTGGAAGGCTTGTCGATGAGCTTCGGCATGGAGGACCGCATCGCGCTGCTCGGCGCCAACGGCAACGGCAAGAGCACGTTCGCGAAGCTGTTGGCCGGGCGGCTGGAGCCGATGGCGGGCCGCCTGCGCCGCCCCGGCAAGCTGCGCGTCGGCTACTTCGCGCAGCACCAGGAGGCCGAGCTGGTGCCGGGCGACAGCCCCATCGACCACATGGCCCGCGCCTTGCCGCAGGCGGCGCCCACCCAGGTCCGGGCGCAGCTCGCCCGCTTCGGCCTTGACGCCGACCGCGCCAACACGCGGAGCGCCAACCTGTCCGGCGGTGAGCGCGCGCGCCTGCTTCTGGCGCTGGCCACCCGCGATGCGCCGCAACTGCTGATCCTGGACGAGCCCACGAACCATTTGGACATCGATGCCTGCGACGCCTTGGTCCGGGCATTAGGGGAGTTCCCCGGCGCCGTGCTGCTGATCACCCACGACCCGCATTTGGTGGAGCTGGTGGCCGATCAGCTTTGGCTGGTCGATGGCGGCACTGTGCGCTCGTATGACGGCGACATGGACGAGTACCGGGTGCTGCTGGCGAAGAAAGGGCGCGCGCCCAAGCTGGCCGGGGCGGCCAAAGGCGGCAGCAAGAAGGATGAGCGCCGGGCACGGGCGGCGGCAAGGGTGCAGGCAGCGTAAAGGCTCGTCCAGGAAGATCCGAACCGAGTAGCAGGCGATACGTAGGGTCCGTGTCGGTTTTCTTTAATGACTGGAATCCAAGGCCCGTGATGCCTGGGTTCTGCACGATGGAAAGCATGGTTTTTGTTGCCTGAACGCTGGAATTTTGCCTGACATGGCTGGAAAAGTGTGAACTCACCGAGCTGCCTGCCGCCGTTCGGGATCAAGTGCGACGGCCACGCGAGCCCAGGAATGACCGTCCGCACGAACACTTCCAGCCAGAAGGGCATGGGCCTGATCATGCTGATCCTGATCGGCGCGGCGCTGACGGCCTTCGCGCTGAACCGCGCCATGCCGGACTCGATGACGCCGGGCTTCCTCGCCGCCACCGCGCAGGCCGAGCGCGTGTTCGCGGCCCGGGCAGGCGGGCGTGGTTCAGAATTCGCCCGGATCAGGTTACACGGGCGCGCGGAAAGCGCCTGCCTTCGCAGGCCGGGTT
>CALMVT010000105.1 GCA_937873175.1 uncultured Acetobacteraceae bacterium | reverse complement strand
GGCGCGAGGTCACCGCAGTTGCTGATGCTGCATAGGTGCCGGAGCCGGCCTGAGGTCATCAACACTCTCTGCCCATCAACCTGACAACGCCGGCGCAAGCCTTGATAGAACCATTTTGGCGGCAAAGACGCGTCAGTAGGACCGCGGTAGGCCGAGCACCTTTTCAGCAACGAAGTTGTGGATCATGTGCGGGCTGACAGGCGCAATGCGGGGGATGAGGCTTTCGCGCAAATACCGCTCCACGTGGTACTCCGCTGAATAGCCCATGCCGCCATGGGTCAGCACGGCCGTCTCGCATGCCGCAAAGGCGGCTTCGGCAGCAAGGTACTTGGCGGTGTTCGCCTCGGCGCCGCAGTCCGCCCCGGCGTCATAAAGCGACGCCGCTTTCAGCACCATCAGGTTCGCCGCCTCAAGGTTCATCCAGCAGCGTGCCAGCGGGTGCTGGATGGCTTGGTTCTGGCCGATAGGACGACCGAACACCACACGCTCCCGGGCATAGTTGGTCGCGCGGCGCAGCGCGGCGTAGCCGATGCCGATCGCCTCGGCGGCGATCAGGATGCGCTCGGGGTTCAGCCCGTGCAGGATTTGGCGGAAACCCTGGCCCACCTCGCCGATCAGGTCCTCGTCCGGGATCGCCATGGCGTCGAAGAAGATCATGTTGCTGTCCACCGCATGCCGGCCGAGCTTGCGGATTTGCCGTATTTCTGCCCGGCTGCGGTCGAGATCGGTGTAGAACAGGCTCAGTCCATCGGTCTTGCGCTTGGCCTGGCCCAGCGGCGTGGTGCGCGCCAGGATCAACGCCTTGTCGGCGACCTGGGCGGTCGAGATCCAAATCTTCTGGCCCGACAGCAGCCAGCCGGCGTTGGTTCGCTCGGCACGGGTGGTGATCTCGATCGTGTTCAGCCCGGCATTCGGCTCCGTAACCGCGAAGCACGCCTTCTGCTCGCCCCGGATCAGGGGTGGCAGCATGCGGGCTTTCTGCTCGTCCGTGCCGAAAACCACGACTGGCTGCAGGCCGAAGATGTTCATGTGCACGGACGATGCACCGGCCATAGCCGCGCCGGATTCAGCCACGGCGCGCATCATGATCGCCGCCTCTGTGATGCCCAGGCCCGAACCGCCGAACGCCTCCGGCATCGCGATGCCCAGCAGCCCGGCACCGGCGATGGCGCGATAAAACTCCTCAGGAAATATCGCCTCATCGTCTTTGCGCAGCCAATAGGCATCGTCGAAATTTGAGCAGATGCGCTGCACCAAATCGCGGATCTGCTCCTGTTCGGGCGTAAAGCTGAAATCCAAGAGCGTCTCCAGGCGGCGTGAGAACAGGGCAGCCGACGATGGCAGCGGCTGGCCGCCAGTCAACACCCGTCCCACCGGCTGACACGTGTGGAGGAGTTCCGGGCGTGGTTCAAAGAGTGCTGGATACCGTTGGCGAAATCAGGCAGGCGATAGAACGGTTCGGACTGCGTGCGTTAGAGTTGAGTGTCTCAAGAATATTTTGCTGTATTTGTCCGCTTTCTGGTTACGGTATTAACATGACCTCCCGCAGCAACTTATGCGGCTGAGCAGTCTGCGGAATTCGCCAACGGTATCGTGCTTTTTCCAGATAACACCGGACATCAATACAGCGCTGATGATAAAGGGATCTCTCGTTTTGGATATTACCCGGATTTGAACCACGCCCGGCCGAAAAGCTATGTCCGTGCAGCCAGTCCCACTCCGGCAAGAGTAAGGGCCAGTGCGACGAACTGCCGGGTCTCAAGCGGTTCTCCGATCAACATGGCGGAGCCGAACACGCCAATGACCGGGACCATCAGGATGGCTGTGGATGCTGTGGACGCCGGCAGCACGCGCAGCGCCCTGAACCAGGTTAGGTAGGCCAGGGAAAGGGGAACCAGGCCAAGATACACGACGCTCAGCGCCACAGGCGGGGAGATCGCGTCCCAGTGCGGGCGTTCGAACACGGCAGGGAGCGCCAGCGGAACGGAGCCGAGCCCGACCTGCCAGGCCACGCTGACAACTGGCGGCAGAGCAAGCGGCCGCCGTTTGCTCAGAACGGTGCCAAGCGCGAACATCACGGCGCCGGCGAGGGCGACGGCAGCACCTGGGAGCTTCGCCCACGATGCCTGGATCGGCTGCGTGCCCATCAGCACGCCGACGCCGGCAAGTCCCAGCACCAGGGCCGCGAGGCGAGTTGGATTCAGGCGTTCGCCAAGTACCGGCCAGGCCATCAACACGGCCCAGAACGGCATCGTATAGGCGATGATCACCGCTTCCGACGCAGAAAGCCAGAGCATGCCCAGGGTGGATGCCGCCATGAACGAGGTGAAATTCAACATCGATGACAGCAACAAGGGACGCCATTGATCGGCGCGAGGCAGCAACCGCTCCCCAAGCCATGCAGCAACGGCGAAGGTCGCGGAGGCGCCCAACGCTCCTGCTGCCGCCCGCATCGTGAACGGTGGCATTTGGGTCAGCAGGAACTTCACCAACGGCCAGTTCAGGCCCCAGCTGACCGCAGTGAGCAGCAAACAGCCGAAACCCTGGACAATGGCGCCGGGGGACCGTGGTTTCTCCAAGCAATCTCCCGCCCGGCTGCCTGCGTTGACAATGAATGTGTGCTGGCTACCGATGCAGCTTCGCCAGCGTGTCCGCCTCTGCCGCTTTGACGGCTGCCTCCGCGTCGGTTGGCAGCATCAGCCGCTCGGCCAAGAGCCGCTTGGTGGAGGCGCGCACGGCGGCGACGTAGGACGCCGGCGTCGGGTAACGCTCCTCCAGCGACGGACGCGGGTCGTGCGCGGCTTCGCGCTCCGCGCGGGTGGCGGCAAACGGCGCGACGCTGCCCATGTTCGTACATAACGCACCGGAAGCGAAGCCCTCCGCGCGCGGGTTCCAGCCGGTGTAGCTTGCCCGGGGCACCTCGATCGCGGGGATGTGGATGCCGGCGACCGTGGTCCCGTCCCCGTCCACGCGTGGCAGGAACACCGGATACCGGCCCGTCACCGATGGCGGTGTCGTTTGGTAATCCACCAGGTAGGCCGGGTTGTAAAAGCCGGTGTAGGCGAGGCCGGGAATGGCTGGGAACGGTTCCGTCGCCGCGACCAGCGTGTTGTCCGACCGCATGGGGTAGCGGCTCGATGGAGGCATGATGCCGTCGCGCACCCATTCGTTGAGAGCGACCAGCAAGGCACGCAGCGGCGCGCCAGCGTGGATGGGGTTGACCGGCAGAGCACAAGCCGGAGTCCTGGTGACTATCGCGTCAGGGTCGGAGAAATGCGGCGCCCCCGCTGTCATGTAGGCCCGCACCTCTGCAGGAAGGTCGATGTGGTCGCCATGCGTGTCGGTCACCAGCAGCGAGGCGCGGGCGCCAAAGAACTCGTAGTTGCTGTCCGTCTGGAAGATCTTCGGACACGTGTTGGTCAAACGGCAGCGCAGCAGCAGCCCGTCCTTGCGGCCTGAAACGGGATCGTCCATGACGGCGTAGGTGAACGGGAACTGGTCGGCAGGGTAGAGGCGGTCCGTGTGCGACGCGGGATTGCGGCCGGGCTGGGCGAAGCGCGCGTTGGTGAAGCTGCGCCGCGTGCCCGCGATGTGAGGGTTCATCGCCTCGAACACGAGACGCCCACGCTCGTCCTCGTTGAAGCCCCAATACAGGAAGTCGCGCAGCGCTCGGCCACTCTGCGAGACGCCGTGCGCATAGGCCCGCTGCACCGGCCGGCCCAGCGGGTTGTCCGCCGTGCCCTGCCGCAGGAAGGTGGCCACATCCCGCACAGCGGCAAAGCCGAGGCCGAGCACCATCGGATCGCGTGCCGTGTAGACGAGTTCGTAGATTGCCCCGGCGTCGAACCCGGCGGGCCGCGTGATCTCGATGCGGCGCTCGTCGGTGAAGCGGAAGGACAGGTCTGACGGGCGTTGGCGCTCGTCGTCGGTGTGGGCCCGCACCGTGAGCACGGCGTCGCCGGGCATCGCAGACGCGGGGTAGGTGAGGGGTGCGGTGACCGGGCTGCGGTTGTGATCGAAGACGAACTCCTCGCGCGACACGCCCGTGACATCCGGTATGGTCGGCACCTGGACGCGCATCACGTCCGGTCCGGCTGGCAGGTCACCTTGCCAGCCTACCCAGGCGAGCGTGTATCCTTGGTCCAGCAGAAAGCCGAGGCCGGCATCTCCTGCGTGCTCCAAACGCTGGGCCGCCGCTTCCGCGACATCGTCGAACAGCATGGGCATCAGCTTGCGGCCGCGGTTGGGCAGCTCCAGCAGGAGCGTGCCGTTGCCGCCCCTGGTCGGGCGCAGAATGACGACCTCGGCCGTGGCCTCGACCCGGCCCTGCGCGTTGCGCGGGGCCAGTCCGACGTCGGCGATCACGGCATCGTGGGGATCGTTGGGGTCAACGGCGATCGTAGCACGCGCGATGATCTTCTCGGCCGTGCCGTAAGCTCCGAAACTGCGCCCGTCGAGGGCGGGTCGATCCGTTGCAATCACGCTGAATTGGGTGACCTCGGCGCCGGCTGGAAAGCAGAAGCACATCGCCGCGAACGCCGCGGCAGGACGCCGCATTCGTATCCATTTCATTCTGGCGCTTCCCCCTGAGCCGACCGGCGGCTCGAGGCAAGCGTATCGCCGGCGGACCAGGGGTGGCAATCACCGCCAGCGTGGTGCACAAATCGGTGAACACCTGACGAGTAGCGCCTACCGGGCTTGATGCTGGGTGATCTTTGCGGCGCTCGCACAAGCGCCGCAAAGACCAGGGGCGGGTTGCGGGATGGAGATTATTGCCGGCGTTGAGCGCCGCCGCCAGCGCTCGGAAGAGAGGCTCCGGATCATGGCCGAGGCTGAGCGGCTTGGGGCGTCGTTTGCCGATGTGGCCCGTCGCCGCGAGGTGAGCCGCGGCTTTTTGTGGGCCTGGCGGCGGGATTGTCACAAGATTGGAGGTCGCAACGGTTTCAGATTTTTTTGACGCAGGTTTGATCCTGCCTGCAGCGAGGTCGATATTGGCCGGCATCTGGCACAAATCAGGGTGTGGTTCAGAATCTGCTCGCATCAGGTTACACAGGCGCGCGAGAACGCCGGCCTATGAAGGCCGGATTTCAGCTGCATCGGCGTCCTGTGGGGTGGGGCGGTGAGCCGCCCCGGATCAGCCTCGCTGGGGGGACTGTCGCGAGATTGGGGGTCAGGCGGCGGTCGCCATAGTCGGACATGGATCATTGGCTGGCTGGAACTTCTGTCCAAAGCCGGAGTCGAGCGTGCCATTGTGGACGGC
>CALMVT010000104.1 GCA_937873175.1 uncultured Acetobacteraceae bacterium | reverse complement strand
CCGGCAGGTGTTCGGCGCTGTGGCGAACGCCGGCACCGACATCGTGGCGCTGATCCGGCGCACCCTCGACGCCCTGGGCCGGACCAGCAACACCGCGTTGACCGCGTTCACCGACGGCTGCTCGGGCCTGCGCGCCATTCTGGCCGCTGCCGGCATCGCGGGCCCGCCCGTCGCAGACTGGTTCCACCTTTCCACGCGCCTGCAGCACGCCAAGCAAGTGGCGCAAGCCTTGCCTGCCGACACGCCGGATCAGCAGCAGGCAAAGGCAGAAATCGTCGCCGAGGTCGAGCGCCTGCGCTGGCGGACCTGGCACGGCAAGGCCAAAGATGCCCGGATCACCCTCAAGCGCCTGCGCGTCCTCCTGCCTGCCCTCGAACGCCAGCCCGTCCGCAAGCTGAAGCGAGCGCTGCGGGCGGTTGACCGCTACCTGCGCAGCCAAAGTGCCTGGCTGGTCAACTATGCCGAGCGATGGCGCGCCGGCCTGCGGGTCGGAACATCGCTCACCGAGGGCACGGCCAACTTCCTGGTCAACAAACGCATGGCCAAGTCGCAGCAGATGCGCTGGTCCCGACGCGGCGCCGACTTGCTCCTGCAAGTCCGCTGCGCGGTCTACAACGGTGCGTTCGGTTGCGGCTTCGGCCAGCTGTTCGAGCCGACACCCGGTTCAGACCTGCACTGGGCGGAGGCGGCGTAGTCCCCCAACTTCTGGACAGTCCCAGGAGATTTGCTCGGGCGCTACTTCAAGAAACAACGGTGATTTCCGACCCATGGAGTCGCGGACGAACCGGCATCCATGTTCTATATAGGATAGGCAGGCTCAGCGCGATATCCGCATAGGGTTTGGCTGCCCCCGTCCATGATGGTGACGGTAGCCGGTCCGATGATGGACGGGGCCGAACCGGCGTCGCGGAGGCGTTGCCTGGCTGGCGAGCGGCCACAAACGTCGGCAGCCGGCGCACGGTGGTATTTCTGTGGCCGGCGTGATTTGATGCACCACCGATGTGGAGTTGAGGATGAAAGACGTGTCCGTGGACCGGACCAACAGCTGGAGCGTCGCCGCGAAGCCCTCCAAGGCCAGTTCCTCCGGGAACAAGCCTGCCTTCTCGGAGCGGCTGATGCCGGGCGGCCGCGTGGTCCATGAACTCGATCGGGCTGTCCACGACAAGGCGCTGCGGGCCGCAGGGCGCAAGCTGCGGGCGTTGCAGAAGGCGTAGTGGACGACGAAGCCGACCGGGCTGGGCCGGCTGGGAGTCAGCCGCGGCCCCGATACAATGCGATCTATGAACAGCTCGTCCGCGATGAGGACGACCTGGCCGGGATGATCGCTGACCCTGCCCCCGACGTGCCCTCGTTTATAAGGAGAGTCCTTCCTCCGTATGCTACGGCATTCACACATTCGACTTGCGGCGATGACCCGGCTCTGACTCCCTTTG
>CALMVT010000103.1 GCA_937873175.1 uncultured Acetobacteraceae bacterium | reverse complement strand
TGGCCACCCGGCAATCCAACTCGCGGCGTAGCGCCCCAGGTTTTTGACACTCCCGCCAGGAACTAGCACCAAAAGCGATGTTCGGCCGCTTGCACTGTAGGGCCATAGCAGCCTTGGACTCTTGCGACTTTTCAGGTTTCTATCGTTAGCTACCCTCATGAGGGGCACGAGTCGTGATCCTTTGGACTCTTGTGATTGGACTTCCGCCTGCCGCGACTGGCCGAGGCGCCACAGGTGGCGGTGACGGTTTGAGAATCAAGCCCTTGTCGTTGAGTTCGACGTTTGCCTCAGGGTAAACCGCCGTTGCCATTTTGAGGCTGTCCACAAAGCGCATTTTGAAATGGGCCAGCTTCTTGTAACTGGCGCCGAATTGAGCATAGACTGCAGGCCAGGAAACTGTCCGAGCATGCGGAAGAACATGCAATCGGTAGGTCAACCAACAATAAACGTCAAGTGCTTGGCTATTATTGCTTAAAGCTCGGATAGCAGCATCTTCAATTGGAACTGGATGTCTTTTCAACTGCTCGAAAAAACTTTCGCTGAGTCGCGCCGTATCTACAAACAAGCTACCCTGCGCGCTGCCATCTTCAACGAACATAGCAGCATCGACAATGTTTTGGTTTAAAAGGCCGGCGCGGCTTCCGTGTTGGACATGAAAAGTCAGACGGCATCGGGACAACCGATCAGCTTGTTCTCGCACATCTCGGAATGACTTACCCCCGACCGGAATTCCGAGCTTGCCGAGCCACGCGTGCAGGGATCGGCCGAGTTCAATATCACGGCTATCCGTCCTAAGCGCTTCGGCTTGCAGGTAGAGAAGGATCAAGCGAGCGCGGGAACCGTAGGGAACTCCCACAAACTCGGTGTTATCGCCGAGGAGATTGCGACGCCCCGGTTCCACAACAAGCGTCACTCTTTCCGTTTGTACCTTCCAAACGGCTTCATCGGCGAGCTTCTTGTGGGGGAGCGCAGCTTGACACCATCCGGAGTATAAGAAGCCAACGCCAGCTTCCTCGTCACTCATGTAGGCAATCGCTGCCTCAATGGCACGCCGGTCAGCATCCGTTTCAGCAGCCTTCAGGGCCCCCTGTCGGCCGAGTTCCTCAATGAGCTTATGCACCTCGGCCACGTTCGTGCCTTTCTGCTACCAAAATCCTCACAAATCGATACGTAAGCTGGCCTAGGTTATCCACCAATGTCCATTTGGACTCTTGTGCTCACAAGCTACTAGCAAGAATATTAGAGTCTCTATTAGTTTCATCACAAGAGTCCAGGGGATAACTAGATAAAGCTGCTGTTTTAGGGATACAGACGGCCGCTAGAGTCCAGATGCTAGTCGCAAGAGTCCAGTCGGAGCTTGTGGAAATGTTGGAGTTATCCACAGGCTATCCTAGCTTCGGCCATCAACGAATCGGGCAAGGGAGATCTCAGGAGTCCAAACTTTGTAAGGTATGATGCAATCACAACAGTCCAGTCGTCCTGATTTTGGAGAACGGAGCCGGATCGCAGGAGTCCAGGCCGTCGCTTGCTGAATGCCTTTTTGCGTTCCCGGATTTTAGAGGCGGTTTCCACAACTACCCTGGGTTGAGATGACCTGATTGCTGGCCAGGGTGCCGCTGCCCATCTCTGGATGTTTGGAAGAGGGATGGCGGCATGGATTTCAGGATTTTGGACTTGGTCGCGACGGTGGTCGAGTGCTGCGAGGAGCGATGCTCGCCCGGGCCGGGGCACCTACCCGCCGAGACCGTGCGCGTGCTCTCCACCTTGCGGCGGTTCCTGCGCGAGGGCACGCCGTGGCGCAGCCTGACGGCGAGCGCGGGCGAAGCCAGCGGTTCGACCCTGCGCCGCGCGTTGGCACGCTGGGCGCGTGGGGGCGTGCTGGCGCGGGTGCACGCCATGCTGCGCGGCGACCCGACGCTGATCCTGGACAGCTGCTCGGTGCGGGCCAAGCGTGCGGGCGAGCTTGCCGGACCCAACCCGACAGACTGCGGCAAGAAAGGCACCAAATACCACGTCGCGGTCACGGGTGACGGCGTTCGCGTCGCGTGCGTCGTCGCCACGACCGCCAACGTCAATGACACCCTGGTCTTCGAGCGCCTGTTCCTGGCGGCCTTTGCCGTCATGGCCCGTATTGCGACCGTGTTCGCCGACAAGGGCTATGACGCCGAGCACCACCGCGAACTGTGCCGAAGCTTTGGGGCCGAACCGCACATCCACAAACGGCGGCAGCCGGGCGGTTCAGGATTGGGCAAGCGCCGATGGCCGGTTGTCAACGCTGACTGCACTCTCCCCAAACCTGCCGATTGAAAAGTCCTCAAGCATGGGCGGTGATCAGCCGTTGATTTGATCTGCGCTCCTGTCCTTCGGTGGCCTGCCACGGCGCTTGGCGGGTGGAGGCGACGGGGGCACCACGGGCCTGGCGCGCGCTGCATCCGGCACGAGGTCAGCATGCCGGCGCATGCGGTAGCTGTTGCCCTCGATCTGCACCACGGTGGCGTGGTGGAGCAGCCTGTCCAGCAGGGCTGCGGCGACGACGGGATCGCCGAAAACCTGATCCCATTCGCCGAAACCGCGGTTGGAAGTCAGGATCATGGCGCCGCGTTCATAGCGGGCGTTGACCAGCTGGAAAAACAAGTTGCCGCCCCCGGGCACCACGGGCAGCCTGACGACGAAGTCGTCGCAGGGAGGTAGCCGATCTCGTCCACGATCAGCAGTTGCGGCCGGCACAGAAAGCGGATGCGCTCGCGCAAGCTCCCGTCCCGCTCGGCGCGGGCGAGCGCGGTGATCAGGTCGGCCAGGGTCATGAAATACACGCTGCGACCGGCACGGATTGCCTCGACGCCAAGGGCAACAGCGAGGTGAGACTTCCCGGTGCCGGGCGGGCCCAGGAGGTGCAGCACCTCGCGCCGGTCCACGAAACCGAGTTGGGCGAGCGCCTGCACGCGGGCGCGGTCCAGCGAGGGCTGGAACGAGAAGTCGAAG
>CALMVT010000102.1:10967-25474 GCA_937873175.1 uncultured Acetobacteraceae bacterium | reverse complement strand
CGAGGCGCGGGCGCCGGTGCCGGGCGACGCGGACGCGCTTGCCGACGCGCCGGCTGTGGCCTGGGCGACCGGCACCGGGGCGCCGCGCGCGCTTTCGGGCGGGCTGACGGTACCGACGCCGGGAACGGTGCTGCGCCGCAACCCGCTCTACGCCGGGCCGGAGATCCGGTGGCCGTCGGAGCGGTATCAGCAGGAATATGGGCCGCTGGCGACCTACCCGCTGCGCTCCGACGCGCCGGAGCGGGCGGTGGCCGGGGCGGACGACGCCACCGACCGCTTTGCCCGGCGCCGGGTCCTCCTGGATCTGCCGCAGCAATGGTGACGCTGGGCTGGGGCATCGCCGGGTGCGGCTGGGTGGCGCGCGACTACGCAGGCCCGGCGATCCAGGCGTCGCGCAACGGGCACCTGGCCGCCTTGTATGATCCCTCTGCCGCATCCCTGCAGCAGGCGTCCAAGCTGTTCGGCGCGCCGGCCCATGCGAACATTGACAACTTCCTCGCCACGCCCGGCCTTGGCGCCGTTTACGTCGCGGCGCCCAACCACGCGCACCGCGCGCTGGTCGAGGCCGCGGCGGGGGCCGGCCTGCCGGTGCTGTGCGAGAAGCCGATGGCGACCACGATGGCGGACGCCGAGGCCATGGTCGCCGCGTGCGGCCGCGCCGGGGTGTTGTATGCCACCGCGTTCGACCAGCGTTTCCACGCGGCGCACCGCGCGCTCGCGGCTTTGATCGCTGAGGGCAGGCTCGGCACGGTCACGGCCATCCGCATCGTGTATGCGTGCTGGTTGCCGGCTGATTGGGCGGCGGGCGGGGCAAGGGACAACTGGCGCATCGACCCGGCGCGCGCAGGCGGCGGCGCGCTGATGGACCTGGCGCCGCATGGCCTTGATCTGTCGTCCCACCTGCTGAACGAGGACCTAATGGAGGTCGCGGCGATCGGTCAGGCCCGCGTGCACCGCTACACCGTGGAGGACGGGGCCTTGCTGATGGCGAGGTCGCGCTCTGGCGTCATGGTGCAGATGCACGTTGCCTACAACTGCCCGGAAACCCTGCCGCGCCGCCGGCTGGAAGTCGTGGGTACGGCGGGGCAGGCGGTCGCGACCGACACCATGGGGCAGACCGCCGGCGGCACGCTGGACTGGATCGACGCGGCAACCGGCGTGGCGCAGCCCGTCCCGGTTCCCGGCGCCGAGCGCTCGCCGTTCCTCAACCAGGTGGAAAGCTTCGCGGATGCCGTGCTTGGGGCGCAGCCTTTCGTGTTCGGCGCCGAGCGCGATCTGTCGATCATGGCTCTGGTGTTGGAAGCGCAGGCGATGGCCCAGCCGCCGCTTGATTCCCCATCGCCAAGCCCGCAACACGTCACGAACGCCACGTTGACCCGCCCCACCCAGATCGAGCGATGACAGAGCATTTCCTGCCGCCCACGCTGCCCGACGCCGCAGCCGCCTACGTCGCTTCCATGCCCGATGGGCGGGTGGAGCTGTTCTCCTTGTCGCCGCTCGACCGCACCGGCGTGTCCTGCTGGAACGCGATTTTCCTGAACCGGGACGGCACGCGCTGGCATGGCGTCGCGCCGCACGGTGTCGGGTACGGCGTGGACGACGCCAGCGCGATCATCGGCACGATGGGAGAGCTGGCGGAGGCCGTTCACTCCGCCGTGCAGATCCACCGCATGGAGCGCAAGCGCGCCAGTTTCCACGCGCTCCGGGCCGAGGCGGGGGCGCGATACGTCGCCGATCCTCTGACCCTGTGCCTGCCGGCCGGCAGCCCGATCGATGGCGATACGGTCCTGGAATGGGTGCCTGCCCGCCGCTGGCCCGGCGGCGAGATGGTGTGGCTGCCCATCGACATCGCCGCCTGCTCGGTGGGCGACCTGTCGCCGGGCTACGTGCCGTTCACGACGCCGATCACCAACGGGCTGGGCGCCGGGCCGACGCTCGATTTCGCCATCGGGCATGGGCTGTGCGAGCTGCTGCAGCGGGACGGCAACGGGACCGGGTTCCGCGCGATGGACCGCGGCATCGCGCTCGACCTGGGCGACGGGCCGGCGGACCCGCGCACCCGGGCCTTGCTTGACCGGCTGCGCGCCCTCGGCATCGAGGTGATCCCCAAGTTCGCCACGACCGAGTTCGGCACCGCCAACGTGTATTGCGTCGGCGCCGAGCAGGACGACATCGCGGCGCCTTACCCGATCATGGTGACGGCGGCGGGGGAGGCGGCCTCCCTCGACCGTGAGCAGGCGCTGCGCAAGGCGGTGTTCGAGTTTGCCGCCGCGCGGATGCGCAAGGTGTTCAGCCACGCGCCGCTGGCCGACATCACGGGCGTGGCGCCGCCGGGGTATTTCGAGCGGTTCCGCGCTTATCACAGCCTGGGCGGCGAGGAGAGCCGCAGCCTGCGCGCCATGGTGGAATGGCTGGGGCTGGATCAGCGGTCGCTGAAGGCGCTGCTGGCCGACACCGTGCTGTCCCGGCGCGGCACGCGGCGGTTCGACGCCCTGCCGACCTGGGACGGCCCGCTGTCCGGCACCGGGCTGGTCGAAGAGTTGGGCCGGCGCTTCGCTTCCGCCGGCATGGAGATCATTTACCTCGACTACTCGCCGCCGGGCGCATCCGGCGTGCATGTGGTGAAGGCCGTGGTGCCCGGCCTGGAGGTCGAGACCATGAGCTACCACCGCATCGGCGAGCGCGGGGTGCGCAAGCTGATGGAGCGCGGCAGCAAGCTGGTCGGGCTGGGGCCGCCGCCGGCGGGGGCTGCGCCGGTGCGCCTGCCGCCCGACGCGGCGGAACGGCTGGGCGGCGATCCCTGGCTCGACATCGCGGCGGTGGACCGCATTGTCGGCGGCCTGTATCCGCTGTATCGGGAACCTGAGGTGCATAGCGCCCCCATCGCGATGGAACGGCCGTGACGCTGCGTTTTGCCTACAACACCAACGGCGCCGCCAATCACCGGCTTGACGACGCCTTGGCGCTGATCGCGGACGCGGGCTATGACGGCGTGGCGCTGACGCTCGACATCCACCACTTGGACCCGTTCGCCGAGAACTTCGCAGCGGAGCGTCGGCGGGTGGCGGCGCTGTTGCGGCAATTGGGCCTGGGCTGCGTGGTGGAGACCGGGGCACGCTTCCTGCTGGACCCGCGGGCGAAGCACGAGCCGACGCTGCTCACCGCCGACCCGGATGGCCGGGCGTGCCGGGTCGATTTCCTGTGCCGCGCGTTGGAAGTCGCCGCCGAAACGGGAGCGGATGCCATGTCGTTCTGGGCAGGCGTGCCCAAGCCGGGGGTCCGGCGCGAGGATGCCCGGGACTGGCTGCGCGGCGGCGCCGAGCAAGTGGCGCGCCGGGCCGAGGTCCTGGGCACGGTCGCGGCGCTGGAGCCGGAGCCTGGCATGCTGATCGAAACCGTTGATGACTGGGCCGCGCTGGGCATCCCCGGGCTGCGGCTGGCGCTTGACACTGGGCACTGCATCGTCACCGGCGAGCGCGACCCGGCGGCCGCGGTGGCGGAGTTCGCGCCGCATCTCGGCACCGTCACGATCGAGGACATGAAGCGCGGCGTCCATGTCCACCTGCCGTTCGGAGAGGGGGACATGGACCTGCCCGGCGTGTTGCGCGCCCTACAGGCCATCCGCTTCCCCAAGCTGGTCTGCGTCGAGATGTCGCGGGAAAGCCACCGCGCGGATTCGATCATTCCGGCGTCGCTGGCCTACCTGAAAGCCGCCGCATGAGGATCTGCTTCGTCAGCCGGCGGTTCTTCCCGGCGATCTCCGGCATGAGCGTGTATGCGCTGAACCTGTTGCGCGAGCTGGTGGCGGCCGGGCACGACGTGACGATGATCAGCCAGTACCGCGGCGATGCGTTCGGCCGCAAGGTGTATGGCGGCGGTCCTCCGCCCGAAGTGCCCGGCGTGCGCGTGGTCGGCCTGGAGCAGCTTGGCGAACAGGACGGCGGCGACTTCGAGCGCGACGTGGCCGCCATGGTGGAGGCCGTGGCCGCCGAGCACGCGCGTCAGCCCTTCGACGTGCTGCACGCCCAGTATGGCTATCCCTGCGGCTGGGCGGTGCTGGAAGCGTCGCGCCGGCTCGGCGTGCCCAACGTGGTGTCGATCCAGGGCGGCGATGGGCACTGGGTCGGCAGTTGCTGCGAAACGCACCGCCTGGCGATGATCCGGGTGCTGGACCACGCCAATGCCGTGCTGATCGGCTGCAACTCCTTTGCGGACGAGGTGGTGCAGCGCCTCGGCACCGACCGCGCCCGCTTCACCATCGTGCCCGGCGCTGTCGATATTGACCGGTTCCACCCGGACCCTGCCCATGCGGAGGGCGATCCGCCCGTGATGCTGTATCACGGCCGGGTCGATGCGCGGAAAGGCGTGCTGGACCTGATGGACGCCGCGCGCCAGTTGCGGAACACCGGCGACCGCTTCCGGCTGCTGATTTCCGGGATCGGGCCGACTTTCGAGGAGACTGCCGCCGCCATCCCGCTGCTGGGCCTGCGCGGCATGGTGGAGATGACGGGCTACGTCGAGTATGCCGACGTGCCGGCGGTGTATCGCCGGGCCGACATCTTCGTGTCGCCCACCTATGCCGAGGGGTTCAGCAACACGATCCTGGAAGCGATGGCGACCCGGCTTGCCGTCGTGTCCTGCCGGTCCGTCGGCGTGGTCGATTGCATCCGCGACAACGAGAACGGCCTGCTGACCGAACCCGGCGACCGGAATGGGCTGGCGGGAGCACTGCGCCGCGTGCTGCGCGACGGCGCGCTGCGTCGGCGTTTGGCGGACGCGGCGCTGCGGGAGTGCCGTGCGGTTTATTCATGGTCCAAGGTCGGCCAGCAGATCATGGACGTTTACGCCGATGTCGCGGGGCAAAAACCGGATCTCCGCTGGTCGCCGGACCTGCCCGTCACCCCCTGCCGCTTCCGTGCCGAGCCGCACCTTCTATAGATGCCGACCGCACTGGTCCTGTCCCCGCATCTCGACGATGCCGCGTTTTCCTGCGGCGGCACGGTGGCCCAACTGGCCGACGCCGGCTGGCGCAGCGTCATGGCCACGGCCTTCACCGCGACCGTGCTGCCCGCCACGGGCTTCGCGCTGGCCTGCCAACTCGACAAGGGCCTGGGGCCGGAGGTCGATTACATGGCGCTGCGGCGAAACGAGGACCGAACGGCGGCGGACATCTTGGGCATGGCGGACCTGCGTTGGCTCGACCTGCCGGAAGCGCCGCACCGGGGGTATGAGTCCGCCCCGGCCTTGTTCGGCCCGCTTCGCCCGGATGACGCAGTATGGCGTCCGCTCGCGGACGGGATCAGGGCCTTGGTGGAGGAATTGCAGCCGGACCTGGTCCTGGCGCCGCAGGGCCTCGGCAACCACGTGGACCACCGGCAGATGATCCGTGCCGTGCAGCAGGCGGCGCCGCATCATCTTGCCTTCTACCGGGACACGCCCTACGCACTCCGCGATACGGATGCGGTCTCGGAACATATGGAGCCGGGGCTGCATGAGTGCGCGCCGGGGATCGCCGCCGGGCTGGAACGCAAGATCGCGGCGTCTTGTGCTTACCGCAGCCAGATCGGTTTCCAGTTCGGCGGCCCCGCCCGGCTTGCGGCGGCGCTGCGGGACTTCGCCGTGGCTGAAGGCCAGGGTCGCCCGGCAGAACGTTTTCTGGCGTCTTCGGGTGCCTTGGATCTGCTGTCGGGCAGCCATTAGGCGGCCATATTGTAGGGGTAAGAACATTGCCGTCTCACCGCCCCTTCGGGTACAGGTCTTTTCGGCAATGAAGATGCAACCGCTCCGCGACTCGTTTCAGATGGACCAGGCGGCAGCAAGCCTTTGCCGGGTCAGCGCGCTCCGTGCCGCGCCGGGTCAGCTGCGGCGGGCGGCTTTCGTCGTGCCGATCCTTGGATCAACGGCGCTGGCCACGGCGCTTGCCGCTTGGACCACCGCAGGCGCCGTCGATCCGCTGCGCTGGCCGCTGCTTGCGCTGTTGGCAGTTAACGTCTTGTACGCGGCTCTGACCGGCTGGCCCACGATGCTGGGCTTCCTGGCCCGCCTGTCCGGCCGTACGCTGCACGTTTCGGCGACGCCGACCGGGCGGAGCCGCACGGCGCTGGTCATGCCCATCCATCAGGAGGACCCGCGCGCCGTGTTCGCCGCGATGGAGGTGATGGCCCAGGCCATCGCCGCTTCGGGAACGCGGAACATAGACCTGTTCGTGCTGTCCGACACGCGCGATCCCGCCATCGCGGCGGAGGAGATGCGGGCCTTCGCGGCGGTCCGTGCCCGCGCGCCCACGCTGCGCTACCGGCGCCGCACCAGCAACGCCGGCCGCAAGGTGGGCAACCTGCTGGAATTCTGCGCCACCTGGGGCGACAGCTACGATTACATGGTCGTGCTCGACGCCGACAGCCTGATGGGGGCCGGCGCCGTCGCGACCCTGATCGGCTTGATGGACGCGAACCCCGGGGTCGGCATCGTGCAGAGCGTGCCCTACCCCGTGGGGCGGGAAACGCTGTTCGCCCGCGTGCAGCAGTTTGCGGCCCGGCTTTACACGCCGATGCTGGTGGAGGGCCTGACGTTCTGGCAGCAGGGCGACGGCAACTACTGGGGCCATAACGCCATCGTGCGGATCGCGCCCTTTGTCGCGCATTGCGGCCTGCCCGTCCTGCCGGGGCGGGAGCCGTTCGGCGGCGAGATCCTGTGCCACGACGTGGTGGAGGCCGGGCTGATGCGCGCCGCCGGGTGGGACGTGTGGGTGCTGCCGCAGGTCATGGAAAGCTACGAGGCGCTTCCGGCCAACTTCGTCGATTACGCCAACCGGGAGCGCCGCTGGTGCCAGGGCAACCTGCAGCATGCCCGGCTGCTGCACCGTCCCGGGCTGCGCCCGGTTGGCCGGTTCCATTTGGGCTACGGCGTGCTGCATTACATCTCCGGCCCGTTTGCGGTGCTGTTCCTGGCGCTCGCGACGCTGGACGCGGTGATCGGCGGCGGCTTCGTGCCCGCCTTGCTGCTTGGCACCGGGGCGGCGCACGGCGCCCTGGCCGCGCTGGTGCTCGGGCTGCTGTATGCCGGCAAGCTGCTGAGCATGGGGACGGCTTTCTTCGATGACCGGGAAGCGCGGTCCTATGGCGGCCGTGCCCGCCTGCTCGCCAGCGCGGCGCTGGAGCAGGTGGCGGCACTCGGGATCTCGGCCACGCTGATCGTGCTTTACACCCGCTACGTCGTCGCCTTGCTGCTCGGCCAAACGGTCCGCTGGGACGCGCAGCCGCGCGACAACCGCGGCGTGTCCTGGGCGGAAGGCTGGCTGCGGCTGCGGGGCACGATGCTGATTGGGCTGGGCTGGCTCTTGCTGCTGATGCAGAAAAGCCTGGCGCTGCTGGCATGGTGCGCGCCGCTGGTGTTTGGGCTGCTGATGGCGCTGCCCATGGCGATCTGGTCCAGCCGGACGGCGCTGGGCGGCCTGGCGCGCCGCTGGGGCTTGTTCCTGACGCCAGAGGAAGTGTCGCCGCCGCCGGTCCTGCGCGCGTTCCAGCGCGCGATGGCCGGACCGCTGGCGCCCGGGCGGCCCCAGGCCGCCTTGACCGGGCTGCATTTGGCACCCAGCAGCGCGGACGGGGACTGACCCGGTGCGCCGCCGGGCCGTTGCCGCGCTGCTGTTCCTGTGCGCGGCCATCGGACACGGCCACGCGCAGTCTGACCTGTCCGCCGCCGACCGCATGGCGATCCAGGGCGTGATCACCCGGCAGATCGACGCGTTCCGCCGTGACGATGCGGAAGCCGCCTTCGCCTTTGCGTCCCCGGGCATCCAGGCTCAGTTCGGCACGCCGGAGCGCTTTCTCGACATGGTGCGCCGTGCCTACCCGGCCGTGCACCGGCCCCGCGCCATGGAGTTTACGGGCCTACGGCTCGGCGATGGCGGCACCGTGCAGGAGGTCGAACTGGTGGGTCCGGACGGCGCGCTGCAGTTGGCGCTTTACTCCATGGAGCGGGACGCCGCCGGGGCATGGCGCATCTCCGGCTGCGTGTTGGTCCCAAGCGCGCGCGTCGGCACTTGAGGTGTTGTGGCTTTGATTTCGGTCCGCTAACGTATCGATCGAATCAAGGAGCGCCACCATGGCCACCTCATGCACCCGCCTGGCCGTTCTCGCCGGGACGTTCGCCGCATTCGCCGCAAGCGCCCAAGCCCGGGTGCTTGAGGTCGGAGATGGCAAGGACTACAAGTTTCCTTCTCTCGCCGCCGCCGCGGCCCGGGATGGCGACATCGTCAAGATCTATCCCGGCGAATATTTTGACTGCGCGACGTGGGAAGCTGACAAGCTGGTGGTGGAAGGCGTGGGCAACGCCGACAAGGTTGTCATCAGCGACAAGTCCTGCGGCGGCAAGGCGTTGTTCATCACCGCGGGCGCCGACATCACCATCCGCAACCTGACCCTGACCCGCTCCCGCGTCCCAGATGGGAATGGCGCGGGCATCCGGGGGGAAGGGGAGAAGCTGCTGGTCGAGGGCGTGCGGTTCATCAACAACCAGAACGGCATCCTGACGGGCTACGAGAACTCGACGATCATCGTGCGCAACAGCGTGTTTGAGCGGAACGGCACCTGCTCGCAGTCTTGCTCGCACGGCATCTACGTCGGCAACTCCAAGCTGCTGCACGTCGAGGGGTCGCAGTTCAGCGACACGCGGCAGGGCCACCACATCAAGTCCCGCGCCCAGCGGACCGAGATCACCGGCAACTCGATCAAGGACGGCCCGAACGGCACGGCCAGCTACCTGATCGACATTCCCAACGGCGGCTCGGCTGTCATCACCGGCAACACCATGGAGAAAGGGCCGCGGGCGGAGAACCACAGCACGGCCATCGAGATCGGGGTGGAGGGTGTGACCCAGCCGACCCGGGAACTGCTGATCGAGAACAACACGTTCAAGAACAGCGGCGGCTACGACACCTTCTTCGTGTCCAACTTCACCGCGACGGACGCGATGGTGCGGGGCAACCGCATCTCCGGCCGGGTCAAGCCGCTGCACGGCGACGGCGAAGTGGTCGCGGCGAACTGACCTGCGATGCGCCCGGCCCCGCTCGCCCCGGCCCTGCTCGCTGCCGCGCTCCTGGCCGCCGTGCCCGCGGCGGCACGGGACCTCCTCGTCGGGCCGGGGCAGGAATTCGATCAGCCGTCCAGCGCCATTGCCGCCGCAGCGGACGGCGACGCCGTGCTGATCGAGCCGGGCACCTATTATGACTGCGCCACCCTGACCGCGAACGGCGTCACCGTGGCCGGGCGGGCGCCGGGCGTCGTGCTATCCGACAAGACATGCGGCGCCAAGGCGATCCTGGTGATCCAGGGCGACGACACGGCCGTGCGCGATCTGACCCTGGCGCGGGCGCGCGTGCCAGACGGCAACGGCGCGGGCGTGCGGCTGGAAGGGCAGTCGCTGCTGCTTGAGCGCGTGCAGTTCGTGAACAACGAGGTGGGCGTGCTCGCCGGCATCGGCGGGCCCGGCGCGATCCGGGTCGTGCAATGCCGGTTCGAGGGCGGTGGCGTGTCGGGCGAGCGGCCCACGGTGGCGCTGCTGGCCGGGCCGGTGGCGGTGCTGCAGGTGCAGCAATCGGTGTTCACCGGGGTCAAGGGCAGCCAAGTCGGCTCCACCGCCCTGCAAACCGAGCTGACCGGCAACCGGATCGAGACTTCCCGGCTGGCGGTCTCGGCGGCGACCGGCAACCTGCTGCTGGAAGACAACGTGCTGGAGCTTGCGCAAGGCAATGACGGTCGGCAGGCGGCGGTGGTGGCGAGCGGCGACACGCGCGTGGTCATGCGGCGCAACCGCCTGGCCAACGACACCGGCCGCCCGGCGGCGCTGCTACTGGATTGGTCGAGCGAAACGCCGAAGCTGGAGGACAACGTCGTCGTGCCGGGCGACCAGGAAGTGCGGACTGACGGCGTTTGGCGCCATCGCGTGAGCGCGGTGTTGCACGAGGCGAAATCCGGCATGAGCAGCCTGCTCGGCTTGGCGAAGCGGCAGGTCCTGGGCCGTTGACCTCCCGCCTCGCGGCGGCGCTGTTGTGCTTGGCCGGCCTGGCTGGCCCCGCAGCCGCCGAGGTCCAGCGATGGGACGATTACCAGCTCATCATGTGGCAGGACCACCCGGTGGCCGGCATGGCCGGATTGGCCCGCCTGGGCTTCACCGGCGTGAAGCTGCGCGGGACCGGCGGACGGATCGACCCGGCCGACGTCTCGGCCCGGCGCGAAGCGGGGCTGCCCTGGTTCGTTGAGAACATCGCCACCGATTTCTATGCACCTTATCACCGTTATACGCCGGGCAAGCCCGTGACCTGGCTGTTCGACGCGGCGCGCGCCCGCCGCCAGCAGGCGCCGGAGGACCGCGGCGTCTTTGTGCGCGCCCCGGGCCTGTCGGACCCGGCCTGGCTCGATGCAGTGAGGACCCGGCTGGCCGACGTGGTCCGCCGCCAGGCGCCCGACCGCCCACTGTTCTACAACCTGGGCGACGAGACCGGGATCGGCGACCTGGCCGCCAACTGGGACTTCGACCTGTCGCCGGCGTCGCTCGGCGCCATGCGGACCTGGCTGCGGACGCAGTACCCGGACCTTGACGCGCTGAACCGGCAATGGGGCAGCCGGTTCGCGTCGTGGGAGGCGGTCGTGCCGGACCTCACGGACGACGCGGTGCGCCGGACCGACGACAACTTCTCCGCCTGGGCCGACTTCAAGGCGTGGATGGACGTGGCCTTTGCCGCCGCCGTCCGCGCGGGAACGGAGGCGGTGCACCGCGCCGACCCGGCCGCGCTTTCGGCCATCGAGGGCGCGCAGGTGCCGGGCTGGGGCGGATACGACTACGGCCGGCTGGCGCACGCCGTGGACGTGATGGAGATCTACGACTTCGGCAACGCGATGGACATTGCGCATGGGCTGAACCCGGCGCTCATCCCGCTGCGTACGATGTTCGAGACCGGGTTGCGTGTCGACCATGCGGCCTGGCGGGACCTGCTGCGCGGCGGGCGTGGCTTGATTGTGTGGGACGAGCTCAACGACACGGTGCAGCCGGACGGCGAGCCGGGCCCGCGCGGCCGGGCGCTGGCGGCGCTCGTGGCCGGGTTGCGCGTCGTCGCCCCGGCGCTGATTGCCAGCCGTCCGGCTGCCGGCCCCGTCGCGATGCTGTACTCGCAGGCGAGCTTCCGCACCCGCTGGATGCTGGACCAGCGGCCCCGCGGCGCCGCCTGGTCCGATCGCGACTCCGAGCGCGAGCTGGACGACAACGCTTGGCGCGCGGCGCGTCGCCAGATGGTGGACCGCCTGACCCAGCTCGGCGTGGCGCCGCGCTGGCTGTCCACCGAGACGCTGGAAGGCGGCGCGCTGCGGGACGAGGCGACCAAGGTGCTGATGCTGCCGCACGCGATTGCCCTGTCCACGGCGGAGATCGAGGAGATCAAGCGGTTCGCCGCCCGTGGCGGCACAGTGCTGGCCGACACCGAGCCTGGCGTGTTTGATGGGCACAGCCGCCGCCGGGCCGAGTCGCCGTTGGCCGGGGTGGCGCATATGCCGCAGATCGTCCGCCCCGACGCCGACCCTTCCAGCGCCACCGGGCTGGCGGGGCTTGCGGACTTGCTGGCCCGCGCTGGCGCGGCGCCGGGCTTGGCGATGACCGGCCCCGATGGTTTGCGCGTCAGCAACGTGGAGGCGCACGCATTTCGCAACGGCGGCGTGCTGATCCTGGCGTTGCAGGCTGCGGTGCCGTGGGGCGCACCCGGCCAATTGGGCGTGCAGCTTCCAGCCACGCGACTCATCTATGACATGCGCCGGGCCGGTGGGCCGCGGCGGGCCGGCCGCCTCGATGTCGCTTTGGACCCGATCGAACCGACGATCCTCGCGGTGTCGCCGCTGCCGCTGCCGGGACCCGTGCTGTCCGGGCCGGATCGCGCCCAGCCCGGCGCGCAGATCAACTGGCACGTGGGCCTTGACGGGCCGACGCCGGCCGAAACCCACGCGATGCGGGTGGACCTGCTTGACCCCGCCGGCGGGCTGGCGCGTCCCCTGTCCGGCGTGCTGCGGGTCGGGCCGGGCGGGGCGGACTGGACGGTGGCGCTGCCGGAGTCGGCGCCGGCCGGGCGGTGGACGCTGCGGGTGGCCGACAGCATGGCCGGACGATCCGTCGAGCGCGCGTTGGTGGTCGAAACGCCCTAAGCAGCCTTGTGAAGCCTGCTTAGGCTTCGTTGAAACGCAAACCTCTAAAGGTTTGCTGAGGCTCAAATGCCTCGTGCAACCGAACCCCGCCCTGATCGGTTGATACGGCTGACCACGCAAGGGGGAGCCAAATGACCGAGAGCAACCATACCGAAGCCACCCAGAAGATGTGGGAGATGATGAAGGACATCAGCTTCGCCATGCTCACGACGGAGGACGACGACAACCTGCGCGCCCGCCCGATGGTCGCGGCGCAGAGCGGCTTCGACGGCACGCTGTGGTTCTTCACCCGCGCCAGCAGCCACAAGGTGGACGAGGTGAAGCAGGACCAGCGTGTCGGCGTCACCTATGCCGATCCCAGCAAGCAGGACTACGTGAGCCTGTCCGGCCGTGCCCAGCTCGTGCGCGACAAGGCGGCCATCGATGCGCATTGGGGGGAGGCTATGCGGACCTGGTTCCCTAAGGGCAAGGACGACCCCGACATCGCGCTGCTGAAGGTGGACATCACCATGGCCGAGTACTGGGACGCGCCGAACAGCACGATGGTGCACGCTTACGGCTATCTCAAGGCCGTTGTGACCGGCGAGCCGCCGCACCCCGGAGGGAATGAGAAGGTCAGCTTCGCCTGATGCCGGGCGTCATGCCTGGGCAGTTCCCGGGCATGACGGCTCAGTTCAGCCACTTCGCCAGCAACTGCTGCCGCTCGCCGGTTTCCGTCTGGATGTGCAGCCATTCGTCTACCCAGGCCTTGAGCGCCGGGTCGCGCGGCAGCAGGTAAGCAAGTTCGGAGAAGTTGAACGGCTGATCCGGGTGGACCGCGCAAAGCTCGGGGTGAAGACGCTGTTGCAGGCGGGTTTCCACCGCATCGGTCATCATGACGTCGGCATGGCCGGCGACGATCTCCTCGAAGATGGCCGCGTTGTTGGGAAACACGGTGATCTCCGCCTGCTTGATGTTGGCGCGTGCGAAACGCTCATTGGTGCCGCCGGGGTTGGTGATCACGCGTACGCCGGGCTTGTCGATGTCGGCCAGGGAGCCGAAGCGGGCCTGGTCGGTGCAGCGCGCGATGGGCGTCTTGCCGCTCCGCATCACCGGCGCGGAGAAATAGGCGGTCTTGGCCCGATCCAGCGTCACCGTGATGCCGCCCATGCCGATGTCGTATTTCTGGCTTTGCAGGTCCGCCATCAGCGTGGGCCAGGCGGTCGGCACGATCTCCAGCCGAACGCCCAGGTCCTTGGCTAGGCGTTCCGCCATCTCCACATCCAGCCCCTCGAACCGGCCAGCCTCGTCCTTGATGGAGAACGGGCGGTAGTCGCCGGTCAGCCCGACCCGGACGACCCCGCGGGCCAGGATCGCGTCCAGCACCGCCTGTGCCCGGGCCGGTGCGGCCACAACCAGCAGCACCAGCACGGTCCGCAGCAGCTTCGGCATCATTGGTACGACTCCCTGATCGTGTCCTCAATGGCGGCGGCAATGGCGAACAGCCGGGCGTCGCCTTCGGTTTCTCCCATCAGCATCAACCCCACCGGCGCGTCGCCGGGGCGGTGCGCGGGAATGCTGATGCTGCAGCGGTCGAGGACGTTGGCCAGGGACGTGTTGCGCAGGACAAGGCTGTTGGTCCGGACATACTCGGTGTCGTCGTCCAGGGCGTCGATGCGGGGCGGCAGGATCGGCGCCGTCGGCATCGCTACCGCGTCGAACGGGGCGGTCATCGCGTCCATGCTGGCGCGGACCTCGGCGCGGTCGGCTTGCAGGGCGATCAGTTCGGCCCCGGTCATCGCGGCGCCACGCTCGATTCGCCTGCGCACACGCTGGTCATAGGCGTCCCCCTGCTCGGCGATCAGCGCGCGGTGCCACGCATAAGCCTCCGCCGGGGCGAGGCCGCCCCCGGCATTCGCGGCGGCGATGCGCTCGAACGGCGGGAAGCTCAGGTGGGTCACCCGCACGCCCAGGTTGCCCAGGCGGTTGAGCGCGCGGCCGAACACCTCGGCCACAGCGGGGTCCACGCCGTCCATCACCATGTTGCCCGGCACCGCCAGGCGCAGCCCGCGCAGCGCCATGGGTTCGATTGCCCGCGGTGCCTGCCCGGCCAGCACAGCGTCGACGGCCGCGCAGCACCGCACGCTGCGCGCCAACGGCCCGACGCTGTCGAGCGAAGGCGCCAACGGCAGCACGCCGGCCAGCGGCACCCGGCGCGCGGTGGGCTTGTAGCCGACCACGCCGCAGAACGCCGCGGGGATGCGGCAGGACCCGCCCGTGTCGGTGCCCAGCGCCGCGAACGCCATGCCGTCGGCCACCGAGACCGCGGCGCCAGAGCTGCTG
>CALMVT010000102.1:0-10957 GCA_937873175.1 uncultured Acetobacteraceae bacterium | reverse complement strand
ATGCGCCCGCTGCCGGCGTCGCGCTCCCATGGGCTGCGCGGCGTGCCGTAATGCGGGTTGAGGCCGAGGCCGGAAAAGGCGAACTCCGTCATGTTGGTGCGGCCCACCGGCACGAAGCCCTGGGCCAGCATGCGTGCCACGACGGGTGCGTGGGCGCTGGCGGGCTTCGCGCCTTTCAGCACGGTGCTGCCGGCGGTGGTCGGCTCGCCCGCCACGTCGAACAGGTCCTTGAGGCTGATGGGAATGCCGGCATACGGGCCGGGCGCGCGGCCGACCCGGCGCAGCGCGTCCATCGCGTCCGCGCCCACCCGCGCCTGCTCGGCATACACGGCGACAAAGGTTCGCGTCCCCTCGCCGTGAGAATCGGCAATGCGCTCCAGGCATTGGTCGATCAGCGCGCGCGCGGTCGTGCGCCCGGAGGCGAGGTCAGCCGCGGCCTGGGCTAAGGTCAACATGCCGCACCCTGACGTGCGGTTGACCGGAGGGCAAGCCCGCGAAACAATGCGCGGCTCACGCACGCTGCCGAGGGCGCCATGGCCGAACATCCCGCGAAACCCGTCCTGCTGACCGGCGCGAGCGGCGCCTTAGGGCGCAGCTTGGCGACTTATCTGGGGGGGCTGGGCTGGCCGCTCCGGCTGACCGACATCGCGCCGTTTCCGGGCGCGCTGCCGGGCGGTGCGGCCTTCACCGCGGTGGACCTGAACGACGGGGTGGCCCTGCTGCGCTTGGCGGAAGGCTGCGGCACCATCCTGCACCTGGGCGGCATGGCAACAGCGCAGCCGTTCGAGGACGTGCTGGGACCCAACATCCGCGGCGTGTACCACGTGTATGAGGCCGCGCGGCGGGAACGCGCCCGGGTGGTGTTCGCCAGCAGCAACCACAGCATCGGCTTCCACGAGCGCGCCACGGTGCTCGACGCCGATTGCGGCTTCCGGCCTGACAGCTTCTACGGTCTGTCGAAGGCGTACGGCGAGCTGATGGGCCGGCTGTATTGGGACAAGCACGGCGTGGAGAACGTGAACATCCGCATCGGCTCCTGCTTCCCGGAGCCGGTTGATGAGCGGATGCTGGCGACCTGGCTGTCCTACGCGGACTTCAACCGGCTCATGGAACGCTGCACGCTGGCCGGACCGATCGGGCATTCGGTGGTGTGGGGCGCCTCGGCCAACGCGCGCATGACTTGGTGGCGGCGCGACCAGCGGACACGGGTTGGCTGGACGCCTCAGGACAGCGCGGACCCGTTCGCGGGTCAGTTGGCCGGCAAGACCAGCGGCGACCCGGTGACCGAGCGTTACCAGGGTGGCGGCTACTGCGCCGCCGAGTACTCGCGCGACGCACCCTCGGCGGCCGATTTGTTCAAGGATTGACGGCCGGGCCAGTGGCCGAGATTGCCGTGGTCGGCGGCGGCCCGGCCGGGCTGATCGCGGCGGAATGCCTGGCGCAGGCGGGGCTGGCCGTGTCGGTGTTCGACCGCATGCCGTCCGTGGGCCGCAAATTCCAGTTGGCCGGGCGCGGCGGCCTGAACCTGACCCATTCCGAGCCGCTGAGCCGCTTTCTCGGCCGCTACGGCCCGGCGCGGCCCGCGCTCGCCCCGGCCGTCGAGGCTTGGCCGCCCGACGCGCTGCGCGCCTGGTGCGCGGGGCTGGGACAGGACACGTTCGTGGGCAGCAGCGGCCGGGTGTTTCCCCGCGCGTTCAAGGCAACGCCCTTGCTGCGCGTCTGGCTGGTTCGGCTGGCCGGCCTGGGCGTGCGCGTCCATGCCGGGCATCGCTGGGTGGGCTGGGATGAAGCGAGCGCGCTGCGCTTCGCCACGGCAACGGGCGAGGTGCGGGTGTGCCCGCCGGCGGCGACGGTGCTGGCGCTGGGCGGCGCGAGCTGGCCGCGGTTGGGATCGGATGGCGGCTGGGCGCCGTTGCTGCGCGAGCGGGGCATTACGGTAAACCCGTTCCGCCCGGCCAATTGCGGCTTCCTGCACCCGTGGTCCCCGGTGTTCCAGGCGAACGCCGGCGAGCCGTTGAAGCGCATTGCGGCGACATTCGGCGGCGAAACGGTGCGCGGGGAAGCGGTGCTGACCGCAGACGGCATCGAGGGCGGCGTCATCTACGCCCTGTCCCGCCCGCTGCGCGACGCCATCGACGCCGAGGGCAGCGCCAGCTTGACCCTGGATCTGCGCCCCGACCTGGACGCCGCGGCGTTGGCCCGGCGTTTGGGCGGCCATGGGCAGTCGCTGGCCAACGCGCTGCGCCGCGGCGGGCTGGCGCCTGCCGCCGCCGGGCTGGTGCGGGAGATCGGGGGCACCCAGCCGCTTGCGGAGCGGATCAAGGCGTTGCCGCTCCGGCTTGTCGGCACCCGGCCGATCGAACGTGCGATATCGTCTGCCGGCGGGATCGCGCTGGCGGAGCTGGACACGGGGTTCATGCTGCGCCGCCTGCCCGGCATGTTCGCGGTGGGCGAGATGCTGGATTGGGAAGCGCCAACCGGCGGCTACTTGCTGCAAGCGGCGTTCAGCACCGGCGTCGCTGCCGCGCGGGCGGTTGCCACGTGGGTGAACCAGCCGGGCACCGTCTGGGACCCGGTGCCTGCCGGGCCGTAGCCGCGTTCAGCTCGGCCGCGGGAAGGATCAGGTGTTCGGCGTGCCCGGGGTTTGGCTGGCCTGCTTCGCCGCGGTGCGGAACCGGGCGTAGGCACGCACGCGTCTGCGGTCCTTGTGCCAGGCCGAGGTGCCTTTGTAGCGCGCGAACGGGGGAACCTTCTGCCGGGGAGCGCCGTAGCGGCGCTTGGCTTCGGTTGGCCCAGGGGTAGGGGTGTCGCTCATGGCAAGGAATCCGGGTTGATGCGGCGCCTTCTGACCACCGCACGCGCTTGGGCGCAAGGGGGCGCTGCAGCCGGGGCGTTTCTGGCCTCCTTCAAGCCGCCTCCGCCCGGATCGCGTCGCTCAGCGTGTCCACGATCCGGTCCACCTGCGGCCGTTCGATGATCAGCGGCGGACTGAGCGCCACGATGTCCCCCGTCGTCCGGATCAGCAGCCCGGCGTCGAAGCACCGCTGGAAAACCCGCACCGCCCGGTCCGTCGACTTCCCCGCCCGCGGCTGCAGCTCGATTCCCGCGATCAGCCCGGCGTTGCGGATATCCACCACATTCGGCAGCCCGCGCAGGCTGTGCACCGCCCCTTCCCAATACGGCTCGATGGCCCGCGCCCGACCGGGCAGGTCCTCCGCGCGTTGCAGGTCCATGGACGCGATGGCCGCGGCGGAGGCGAGGGGATGGCCGGAATAGGTGTAGCCGTGGAATAACTCGATCCCCGCGGGCGAGCCGTCCACTATGCCTGCGTAGATCGCCTCGCTTGCCGCCACGGCGCCCATCGGCACGGCGGCGTTGGTCAGGCCCTTGGCCATCGTCATCAGGTCCGGCACCACGCCAAGCCGCTCGGCGCCGAAGTTGGTCCCCATGCGGCCGAACCCGGTGATCACCTCGTCGAAGATCAGCAGGATACCGTGCTTGGTGCAGATCTCGCGGAGGCGCTTGAGGTATCCCGCCGGCGGCACCAGCACGCCGGTTGATCCCGCCACCGGCTCCACCATCACCGCCGCGATCGTGTCCGCGCCGTGCAGCGCGACCAGGTTGTCCAGCGCGTCGGCCAGATGCGCGCCCCAGGCGGGTTCGCCCTTGCTGAAGGCGTTGCGCTCCGGCGCGTGCGTGTGGGGCAGGTGGTCCACGTAGGGCAGGGTGGCGCCGAACTGCTTGCGGTTCGGGCCGATGCCGCCCACCGACATGCCGCCGAAGCCCACGCCGTGGTAGCCGCGCTCCCGCCCGATCAGACGCACCCGCTGCCCTTCGCCGCGCGCCCGGTGGTAAGCGAGCGCGATCTTCAACGCCGTATCCGCGCTTTCCGACCCGGAATTGGTGAAGAACACGCGATCCAGCCCGGCCGGCAGGATTTCGGCCAGGCGCGCGGCCGCCTGAAAGGCGATGGGGTGGCCCATCTGGAACGTCGGCGCGAAGTCCAGCACGGCCGCCTGCTTCTGGATCGCTTCCACGATCTCCCGCCGCCCATGGCCCGCGTTCACGCACCACAGCCCGGCGGTGCCGTCCAGCACTTCCCGGTTGTCATTGGTGTAGTAGAACATCCCCTCCGCCCGGGCGAGCAGGCGCGGCGAGGCCTTGAACGACCCGTTGGCCGAGAACGGCATCCAGAAGGCATCGAGGTTGTTCGGGCGGCTGATTTCGTTCATGGCGTCACCTTCGGGAAGCGGGCCTGCATACCAGGCCCCTCAAGTTCGCGCTTTGGCGGGCGCGGGGCAAGCGTGGCATCGTGCCGGTGAAACAAGGGGAGCATCCCATGCCCGACGGCCGCCTGTATCTCGGCACCCGCCGCTACTCCTCCTGGTCGATGCGCGGCTGGCTGGCGGTGCGCTTGGCCGGGCTGGATGTGGAGGAGGTGGTAATCCCGCTCGGCGATAGCCGGCAGGGCAGCACGCCCGCGGTCGCGGCGGTGTCGCCCAGCGGCCTCGTGCCTTATTTGGAATATGACGGACACCGTGTCTGGGAAACGCTCGCGATCTGCGAGTACTGCGCCGAGATTGGGCCGGCGCTGTGGCCCGCGGACCGTGCCGCCCGCACCCGCGCCCGGGTGGTGAGCGCGGAGATGCACGCCGGCTTCCGCGCGCTGCGGGTCGCGATGCCGATGGTGCTGAACAAGACCGCGCCCGGCGGCGGGCAAACGCCCGAGGCGCTGGCGGACGTGGCGCGGATCGAGGCGCTGTGGCGGGACACAAGGGCCGAGTTCGGCGCGGGCGGCCCATTCCTGTTCGGGCCGGCGTTCAACGCGGCCGACGCGATGTTCGCCCCCGTGGTGGCCCGGCTGCTGTGCTACCAGCCGCCGCTCGCCACGGACACCCGCGCCTATTGCGACGCGGTGCGCGCGCACCCCCTCGTGACCGCCTGGTACGACGCGGCGGCGCAGGAGCCGGCGGAATGGCGCTTGGCACATTACGAGGCGGCCAGCACGGTTTAGGAGACGCCGCTTGTTCCGGTTGCTGGACCGCGCCGGGCTGGCGCTTACGCTGGCGCTGCCGCTGTTCCTGCTGCACGGGCGCGGCATTGCAGAGGCGGTGCTGATCCTGCTCGGCCTGCTGTTCGCGGCACGCTGCGCGGCGCTGCGGGATTGGGGCTGGCTGCGGGAAGGCTGGGTGCGGATCGCGCTCGCCTGGTGGGCGTGGCTGGTCGTGTGCTCCGTCCCAGCCGGGATCGGCCCGGCGGTTCAGGCGGCGGGCCTGATCCGCTTCCTGGCGCTCGTCGCTGCGTTGGAGCATTGGACGCTGCGTGAGCCGGCCGCCCGCGTTTGGATGGCCCGGCTGCTGCAATGGGCGGCGCTCTACATTGCCCTGCAATCAATGGTGCAGTTCGCTGCCGGCCGGAACCTGTACGGCTACCCGCGCGGCCCGGACGGGGAGCTGACCGGGCCATACGCGCATCCGCGCGCCGGGCCGCCGCTGTCCCGCCTGTTGTTCCCGGCGCTGCTGCCGGTCGTCGGCCGCTGGGTCGGCATGTCCGGCTGGAGGCCACCGGTCGCCTTGCTGCTAGCGCTGAGCGGCGTCGCCGTGATGGTGCTGATCGGCCAGCGGATGCCGCTGCTGCTGACCTTCCTCGGCCTGTTCGTCACCGCCCTGCTGCTGCCCCGGCTGCGCGGCGTCGTGCTGTTCTCGCTGGTCGCGGCCGGGCTGCTGCTGGCGGTGGCGCCGGCCGTGTCGCCGCCCGCGTTCAACCGCCTGGTGACCAAGTTCTCCGGTCAGATGCAGCACTTCCCCGACAGCCCCTACGGCCAGATCACCGCCCGCGCGCTGGCGATCGGGGCGGCGCATCCGGTGACGGGCGCCGGGTTCGATGCGTTCCGCCGGCTGTGCGGCGACCCCGCGTATTTCCAGGGCTGGCCCAAGAACGGCGTCATGGACGACGGGGGCGGGGCGGCGATCTGCGTCCAGCACCCGCACAACCATTACACGCAAGCCCTCACCGAGTCCGGCATTCCCGGCCTGCTGCTGTTCTGCGCGCTGGTGCTGGCCTGGCTGCGTGGCGTCGGGCACGGCCTGTGGCGCACCCCGGACCCACTGCGCGTCGGCTTGTTCGTGGCGGTGCTGATCCAGGAATGGCCGATCGCCTCCGCCAGCGCCTTCAGCTCCATGCCGCTGTCCGGCTGGTTCTTCCTCCTCACGGGTTTTGGATTGGCGGAAGCGCGCGCCTATATGACGACCAACAGCCTTGAGGAGCTTCCATGTCCGATACGCTCGTCCCCGTCACCGTCCTGACCGGCTACCTCGGCGCCGGCAAGACGACGCTGCTCAATCGCATCCTGAGCGAGAACCACGGGCGCAAATATGCCGTCATTATCAACGAATTCGGCGAACTCGGGGTGGACAATGACCTGGTCGTGGACGCCGACGAGGAAGTGTTCGAGATGAACAACGGCTGCGTTTGCTGCACCGTGCGCGGCGACCTGATCCGCATCGTGGGCGGCCTGATGAAGCGCAAGGGCGGGCTGGACGGCATCATCATCGAGACCACCGGCCTCGCCAACCCGGCGCCCGTGGCCCAAACCTTCTTCGTCGATGACAACGTGCGCGCCCGCACCCGGCTGGACGCTATCGTGACCGTCGTGGACGCGAAGCACCTGCTGGCCCGGCTGGAGGACAGCCACGAGGCGGAGGAGCAGGTGGCCTTTGCCGACGTGATAGTGCTGAACAAGACCGACCTGGTGACGCCCGAAGAGCTGGACGCCGTAGAGGCGCGCATCCGCGGCATCAACCGCTTCGCCCAGATCCACCGCACCAGCCGCGCCGCCGTGCCGATCGGCCATGTGCTGGACCAGGGCGCCTTTGACCTGGCCCGCGTCTTGGAGCGCGAACCCGGCTTTCTCGACAGCGACGAGCATTCGCATTCCGACCAGGTCATCAGCATGAGCTTCGAGGCGAAACGCCCCATCGACCCGGAGAAGTTCAACGCCTGGATCGGCACGCTGTTGGCGGAGAAGGGCCAGGACATGCTGCGCACCAAGGGCATCCTCGCCTATGCCGGCGACGACCGCCGCTTCGCATTCCAGGCGGTGCACATGATCGCCGACGGCGGCTTCATCGGGCCGTGGGCGCCAGGGGCGGAGCGCACGTCCAAGATCGTGTTCATCGGCCGCAACCTGAACCGCCCGCAACTGCGCCGCGGCTTCGAGGCGTGCCAGGCCGGAGTATCGCAGGCCATGGCATCGCACGTCGGGGCGACTACCGCTTGAGCCAGGCGCTGGATCGGCAGTTCCTGCTGGACAGCCGCGGCACCAGCCGGGAGCTTGGCGCCTTTGTCGTGGGCGCGGCTTTCCACCAGGCCGGCGGTGCTGCCGGTTTTGCCCTGGGCGACGGCACGCTGCGCCTCGCCTCATCCAACCCGGCAACGGATTGGCAAACGGTCGAAGCGCATGACGGCGCGGTTCTCGCCATCGCTGCCGATGCGCGCCCGGGCTTCGTCAGCGGCGGCGACGATGGCCGGTTTCTGCGCATCGGCCTGGACGGCACGATCACCGAGGTTGCCCGCTTCGGCTCCAAGTGGGTCGAGCATGCGGCGGCGTTCGCCGATGCGAAAACCGGCGTGCTGGCCTGCGGCGTCGGCAAGATCGTGCACCTGTTCACCGCCGCGGGCGAGCCGTTGAAGACGCTGGCCCACCCTTCCACCGTCACCGGCCTTGCGTTCGACGGCAAGGGCAAGCGCGTCGCTGCGTCGCACTACAACGGTTGCAGCCTGTGGTTCGTCGCCGCCAAGACCGACAGCCCGCGCATCCTGGAATGGAAGGGCAGCCACACCGGGATCGTGCTGCATCCGGCGGCCGAGGCCGTCGTCACGTCCATGCAGGAGAACGCCCTGCATGGCTGGCGGCTTTCGGACGGCCAGCACATGCGGATGAGCGGCTACCCCAGCAAGACCGAAAGCATGTCGTTCACCCGCAACGGCAAGTGGCTCGCGACGGCGGGCGCGGAAAGCATCGTCCTGTGGCCGTTCTTCGGCGGCGGCCCGATGGGCAAGGCGCCAACCGAGCTGGCGGGCGGCGACAACGTCCTGTGCACCCGTGTCGCCTGCCATCCGCAGCATGAAGCGGTGGCGGCCGGGTTCTCGGATGGGCTGGTGGCGATGGCAGACATCCCGACCGGGCGCATCTTGCCGGTGGCGCCGCCGGGCCGCGGCCCCGTGTCGGCGCTGGCGTGGAGTCCGGACGGTTCCCGCCTGGCGCTGGGAACCGAGACCGGCTTCGCCGCGCTGATCGACTTCACCCCACGCTGACGGAGCATCGCCATGGACCGCATCACGACTCAGGGCATGTCGATGCCCAAGCTCGGCCTCGGCACCTGGCGCATGAAGGGTGCGGAGTGCGCGGAGGCGGTGCAGCGTGCCCTGGGCCTTGGCTACCGCCACATCGACACGGCTGAGATGTACGGCAACGAGGAAGCGGTGGGCGAGGCGCTGGCCAACGCCGGGGTGCCGCGGGGCGAGGTGCACGTGACGAGCAAGGTCTGGTACGACCACCTGTCCGCCGACGCCATGCAGCGGTCGATTGACGCGTCCTTGGCCAAGCTGCGAACGGACTACGTGGACCTTTACCTGATCCATTGGCCCGCTGTGGACATGGACCTGCCGGATGCCGTGCACAACCTGATGCGGGTCAAGGAGCAGGGAAAGGCGCGGGCCATCGGCGTCAGCAACTTCCCCGTGGCGCTGCTGCGGCGCGCGGTGGAAGAGGTGCAGGCGCCGATCGCCTGCAACCAGTTCGAGTACCACGTGCTGCTCGGGCAATCGTCGCTGGTGGACTACTGCCAATCGCACGATGTGGCCGCGTCCGCCTACGCCCCGCTGGCCCAAGGGCGGCTAGCCGAGCACGAGGAGCTGCAGGCCATCGCCCGCAAGCACGGCGCAACCCCGGCGCAGGTAGCGCTGAAATGGCTGCTGGACCAGCCGGGCGTGGCCGCAATCCCCAAGGCGATGCGGGCCGAAAGCCAGCAGGCCAACCTGGATGCGCTGCGGATCGAGCTGGACGACACCGACCGCGCAGCGATCTCCATGCTGCCGAAGACGCAGCGCTTCGTGAACCCCGGCTGGGCGCCGGTGTGGGACGCGGCGGCCTGATCATACGGGGGGCGCCATTGATCAATCTGCGTGCGGTTGCGGATGGGTTTCACCCATCCTACGCGACCCGTGCCATAGGATGGGTACCCATCGACGGATGACGGCCATTCAACGGAGCCGTCCGTATCAGGCGGCAGACGGCACCGTGACCCCGATCATGTCGCCTTCCCGCAGCAGCGCCGCCAGCCGGTCGGCGTCCCAGCCGTCCGTGCCGACCGGGCGCTGCGGCAACACCATCCAGCGGTAGTCGGCGGTGCTGTCCACCACGCGGATGCGCTGCCCGTCCGGCAGCGCCGTGCCGAACTCGGCCAGCACGGCGCGGGGATCGCGGATCGCCCGGGCGCGGTAGCCCGGCGACTTGAACCAGAACGGCGGGTAGCCCAGCACCGCCCGCGGGTAGCAACTACATAGGGTGCAGACGACCAAGTTGTGCGTGTCCACCGTGTTCTCCAGCACGCCCAAGGGCGGCAGGCCGCGCATGGTGATGCCCAACGCCTCCGCCGCCTGCGCGCCGTCCCGCAGCAGCAGGGCGCGGTACTCCGGGTCGGTCCAGGCGCGGGCAACCATGCGCGCGCCCTGGGCCGGGCTGGCACGGTCGGTTTGCGCCATGCGCTCGGCGATCTCCTCCGCGGTGGCGATGCCTTTGCTGGCAAGCAGCAACTTGATGCCGGCCAGCAGGCGTTCGCTCGGAGCTTCAATCAGCGGGGTCATGCGGCCTCCAACCAGCTTTCGTAAAGTTCCACCACGATCTCGTCCCCGCCCGCGTCCGGCCAGATCGACCGCGGCTCGAACGCAACGTGATACAGCGCAAGTGTCGGCGCCGGGCGGGCGAAGGCGAGGTCCTCGGGGTTGGGGAAGGAGCCGAGCTGCCGGACCACCGTGCCGAGGCGCCCGCGCAGGTAGTGCGGCGTCCGTATGTGGCAGGGGCCGCGTGCTTCCGGCCAATCGTCCCGCACGCGGACGGGAGCGCCGGGTGCCAGCATCACGCCTGCTCCAGGGCGGCGCGCAGCTCGGCTTCCGAGATCACCCCGCGGGCCAGCAGGTTGTCGGCAATGGAACGTATCCAGCGCTGGTAATACGACAGCCGGGCGTAATCGGCTTCCGGGATAGCCTCGATGCCGCGCCGCAGCTCATCGACCGACATCACGCTCTTGGCGCCCAGGATGCCGCGGATCGCGTCCACCTCCCGGTCGAACGGCGTCAGCGCGTGCGCTTCGGTGTCGATCGGCTCGCACAGGAACTTGGGCACGCCGCCCATGTCGTGGTGGGCGCGCGGGTGTTCGGACGTGTCGCTCGGCTCACTTTGGCTCATTGGATGGTCTCCCCGGCAAGCAGCCCCCAGACCTCGCTGCGCTTCACCCAGCCACGATAATCCTGCACCTGGGCCTGACACCAGTCCGATGCGGCGTCGCAGGCGCGCAATCTGACGATGACCCCGGGCTTCAAGCGCGCGACCGGCTCCGCGTCGTCCCGGGCGTCGTGGCGCAGCACCTGCTCGTCGCCGGTGACGACGCCGGTGCGCCGCGGGGCGAGCGTCGCCTGGTGCACCCAGCCCTTGGTGTTCTCCTGGTCGCGCACCAGGCGCCAATCCTCGAACTCGCGCTCGATCTGCACCGGCAGGTCGCGGCGCTTGTAAACCCAGATGATGGGATAACGCTTGCCGGGGCCGATCCGCATGTAAACCTCGTCGGCGCGTAGGGCGGCGAAACGCGGCAGCGGCATACCGGTGACGCTGCCCTTGGCCGGCTCGGGCGGCTTCTCCGCCGCGGGCGGCGCGGGCGGCGTGGGGGCGGGAACAGAC
>CALMVT010000101.1 GCA_937873175.1 uncultured Acetobacteraceae bacterium | reverse complement strand
GGCCACCCAGCGATCCAACTTGCGGCGTAGCGCCCCAGGTTTTTGACACTCCCGTAGCGCGGCTGCCCGCCCGGCGTGCTCCGGCGTGGTGCTTGCCATTGCGCCAGCGCCGCCTCGTCTATCCGAACGTCAGGTCTCCGCGCCGACGCAGGCCCGCCTCGTAGGACGGCCAGTTCGTGACACGGTAGCGCGCCCGCGGAATGCGGTGGCGGCGCGCGGCGTTGTGCTTGAACGGCATCACAGGAACATACCTCCCCAACAGGGTCAGGCTACCCGAGCATCCATGCACCAACGCCCCGCGTCGCCTGAACGCAGGCGAGGCGGGGATCACCGCGTCCGCATTCCTGATCCCTGCAACACGGTTCACTGCGGGGCTGGCGGCGCTGCACCGCACCACGCTACGCCGCGTCCACGATCAGCCGCCGATGCCGGCCGGCCCGGCGCTCCAGGTGGCGAACGCCGAGCGACAGCGGATACGCCATCACCAGGTACATGGCGCCGGTGATCAGGTAAACCTGCATCGGCAGGTAGTACTCGCTGGTGATATCGTTGGCCCGCATCATCAGCTCCGGCGCCGCGATCAGCGAAGCGACGGACGTGTCCTTGAGCAGGGAGATCGCGAAATTTGCCATGGGCGGGAGGACGATGCGGACCGCCTGGGGAAAGATGATGAACAGCATCGCCTGGCCGTGCCTCATGCCGATGGCCTGAGCGGCCTCGCTTTGGCCCCGGTCCACGGCGGCGATGCCCGAGCGGTAGGCTTCCGCCATGTAGGCAGCGTAGTGCGCCCCGAGCGCGATCACCGCGGCCTCGAAACCTGGGATCACGATGCCGAGCGAGGCAAGGCCGAAGTAGATCAGGAAAAGCTGCGTCAGCGTCGGCGTGCCACGGATGAACTCGATGTAGATGCGGCACAGGCCGGACAGCCAACGTCGACGGGACATCCCGCCGAGCGCGATCAGCAGGCCCAGAACCGCCCCCAGCACGTAGGCAAAGGCGGTCATTTTCAGCGTCTGGCCCGCAGCGACGGTGAGCTGCGGCAGCCATTCTCGCGCCAGGGACAGGAACTGCGCCGGGCTCACGCGCGCCGCGCCCGCGCCGCGCCGCGCTCCAGCCGGCGGACCACGGCGGACAGCGGCAGGCTCATGGCAAGATAGAAAGCGGCCACCAGCAGATAGATCTGCGTGCTGAGGAAGGTTCGGTCCACCAGCATGTGGGCGTTGAAGCTGAGTTCCGGCGCCGCCACCGCTGAAGCGAGCGACGTGTCCTTCAGCAGGCCGATGGCGAAGTTGGCGATCGACGGCAGGACGGTCCGGATCGCCTGGGGGAACACGATGATGCGCAGCGCCATCAGCCGGGTCATCCCGATCGCGAGCGCGGCCTCCGTTTGGCCGCGGTCCACCGCCTGGATGCCTGCCCTGAAGACTTCCGTCAGGTAAGCGCCGCCGTTGAGGCCGAAGCCGACGACGGCGGCCGGGATCGGGCTGAGCCTGATCCCGATTGCGCCGAGGCCGAAGTAGATGATGAAAAGCTGTGTCAGGACCGGGACGGCCCGGAACACCTCCACATACACGGAGGTCAAGATGCGGAGCACCCGCGACCGCCCTGTCCGGAACCCGGCGAACACGATCCCGAGCAGGACCGAGAGCACGAACCCGCCGGCCGTCACGATGACGGTCATGACGGCTCCGGACCAAAGAACATCCAGGAAAGTGGGGAGAAGCGCGTAGGCCCTCGCCCACTCGCCTCCGTTCACTGGACCGTCCGCTTCTGCAGCACCGCCTTCAGGAATCCCTGGGTGCGGGGGTGCTCGGGCGCAGCGAACAAGCGCGAGGGCGGCCCCTGCTCGACGATCTGGCCGCCATCCATGAAGATCACGCGGTCTGACACGTCCTCGGCGAACTGCATCTCGTGGGTGACAATGATCATCGTCATGCCGTCCGCCGCGAGCTCGGCCATGACGCGGAGCACTTCGCCGACGAGTTCCGGGTCGAGCGCCGAGGTCGCCTCGTCGAACAGCATCAGCTTCGGCCGCATCGCCAGGGCGCGCGCGATGGCCACCCGCTGCTGCTGCCCGCCGGACAGCATCTCGGGGTAGGCGTCGCGCTTCTCCGCCAGCCCGACCTTGCGGAGCAGGTCGAGCGCCCGCTCCTTCGCCTCGGCGCGCGCCACCTTCAGCACCTTCACCGGCCCGATCTCGATGTTCTGCGACACCGTCAGGTGCGGGAACAGGTTGAAGCGCTGGAACACCATGCCGATGGCGGCGCGCTGCCGAGCCAGGGCGCGGTCCTCGAGGTCCACGTAGCCGCGGCGGCCCTGCCTTTGGCCGAGCAGGTCGCCGCCGATGTAGATCCGGCCCTGACTCGGCCGTTCAATGTAATTGACACAGCGAAGCAGCGTCGTCTTGCCCGAGCCGCTCGGGCCGATGATCGACACCTTCTCGCTAGGTCGGATGTCGAGATCGATACCTTTCAGCACGTGCAGCAGGCCATACTGCTTGTGCAAGGCCTCGATGCGGACGAGCGGGACGTCGTTGGCCGAGGAACTCGACCCGTTTGCAGCGGAGACGGGCATCGGACAGATCACCTCCGTTCAATCGAGGCTGGAAGTAGGACGCAACGATCAGGCGAAGAACGAGGAGTAGTCTTTCGGCGTATGCGCGGCCGGGCCCAGGATGGCGCCGTGGGCGTCCCGGTCTACGCCGATGCGCGGGTCTTGCTCCGGCGCCACAAGGTAGTCGGGGCTGGTCATTCCGTTCTTCGCGAGCAATTGGGCGTTCGTCTTTGATGCCCAAAGCCACTTTACGCCCGCGTTGACGGCGTCGAAAAGGTCCGGGTTTTCCATGCTCATCCCCATCACCGCGCGGCCCTTGCCCGACAGGTTCGGATACTCGGTGTTCGGCCTGATCGGCACCTGCTTCAGCTCGAGGCTCGGGTTCTGCAGCAGCATGTAGTCCACCGTCATGCTGTCCAGCACGGCGAAGTCGGTCCGGCCGGCGAGCACATCGCGGACGCTGGCATCGACGTTGTCGTAAAGCCTGACATCGCGGATCCCGGGAATCTTCTTGATGTCGGGCACGTAGCTGTACCCAGTCCCGCTGCCGACGCTGTGGCCGCTCATGTCGCCCACGGCGATGAAGTCGGTGAAGGGCTTGTCTTTCTTCATCGTGACGTAGTTGCCGTCGAAGTAGATCGGGTCGGTGAGCAGCATGGCGTTGGCGCGGGTCGCGCTCCAGCCCATGTCGCCGCACATGATGTCCGCACGTCCCGACCGGATGGCCTGGATTGTTGCCGACCAGGCCATGACGGCCGGCTTCGCCTGCAAGCCGAGCTTGCTAGCGATGGCTGCAACCATCTCCGCGTCGCTGCCGGTGATCTGGCCGTCCTTGACGCCCGTGACCGGCATGGTGCCGCTCATGGCGATCGTGATGAAGCCGTCCTCGACGGTCTTGAGCTTGGGCGCGGCGGCGAGCGCGGGGCGGCCGATGGCGGAGCCGGCCAGTGCGCCCACGCCCAGCCCGGCCGTGCGGCGCAGAATATCCCGACGGGAAGACCAGGCCGTCATAGTGGAATGCGGCATCTCATGCTCCATTCTCGATGTTGAGGCTTCAGCGAGGTACATGCAACTTCCGGACCGGCGCTGGCGGCGGTGCTCCGTCACCGGCCTTCTCACGTCATCCCGGGGGTGGCGAGGTCGCTGCCGCCCACCAGCCGCACATAGCGGAACCGATGGGGATCGACCGAGGGCGCGCCGCCGGCGATCAACTCCGCCGCGAGCCGGCCGGCGCCCGAGCCGATGCCGGAGCCGTGGCCTCTGAGGCACGTTGCCAAGGATAGGAACAGACCGGGCATCCGCTCAACTGCCAAGATCACCGGCAGCAAGTCGGGCGTGAGGCTGATCCACCCGGCCCACAGCCCGCCGATGCCAAGCCGGCTCAGCGCGGAGTAGGCGGCCTTGAGCTTTGCGAGCACCGGGCCGGCAGCGCTGCGGTCCTCCGGCGGCTCGTAGGCCCGATGTTGTCCGAAAGGCGTCGAGGGACCAGAATCACCACAGGTCCTGTGGTGCCTTGTCCGACCCGAACGGCCCCTTGGACCGTGACGATGCCGCCTCATGCGCGGAGGCGCATGACCAAGCGCTCAATCATCTGAAAGCAGGCCACCAGTTCTTCGGTCTCAATGTATTCGTCCGGACGGTGGGCGCGCGCGATGTCGCCCGGCCCACAGATGATCGCCGGCACCCCTGCTGCTTGATAGAGCCCTCCCTCCGTGCCGAAGCTCACCGCGGCGAGGGGTTCATGCCCGGTCAGGTCCTCGAGCAGGCCCACGAGCGGCGCTCCGGCGTCGAGCGAAAGGGCGGGGTACTGGCTCAGAGCCGTCCAGTCGATTTCGAAGCCCTGACTGACCAATCCCTGTGCCGCGGCCCGAACGGGGTCCAGCAGCGCGGCGGGGGATACGCCCGCGATGGTGCGCGCCTCGATGGCGGCAGAGCAATGGTCCGGGATGATGTTGACCGCCTGCCCCCCGTGGACGACCCCGACCTGCAGCGACGAGTAGGGAGGCGCGAAGTTGGCGTCGAACGGTCCCGCTTCCAGCGCCTTGGCGCTGTGTACCGCCGCGGCGAGCACGCCCACCATCGCGTGCACGGCGTTGAGCCCCTGGTCCGGCCGCGAGGAATGTCCGGACCGGCCGTGGACCTCGACCTGAGCCGCAGCCTTCCCCTTGTGGGCGCGGATGGCGTGCATCCCGGTCGGCTCTCCGACAATGCAGCCCTCGGGCAGGGCGCAGAGCTTCGGCAGCGCCTCGATCATGTGGCCCACGCCCCGGCAGCCAGCTTCCTCGTCGTAGGAAAGGGCAAGGTGGATTGGCCGGGCAAGTGGCGCGGCCGTGAGCGACGGCAAGGCAGCCAGGGCGCAGGCGAGGAAGCCCTTCATGTCGGTGGCTCCGCGCCCGTATAAACGCGGCCCGTCGGAGCGGAGCGTGAACGGATCGGCCGTCCATCCCGGCTCGTCGGCTGCGACCACGTCCATGTGGCCAGACAGGATGTAGCCCGGCCTTTCCGCGGGGCCGATCGTGGCAAACAGGTTCGCCCGGTCGCCTTCCGGCCCCGGCAAGACCGTGACTTTCGCGCCGAAGCTGTCGAGGTAGTCGCGAATCCACTCGACGATCGCCCTGTTTGGCGCGCCGGCGACGGTTGGGAAGCCGATGAGGCGGGCCAGGATGTCCTCAATCATTGTTATGCTCCCCGGGCCTATTGGGGCCGTTCAGGTGAGTCCTGCAACCCGCTTTTGCTTTCTGGCGACCGCCTGATCGGCTGGCCAGGGCAGCGCGAACAGGGGTCGATAGTCCGTTCTGAAGATCAGCGTGTTAGCTGCACCTGCGGCCGAGATGAGCGCGTTTAACCAAGTGCAAACCGTGTCCAGTTTAGAAAATATGGTTCTGCCTTTTTGACCAACCCCTGTGATCGCCGGGTCCGCCAAATCGGGACGGCGGACCTGGGTCCGAACTTGTCAATCAAGCCGCTCTTGCCGACTGCATCTCGGTCGCCACCTCGTCCAACGCACGGCTGAAGCGGGCGAACATTTCCGCGATCTCGGCCTGCGTGATGATCAGCGGTGGCGAGAACCCAAGGCTGTCTCCCATGGCGCGGGTGACCAGGCCGTGCCGCCGCGCTGCCTTGGCAATGCGGGCGCCGACCTTCTCCGACGGGTCGAACGGCTGCTTGGTCGCCTTGTCTGCCACAACCTCGATCGCGCCAACCAAGCCCACGCCCCGCGCCTCACCGACAAGGTCGTGCCCGGCGAACCGCCGCAGCGCAGCCTGGAATGCGGGCGCCACACTTCGCACATGGCCCAGCATGTCGCGCTCCTCGTAGATCTTCAGGGTCTCCAGCGCGACCGCAGCCGACACGGGATGCGCCGAGTAGGTGAAGCCGTGCCCAAAGAAGCCACGCTTCCGGGAATTGTCGGCTAGGACCTCGTACACCTTGTCCGTCGTCATCACGGCGGAGATGGGCAAGTAGGCCGAAGACAATGCCTTTGCCACCGTCATGAAGTCCGGCACCATGTTGAAGGTCTCCGACCCCCACATGTTGCCTGTCCGACCGAAACCACAGATTACCTCGTCGGCAATCAGCAGCATGTCGTAGCGGTCCAGCACCGGCTTGATCTTCTCGAAATAGGTGCGGGGCGGCACGACCACGCCGCCTGCGCCCATCACCGGCTCCGCAATAAAGGCGGCGCAGCACTCGGCCCCACCCTCGGCCAGGATCACCTGTTCCAGCTCGTCCGCGAGGCGGGTGGCGAAATCCTCCTCCGACTCGCCCGGGCGGGCGTTGCGGTAATGATGTGGGGTGCCGACGTGCAGGAAGCCGGGCAACGGCAGGTCGAAGTCCGCCTGCAGGTGCGGCAGGCCGGTCAGGCTGCCGGACACGCAGGTGGAGCCGTGGAACGCCCGCTGGCGGGAGATCATCTTCTTTTTGCGTGGGCGGCCCAGCGCGTTGTTGTAGTACCAGACCATGCGCACAATGGTGTCGTTCGCTTCCGATCCGGAGCAGGCGAAGAACACCTTGGACATCTGGGGGGGAGCCAGGGCCAGCAGGCGTTCCGACAACTCGACGGCCGGGCCGTGCGTCTGGTGGCCGTACACGTGGTCATAGGGCAGCACCGACATCTGGCGCCGCGCCGCCTCGACCAGCCGAGGCTCGCTGAAGCCGAGCGAGGTACACCACAGGCCGGCCAAGCCTTCGATGTAGCCTTTGTCGTCCTCGTCGAACACCTGCACGCCTTCACCACGGGCAACGACCAGGGCGCCTTGCTCCTGGTGCGCACGCCAGTCGGATTGCGGATGCATCAGGACCGCGGCATCGCGGCGGCTCAATGAGTTCGGAAGCGACACGGGCGTCTCCTTGGTGGAAGTGATCAATGCAAAACATCTTGCAGGCGATACCAGGCACCGACGAAGGGCATGAACCAGGGCGGACCGAAATGGCCGGGGATCGGCTTCCAGGGCATGCCGCGGAACGGGTTGGCCGAGGCTTCGCCTGCCAGCATTGCCGCCATCGCCTGGCCCATGTGCACCGACATCTGCGTGCCGTGGCCACTGAAGCCCATGGCGTAGAACAGCCCATCCTGCTCCCCGGCCCGCGGCAGCCGGTCGGCCGTCAGGTCCACCACGCCGCCCCAGCAGTAATCGATCCGCGGGCGGCCAAGCTGCGGGAAAGTCTCGTGCAGCGCCCATTCCAGAACGCGCCCGCTTTTCACGTCGGAGGCTGGGTTGGACAGCGCGAAGCGGGCGCGGCCGCCCCAGATCAGCCGGCCGTCGGGCGAAATGCGGAAGTAGTGGCCGATGTTCTTGGTTGTCGTCGCGTTGCGACGGGTCGGCATGATGGAGTCGAGCTGCGCCGGATCCAGCGGCTCGGTTGCGACGATGAAGCTGCCAATCGGGATGACGCGCCGGCGGACATAGCCGAACGGCCCCTTCATGCTGGCGCCGGTCACGACCAACACCTGCTTGGCCGTGAGCGTGCCCTTCGCTGTCACGATGCGATGGCCGGCCCTGCCCAGCCGGTGCAGGCCGGTGACGGCGGCGCTCTCGTGGATGCGGGCACCGGCGCGCCACGCCGCATCCGCCAGCCCGGCACCGAAGCGGCCCATGTGCATCTGCGCACTTTTCGCGTGCACCAGCCCGCCGTAAAAACGACCGGACCCGACCTCGTCGCGGATGCGCGCGGGCGGCACCAGCGCCGTGTCCGGGTCCGCCTCGGCGTGCAGCAGCTCGTAGGAACGGGCGAGCTTCTCGTAGTGCTCAGGCTTGGCAGCCAGCTTGATCTTGCCGCAACGGTGGAAATCGCACTGGATCTGCTGCTCACGCACGATGCGTTCCACCGTGTCCACGGCCGCGTCGTAGGCGTGATACAGTGTACGCGCCGCCGGCAAGCCGAGCCGGGCGACTAGGCTGCCGAAATCAACCGCAGTGCCGTTGTTGACATGGCCGCCGTTGCGGCCCGACGCTTCGCCGGCAACCCTGCCCACCTCAAGCACTGCGACGCTCGCCCCACGCTGGGCCAAGGCTAGGGCCGCGGACAGGCCAGTGAAGCCGCCGCCCACGACCGCGACATCCACCGTGCCCTCGACCGGGCCGGCCTCGGCACCGGCGAAGGCGGCGGCCGTGTCGCCCCAATAGGAGACGAGCTTCATAAGCCCAACAGGCCAGGCAAGCCGCCGATGTCGGCGATCTCATGGTATTCGTAGAACGGGTTCGGCGGCTCATGCCGCCGGTTCACCCAGGCCTTCATCCTGATGCCCAAATCGTAGGCCGGCATCAGGTCGTAGCGGAACGAAGAGGAGACGTGCAGCAACTCCTCTGGCCGTGCGCCAAGCTGGTCCATCATCGCCTCGAACCCCTTCAAGCGCGGCTTGTAGGACTGCACCTGCTCGGCCGTGATCACGGCATGGAAGGGCGCTTGGTATTGGGCGACGTTTGCCGTGATCTGCGAATCCATCGCGTTCGTCAGGCCGACCAGCGGGAACTCCTTTGCGACGATCTTCAAAGCCTCCGGCACGTCCGGATGCGGCGCCCAATGCGGAACGGCTTCGTAAAAGCGTTCCGCCTCTACCTCATCAAAAGTCACACTGTGCTTGCGGCAAACGCGCTCGATCGCGTTCACGATTACGTCGCGATACGGCTTCCAGGCACCCAGCACCTCGTCGAGCCGATAGGCGGCGAAGTCCTGGACGAACCGGTCCATGGCGTCGGCCGACACACGGCCGGCATAGATCTCGCGTGCCATGTCGGGGAAAAGCGGCCGGCTGAGCGTGCCGTAGCAATCGAAGGTGATGTACTTGGGTCGAAGCATGGGCGAAGGCTAAGATGGCAGGCGCAGTCGAATCTGCTGTTTTGTGCCAGCGTGACAGGAGATCATGCCGTTTTCGACGCGCAATTCAGAAACTGAAGTGGCCACAAACAGCTATAGCTGTGTCCCATGTTGTCAGAACTCCAGACCGCCGCCAGCGACGCTCATCTTCCGGCACGTGTGGATGCCGTGGTGGTGGGGGGCGGCATCGCTGGTGCTGCCGCCGCATACTTCCTGGCCAAGAAGGGCAAATCGGTGGCTCTGGTCGAAAAGGGCCGCATCGGCGGCGAGCAGAGCAGCCGGAATTGGGGCTGGTGCCGCACACAGAATCGCGATCGGCGGGAATTGCCGCTGCAACTGCTCAGCATGCAGCTGTGGGACGCGCTGTCGGGGGAAGCTGAACTCGGCTTCCGCCGCACCGGCCTGGTCTATGCGACCAAAAGCGAGGCGGAGTTGGCGACCTGGTCCGCCTGGATCGACATGGCACGCGAGTTCCAGGTGCGCAACCAGGTGCTGACCCCGGCCCAGACCAAGGCGTTGACGCCCGGCAATGAGCAGGAGTGGATCGGCGGCATTCATGCGCCCACGGACGGCCGCGCGGAACCGGCGCTGGCCGCCCCGGCGTTGGCGGACGCGGCGCGCGCCCGCGGCGTAACTGTGCTGCAAGAGTGTGCGGTACGCGGGCTCGACATCGTGGGCGGACGCATCGCCGGGGTGATCACGGAGCGTGGCCGGATCGCGGCTGACGCCGTGTTGTGCGCCGGCGGTGCCTGGGCCAGCATGTTCTGTCGTCGGCACGGTATCGACCTGCCGCAAGCCGGCATCCGCTCTACCGTGTTCGCGACCACACCGGGCCCGGAGGTGACGCCCGGCGGGCTGGTCACGCCTGACTTCACCATCAGCCGCCGCCTGGATGGCAGCTACATCGTGGCCGCGCAGAACCGCGGGCAGCTGGAGGTCACGCCGCAAGGCGTGCGTTATGCGCGGCAGTTCTGGCCCACTTTCCAGAGCCGCCGCGCCAGCTTGACAGTCGGAGTCGGCCGCAGCCTGGTCACCGGGCCGGAGGCGATGACCCGAAAATGGTCGTTCGACGCGCCGACACCGATGGAACGCCACCGCATCTACGCCCCGCCGCCCAACCGGGCGGTTGCCGCCCCGGCGCTGGCGAAGCTGAAAGCGGCTTACCCAGCGCTGAGCGGCTTGGGTATCGGCGGTCTTTGGGCCGGTTGGATCGACATGACGCCGGACTCGTTGCCGGTAATCTCGGCGGTGGACCGCTTGCCAGGCTTCTTTCTGGCGGCCGGGTTCAGCGGCCATGGTTTCGGCATCGCGCCGGGCGCAGGGCAACTGGCGGCCGACCTGGTGGCCGGTGACCCGCCCAGCGCGGATCCCACGCCCTTCCGCTACAGCCGCCTGGTGGACGGCACGGACCTCGTCGCCCCGGGCATGATGTAGCCATGGAACCCACGACCACGTTACGGCCGATCACCGCTGCGGACGTTTCCGACGCGCAGGCCCTGACCGCCTCGTTCGGTTGGCCGCATCGACGGGAGGACTGGGCACTGATGCAGTCCCTGGGCCAAGGCGTCGTCGTGGAACAGGGCGGACGGTTGGCAGGTACCGCGCTGTGCTGGCGATATGGCGACGATTGGGCGACCATGGGCCTGATCGCCGTGGCAGAGGCATTGCAAGGCCAAGGCATGGGACGGCGCATGATGCTGGCCTTGATGGAGCGCCTGGAAGGCCGCAGCCTGGCGTTGCACGCCACTCGGGCCGGCCTGAAGCTCTACTCGGGGATGGGGTTCGAGCCGACCGGCACGGTGGTGCAGCATCAGGGTGCGGTGTCGCAGCCCGGCCTGCTGCCGTTGCCGGAGGGCATGCACCTGCGGCCCGTGACGCGCACCGACCTTCCCGGCCTCCTCGCGCTCGACCGGGATGCCGTCGGGATGGACCGGACCCCGCTCCTGGCGGCACTGCTGCAGATGCCTGGCGGCATCGCGCTGGCTCGGGGTGGCGCGTTGGCCGGCTTCGCGCTGGTGCGCCGGTTCGGCCGCGGGCAAGTCGTCGGTCCCGTGATCGCCCCTGGCCTGGACGGTGCGCGCGCCATGATCGCGCACATGCTCGGCCAGCGGACTGGGCAGTTCATGCGCATCGACATCCCGAAATCCTGCGGACTCAGCCCTTGGCTGCTGGAGCTCGGCCTCGACGATGCTGGGTCCGTGATCCGCATGGTTCGTGGCTCCGACGTTCCAGCACCGCAGCATGCCGAGATGTTCGCCCTGGCAAGCCAGGCTTTCGGCTAATCCTCGGGTGCCGCGGCTGCTGCCCCGCCTGGACCGCATCGACCTGCGAATTTTGGCGCACCTGCAGAAGAACGGGCGGGTTACGAACGTGAAGCTGGCGGACGCGGTCGGCTTGTCGGCCAGCCCCTGTCTGATGCGGGTGAAGCGGCTGGAGAAGGCAGGCTACATCCTGGGCTATGGCGCGCACATCCATTTGCAGAAGCTCGGCAGCGCGCTGACGATCTTCACGGAAATCACTTTGGCCGATCATCGCATCGGCGATTTCGCCCGGTTCGAGACGGCGATCGGCAAAGTGGAGGAGGTGATCGAGTGTTACCAAGTCAGCGGCGGCTACGACTATCTCCTGAAGTTTGTCGCACGGAGCATCCCCGATTATCGGGAAACAATGGAACGCGTTTTGATAGCGGAAATTGGGATCGAGAAGTATTTCAGCTATATCGTCATGAAGTCAGTTTTCATCAAGCAGCACCTTCCCCTGGAGCGTCTCTATAGTGCTGAGGATTGATACCGTTGCATTGATAGTTCTTCAAGACTGCTATGCTGTACCACTCAAAAAATTGTCTCTGCCCAACCCGGGTAGGTGATGGCCTGCCCGCGTAGAGTTCGCTGGATGGCCTGGTAGGCGCCGACGCCACGGCGCGCAGCGGTGCCGATGACGGAGCGCACGCCGGCGAGAGCATGCAAGATCGTGGAAGGCTGGCGCGGTTAGGGCAGGATGCGGGCCCAC
>CALMVT010000100.1 GCA_937873175.1 uncultured Acetobacteraceae bacterium | reverse complement strand
CCACGGCCACCCAAACCTACACCCGATTTCCACCACGTTGACGGACGCTATCCGACAGGCGGGATGACGTAGCGGTTGTATAGAGGCGACCTTCCCGCTTTGTGAGGGCGCCCGGTGCCGTTCGCTGCCCTGCTTGCCGCCCTCGCCGCGGTGCCCGACCCGCGCCGTGCCCAAGGCCAGCGCTACAGCATGCGCCACCTGCTGCTGTTCTCGGCTTTTGCCCGGACCACTCAATGGGGTCTTGTCAGCACCGCCCAAGGCTATCGCAGGTTCCGCGACCGGGCATGCGGGCAGCAATTATCACGTAGCCAACGCCAAGCCCGGATCGGCGGTCTCTCCACCGGATAGAGGACCGCCAAGCGGCCCAGCGATCGTTGCCGGACACGGCGGAGGATCGTCGTCGTCGTCAGGCCAGCCCCGCTGCAGAGGCAATTTCAACCGAAGCGGCAGGCGAATGCGCCGGTCTGCGAACGACCGAGAAGGATCAAACGTTGTGTGCTCAGAAGCTTCGTCTTCGTTAAGGGACTTCAACGCCTGCAGGACGTCGTCGATGCGGACAACTGCGCCATCGTCCAACTGACGGAGCGCCGGCACATCCGGAACTGCACGCATGTCGGATGCCCAGGAAGCAAGGATCTCGCGCTTTTCAGCGTGCGTTAGCTGAAGGTTGCCCACCACCTCATCGGGATGCATGAAGCCTGTTGCAAGGCGTTGCGAACTCTCGGCTGGTGCGAGTTCCGGATGCGAAATGTTATTGAACAAACTGATATCTGTGGTTTGCCTTCCGTGCATTTCCAATCTCTTCGGCCAGGAGCCTCCCGGCGTTTGCCGGGAGGCTGAGATTGTCGATCGTGCCGCTCCGCGTCAGGCCGCCTGCCGTTCGGCCGCGTTTTCCTGGACGAGCTTCTGCTGGTTGTCCTGCCCCGTGAGGGTCGCAGCACGGGAGCCGAGTTCGATCCGGCGAGGCTTCAACTGCTCGGGTATCTCGCGAACCAAATCGACCAAAAGCAGCCCATTCTCCAGGTCAGCTGAGGCGACCTTCACGTGATCGGCCAGATTGAAGGTCTGCTTGAAGCTGCGGGACGCCAGGCCCCGATGCAGCATCTCCTGCTGCTCTGGCTCGGTCTTCTTCTGCCCCGTGATGTGCAGAGTATTGCCCTGTTGGACGAGCTCGATCTCGTTTGGCCCGAACCCCGCAATGGCCATGGTAATACGATACTGGTTCTCGCCGTTCTTCTCGATGTTGTAAGGCGGCCAGTCTGGGCGGACACTGCTGTCGATCATGTCAAACAGTCGGTCAAAGCCGACCGTGGAGCGAAACAGGGGCGCAAAGTCGTAGGTCCTCATCACCATATCCTCCTGAAGCAACATGGTTCATAGGTCGTTGTAACGGTTTTGCGTCGATCCCTCAGGCCTCGACGGGCAGCCAGGTAGTTTGGCCCAAATCGCTCTTCAACACGCTTTCAGTAACATTTTTGTTACCACGTTGGAGAGGCGCAAGGGTGCCAGGGCGTTGAAATCGCACGGCATTGGCACAGGCAGCGTGAGCTGAGGACAGACATCGGCCGTCCAGCGGGCAGCGCTCGGGCGCTTGCCGTGAATGTCCGCACAAGTGCTGCCTATGAACCACCTGCTGTAAGTCACGGATGAAGATGTCGCTTCTCTCACTGATAGAAATGTCCTGGCTGG
>CALMVT010000099.1 GCA_937873175.1 uncultured Acetobacteraceae bacterium | reverse complement strand
CGCCTGCGCCCCGCGCGCCACGCCCTACGCGATCTTGGACCCCGGCAAGGTGGGAACCGTCGTGGTCGGCCATTCCACCCGCGCCGACGTGTTCGCCGCCCTGGGGCAGCCCAGCCGCACGGAGCGGAGCGCAAACGGCGAAGCCTGGGTTTACGAAGCGCGGACCGGCGACCCGGGGAACCGCGGCTGGATGAGCGGGGTGACGGCCGCGTCCGGGGTGGCGGGCGCGTTCGTGCCTTATGTGGGCCTGATCGGCTCCGGCCTCGGCCTTGCGGGCGCGGGCGCGGAGGCACTGCGGGCGGACCCGCAGGCCGTCAGCCTGGCTGTGGCGTTCCGGGACGACGGTACGGTGCGGGATTGCGCATATTCCAGCACCGCCGCGCCGGCGGGCGTGCCCGGGGCGCCCGCAGGTGCCGCGGCGCCCATCGACTGCCAAAGGCCCTTGCCGCCGGATGCCGCGCCGCGCCGGTGAAGCGGCGCGCGAACGCCACGGCGGTCACGCGATGTTCACCGAACCCGCGGCATCCCGCGCGGGCCTGCCGTGTTGTCCTCGAATCATTTCGAGGACTCCCGCCTATGCGCGCACTGATCTGGAACGGCAAGGAAGACATACGCTGCGAGACCGTACCGGACCCTACCATCCAGGACGGCCGCGACGCCATCATCAAGGTTTCCGCCTGCGCCATCTGCGGCTCCGACCTGCACCTCATGGGCGGCTTCGTGCCGACCATGGAACAGGGCGACGTGCTCGGCCATGAGTGCATGGGCGAGGTCGTGGAGGTCGGCAAGGAGAACAACAAGCTCAAGATCGGCGACCGCGTGGTGGTGCCGTTCACCATCTGCTGCGGCGAGTGCCGGCAATGCAAATGGGGCAACTGGTCGGCCTGCGAGCGCACCAACCCCAACGGCGAGATGCAGGCCAAGGTGTACGGCTACCCGCTGGCCGGTCTGTTCGGCTACTCCCACATCACCGGCGGCTTCCCCGGCGGCCAGGCGCAGTATGTCCGCGTGCCCTACGCCGACGTGGGGCCGATCAAAGTGCCGGACAGCCTGACGGACGAGCAGGTGCTGTTCCTGTCCGACATCTTCCCGACCGCCTTTATGGCGGCCGAGCATTGCGAAATCACGCCGGAGGACACTATTGCCGTGTGGGGCTGCGGCCCCGTCGGCGTGCTGGCGGTGAAGTCCTGCTTCATGCTGGGCGCCAAGCGGGTCATCGCCATCGACACGATTCCGGAGCGCCTGGCCCTCGCCCGGGAAGCCGGCGCCGAAACCATCGACTACGCCGACGGCGACCTGCAGGCCAAGATCCTGGAAATGACGCACGGCCAGGGTCCGGATGCGGTGATCGAGGCGGTGGGCCTGGAAAGCCACGGCGCAAGCACCATCGCGGGCGCCATCTCCAGCGTGATGAGCCATACCGTCAGCCTGGAGCGTCCTTTCGCGCTGAACCAGGCGATCCTGGCCTGCCGGCCCGGCGGCATCGTGTCCCTGCCAGGTGTATTCGCGGGTCCCACGGGTCCGATCAACATGGGCGCCTTCATGCAAAAGGGCCTGACCATGAAAACCGGGCAAACCCACATGCAGCGCTACATGAAGCCGCTGCTGGAACGGATCGAGAAAGGCGAGATCGACCCGTCCTTCATCATCTCGCATCGGGCCAACAGCCTGGAAGACGGGCCGGAGCTTTACAAGACGTTCCGTGACAAGAAGGACAAGTGCACCAAGGTGGTGCTGCGCCCGAACGGGTGAGGTTGCCTTAGAAATCCGGGGATGCGAGGTCCAGCCCGTCGTAAAGCTCCGACATCGGGACCTCCACTTCAATCTCCGGCATCAGGAGCACGTCGCCGGCGCCCAGCCTTTCCAGGCCCCAGCCGGTCTCGACGCGGGTGAACACCGTGGCGACCGCCTGGTCCTGTTCGAGCATGACGTAGCGCAGCACCGAAGGCAGCGAGCGGTATTCCAGAAGCTTGGTCGTCCGGTCGGTCCTGCTGGTGCTTTCAGACATTACCTCGAAGATCACCACGGGTTCGGCGGTCACAGTGGCGTCGCGGGCGACCGGTGTGCAGGACACGAAAGCGTCGGGGTAACGGTATCCCAGCCCGGTCCGCACCTTGATCTCGGAGCCGCGGACGTAGCACGGCTTGCCGCGCAAGCGATTTCCCAGCGCGATGATGACGTTGGCCTGGATCGCCGCGTGGGCGTCCGTGCCGCCCGTCATCGCGACTGGCTCGAAGCCGTTGAACTCCCACTTCAGCTCTTGGTTGGCTTCCCAAGCGAGGAACTCATCAGGCGTCATCGTCCTGCGCCGCACCTGGCTCATTGGTTGCGTCTCCTCCGGCTCAGGTCCACGACAGCGCGCTCCCCCGCTGCCCGCAACAGACTTGTTCGGCCACCCGAACGGACGACCCCGCCTACAGGTCCAGGGGAACGAGGTTCAATCCGTCGTAAAGCTCCGCCACGGAAACCTCCACCCCGATCTCCGGCACGAGAAGCACGCCATTGGCGCCCAGCACCTTTTGCTTCCGGCCGGTTTCGGTGCGGCTGACGACGGTGGCAAGGGCTTGATCTTGTTCGAGCGTGACATAGTGCCGCATCGAGAACAGCGAGCAGTATTCGGTCAGCTTCGTCGTTCGGTCAACCTGGGCGGTGCTTTCAGACATGATCTCGAAAATCACCACAGGATCGGCGGCCACCGTGACGCCCGGGATGATCGGCATGCAGGATACCAAGGCATCAGGGTAGCGATACTTCGGACCGATCTGGACTTTCGCATCCTAGCCAAAGGGCCGACACGGCTCGCCACGCAGGCGATTGTTCAAGGCGGTGATGATGTTGCCCTGGATTGCCACATGGACGAGCGTGGCGCCCACCATCGCGACCGGCTGGAAACCGCCGAACTCCCATTTCAGCTCCTGCTTGGCTTCCCAAGCAAGGAACTCCTCGGGCGTCATCGCTTCCCGCAGCATCTGGCTCATCGGCAACACTCCGTCCGGCCCACGATAATGCGTCCCCCCGCCGCCCGCTCCCTATTTCCGCACCCGGCGCAGCAGCAGCCGCACCGACCCCGGGTTGGCCGCATGCGGATGCGCCGCCGCCAGCACCAGCGGGCGCAGCTCCGGCCGGTTCAGCCACATCGGGAACTCGCGCCGGATTACGCCGCCGGTTTCCCCGCTGCCCCGCCCAGTGATCACCTCGACGCAGCGCAGTTTCTCCGCATGGGCGCTGCCCAGAAAGTCCTGCAAGGCGGCGAACGCCCGCTGCGCCGTGCGCCCATGCAGGTCCAGGGTGCGGGATGCCGAGAGCTTGCCGGTGCGGAAGCGGGTCCAGGTAGCGTTGTCCACGCCGGGCGGGTGATGGCCGATCATCACCGGGGTCAGCCGCTGCACGGTCGGCAAGACCACGAGCGCGGCGGGACGCGGCGCGGTTGGGGACGGCGGGGGCGGCTCCGCCGGGGCGTCCGGCACGGCAACGCCGGCCCTGGGCAGGACATGGCGGACATACAGCGCCCAGGTGGCGCGGTCCTGCTCGGACAGGCCCTGGCGGCGCGGCGCGGGCATCAGGCGGCGCGTGCGGCCGGATCGTCGTCGATCAGCACCACATGCAGCCGGCGCGGGCCGTGCGCGCCAAGCTCCAGCGTTTGCTCGATGTCGGCGGAGCGGGACGGGCCGGTGACGAGCATGACGTTGCGCGGCATGAAGCCGCCGGTCACGGCGTCCTGCCGCTCCCGGCGCAGCAGGTCCCAAGCGTCCTCATACGCCCCCACTACCCGGCTCGCGCGCAGCACCACCACAGCCGTGTCGGCCAGCAGGTTGAGCGTGGTCGGACGCTCCGGCGCGGAGGGCAGCATCAGGGTGCCGGTTTCGGCGATGCCGGCAAAGCCGTGCTGCAAGCTCACCAGGTCCGTCCCCTCCGCCCGGCCCTCGCGAATCACCAGCAGCGGGCGGGCGGACCACGGGAGGGCGCGCAGTTCCGGATGCGGCGCCATGACCAGGTTCGACGGCAGGTTCTGCCCGGCGAGGTATTCCGCCACCGCTTCCGGCACCTCGTCGCCGCCGGGCACGCGGGAAACAGTGCCGAACTCCTTTTCGATGTTGCGGACCAGGAGGGCGATCTGATCGGGTCGCGGCACCTGGCTGCGCGCGGGCGTCAGGTGCCGCGGCGGCCGCGCCATGCGGGCATGCAGCATCGCAGCCTGGTCGCCCGGCAGCGGCCCGCGCTTCAGCCCGCGGCGGATTGCGCCGAGGATCGCCTCCTTGGTCATCAAGGGGCGGCCCGCTGCTCGCGGGCATAACGGGCGAAAAAGGTGTCCCCCTCGGGCGCCGGCAGGTCCCGGCCCTCCGTCCAGCCGCCGGCAAGAGGCAGGCGCGCGAACCGTCCCCGGCGGCGTCCCAGGAGGCCGAGCGCCACCGCGCCCGCCCGGGCCACAAGGCGATACAGCGCCGGGCGCCGGGCGAAATACGCCCAAAGCGCCAGGTTACTGCGGATGCCGCCGGGCTGCAGATGCCGCTCGAACTCGCGTTCCCGCCAATGGCGCATCATCTTGGGCAGCGGGATCTTCACGGGGCAGACGCTTTCGCACTTGCCGCAGAAGGTGCTGGCGTTGGGCAGGTGCCCCGCCTTGTCCACGCCGATCAAGGAGGGCGTCAGCACGCTGCCCATGGGTCCCGGATACACCCAGCCGTAGGCGTGCCCGCCCACCGCGCCGTAAACCGGGCAATGGTTCATGCAGGCGGCGCAGCGGATGCAGCGCAGCATCTCTTGGAACTCGGTCCCCATCATCGCCGACCGCCCGGCGTCCACCAGCACGACGTGGTATTCCTGCGGCCCGTCCAGGTCGCCGGGCCGTCGCCCGCCGGTGCTGAACGTGGTATAAACCGAGAAATCCTGCCCGGTGGCCGACCGCGCCAGGATGCGCAGCAGGCTCGTCGCGTCCTCCAGCGTCGGCACCACCTTCTCGATGGAAGCGAGCGCGATGTGCACCCGCGGCAGCGTCTGCGTCAGGTCGCCGTTGCCTTCGTTGGTCACGATCACGCTGCTGCCGGTTTCGGCAATCAGGAAGTTGGCGCCCGTGATGCCCACGTCCGCGGCCAGGAACCGCTGCCGCAGCTTGGTGCGCGCTTCCGTCAGGATGTCGCGCCGCTCCGCGAACACCCGGTCCGCCGGCAAGTCGGTGTGGGACAGGCGGAACTGCGCTTCCCAATCCTCCCGGTTCAGGTGGAAGGCAGGGGCGATGATATGGCTCGGCGTTTCCTGGCGGAGCTGGATGATATACTCGCCCAAATCCGTCTCGATGGGCGCTATGCCATGGGCCTCCAGGTGGGCGTTAATGCCCAATTCCTCGGAGATCATCGATTTTCCTTTGGTCACCGTCCGCGCGCCCGCGTTGCGGCAGATGTCCAGAACGGCGTTGCGGGCGTCCTCGGCGGTGCTGCACCAATGCACACGGCCGCCAGCGCGCTGCACGTTGGCTTCAAAGGTTTCCAGGTAGAAATCGAGGTTGGCCAGCGCGTGGTTCTTGATATCCCGCCCGATGTCGCGCAGGCGCTCGAACTCCGGCAGGTTGGCGACGGCGGCGGTGCGCCGGGCCATGAACTGCGGCTTGCTGAACGCCAGCGCCTTTTGCAGCCCGGCATCGGCCAAGGCGTGATGCGCGTTGGCCTTGAACTCGGGCGAGGTGGTCAGCATGGGGCGTCTCCCGGGCCACGCGGCGGCGTGGCGGTGCATTGTTCTGTAATCTAGCGCGCCCACGGCCATGCGCCAGCCCCGCGCGGTGGACGGACGGGAGCCGCCCTGGCAGACAACGCGCCATGGTGCCCCTGCCCCGCCGAACCGTCCTCGCCGCTGCCACCCTTGCCGGCCTGTCCCGCCGTGCGGGCGCGCAGCCCCGGCCGGTGCGCATCGGCGTGCTCACCACCTTGTCCGGCCCGGCGGCGGACGGCGCCGGCAACGGCTCGGTGGTCGCCGCCCGCATGGCCGCCGAAGCCCGGCCGGATCTTGCGGTGGAGGTTTTGGCGGCGGACATGGGGGACCGCCCGGACGTCGGCGCCGGGCTGGCGCGGGCCTGGTTCGACCGGGATGGCGTGTACGCGATCCTCGACGTGCCGAACTCGGCCACCGCCCTGGCCGTGGCCGGGGTGGCGCGCGACCGCAACCGGGTCGCCCTGTTCAGCGGCGCCGGCGCCGCCACGCTGACCGGCTCGGCCTGCGGTCCGAACCATCTACAATGGACCTATGACACGGCGGCGCTCGCGTCCGGCACCGCCGCAGCGCTACTCGCGGAGGGCGGCGACACGTGGTTCTTTCTCACCGCCGACTACGCCTTCGGCCACGCCCTGCAACGCGACGTGACCGCCGTGGTGGAGGCCGGAGGCGGGCGCATACTGGGATCGGCCAAGTTCGCGGGCGAAATGCAGGACTTCTCCGCTCTCTTGCTGCAAGCGCGGGCCAGCGGGGCGAAGGTGATCGGCCTCGCCTGCACCGGCGCCCCCTTCGAGACCTTGGTAAAGCAAGCCGCCGAGTTCGGCATCGCCCGCGGCGGGCAGCATTTGGCCAGCCTCCTGTGCCTCGTGACCAACGTGCACGCGGTCGGCTTGGCTGACGCACAGGGCCTTTTGGTGACGGAGCCGTTCTATTGGGACCTCGACCCCGGCACCCGGGCCTTTGCCGCCGCGATCAGCCCGCGCAACCGCGGCATCGCGCCCACCATGGTGCATGCCGGCGTGTTCTCCGCCGTGTCGCATTTGCTGCGTGCCGTGGCGGCCGGCGCGGACCCCGGCGACGGCCGGGCGGTGATCGCCGCGATGAAGCGCCTGCCGGCGGAGGACGCGCTGTTCGGCCGCAGCACGGTGCTCGCCAACGGCAGCGTGACCCACCCGATGCACCTGTTCCAGGTCAAAACGCCGGGCGAGTCCATGGGACCGTGGGACCTGTACCGACGGCTGCGGACCATCCCGGCCGGGCAGGCCCGCCCCGCCGCCGTGTCCGGCTGCACGATGGGCGGCTGATTACGCCGCCCGGCCCTTTCCGGCCGCGCGCGCCTGGCCGATCGGCGGCACGTCGCCCGTCATGCCGGCCAGCACTTCGGCCACATGGCGGACCTGGACGGTGCTGCCCTCGCGCGACAGCCGCCCCGCCATGTTCAGCAGGCAGCCCAAATCCCCGGCCAGCAACGTGTCCGCTCCGGTCGCCGCCACGTCCTTCGCCTTTTCCGATACCATCCGGGTCGAGATCTCCGGATACTTGACGCAGAACGTGCCGCCAAAGCCGCAGCACACTTCCGGCTCCACCATTTCCCGCAGTTCCAGCCCGGCGACCCCCGCCAGCAAGGCCCGCGGCTGCGCCTTCAGCCCCATCTCGCGCAGGCCGGAGCAACTGTCATGGTAGGTGACGGTGCCGGGGTAGCTGGCCGCCACGGTGTCGACGCCCATCACGTCCGTGAGGAACCCGATCAGCTCGTGGGTGCGCCCGCCCAGCGCCTCCGCCCGGGCGCGCAGGTTGGGGTCGTCGTCGAACAGATGCGGCAGATGGTGCTTGATCATGCCGCCGCAGGAACCGGACGGCACCACCACGTAATCATAGCCGCTGAAGGCGTCCAGCACGCCGCGCCCGATGTCGCGCGCCGTGGCCCGGTCGCCGCTGTTGTAGGCAGGCTGGCCGCAGCAAGTCTGGGCGCGCGGCACCTCGACCTGGCACCCCGCTTGCTCCAGCAGCTTGATCGCGGCGAACCCCACCGTGGGCCGGTGCAGGTCCACCAGGCAGGTGACGAACAAGGCGACGCGGGGACGGGCTTGCAGCATGGCGCTTACCTTAAGCCGGCCCGGCGGTTTCCGCCAGGCAGGGGAAACCGCCGGTCAGTCGGAGGTGCGCGCTTTCAGAGCCGTGACACGCTGGGCCAGTTCGTCGTAACGGTTTTGGCTTTGCTGCTCGAAGATGCCCATCCGGCCCATCAGCTCGGACCTCACCATCAACTCGACATCTGATACGACTTCGCTCAAGCCCCTTTTCACATCGGCAAAACGCCTTTCCAAATCAGCTATGCGCCTCTCGACACGGCGCGTCTGATCCACCAGGGCCAGCAGGAGAGAACGCATCTCGTTGTTCTCTTTTCGAATTGCCCCCTGTTCGTCTAGGGTGCGCTGGACGAGCCCTTGCAGCATTTCCAGTGTACCGTCAGCCACCGGATTGGTCTCCTGTTGTAGCATACGGGAGAAAGAGACCGCGTTCCATAAGCGCGACGCCGCGGAATGCACGGCTCGCAAGCGGTTTGGCGTAAGCCGGATAGGGTGTCCTGCTCAAGCAGGACGCGGCGCGTGTGCCCGCTCGCCAAACTCGATCACCCGGCGCGTCGGCTCGACCGGCAACCCGTGGTAAATCTCTGCCGCAATCTGCTCCGCGGTGAAGCCGTCATCTGCATTGTCGAGCGCCGCTTGGGCTAGAACCCAGGTCCCGCAGATGACCTACGCACCCGATACCCTGCCGGGAACACGCTCAATGTCGGAACACTGGCTCCAATCGATCATGCCTGCCTCCGGCGACAACCTACCCAGACCGCGCCGCGGACAGCCGCCAGGCCGGGTCGGGCTGGTTCAGCGTGCGCTCAAACGTCCAGATGTCGGTGATCTCCGCCACCGCGTCCGCGCCCGCAACCGGCTTGCCGTCGCGGTCCAGCGTTTCCGACACCTGATCGGACACGATGCGCAACGTGATGGCGGCCTGGTTGCCGGACAGCGCGGCGTCCTCCATCGTCAGGCTCTCGATGCCGCGGATCTCGCTCCGCTGGGTTTCCCCCGCCGCTTCCCGCGCCGCGATGGCCGATTCAAAGCTGCGGTAGGTGTCGTCGGACAGCAGCGGGCGCAGCGCCACCCGGTCCCCGGCGGCGAAGGCGCCCACGATCAAGCGGAACGCGGCCTCCGCCCCGCCCAGGAAGTGCTGCGGGTCGAAGCTCCGGTCGGCCGCCCGCATCCGCGCCAGCGCCGCGCCGGCCGGGCTGCCCGGGTCCGGCAACGCG